>JAHDIS010000029.1:0-45567 GCA_020630695.1 Paracoccaceae bacterium | reverse complement strand
AAAGCGGTGTACTCGATCCTGACCGGATGTTCCCAGACTTGCCTGCACGCGCCGATGACGAGCCGGGCATCATGGCCGAAATGGGCATGGATGCCTGCGGCAAAGCGTTGGAGATGGCTGGCCTGACGGGCGCGGATATCGATCTTGTGATCTGCGCCGCTTCAAACCACGAACGCGCTTATCCCGCCATCGCAATCGAAATCCAAAAGCTGTTGGGCGCCGGTGGCTTCGCTTTTGATATGAACGTGGCGTGCTCATCCGCAACCTTCGGCATTCAGGCCGCGGCGGATATGGTTCGGTCCGGTTCCGTCCGGCGCGCACTGGTGGTGTGCCCCGAGATCTGTTCAGGCCACTTGGAATGGCGAGATCGCGACTGCCATTTCATCTTTGGCGATGTTGCCACAGCCGTGGTGATCGAAAGAGCCGAAGATGCAAAGGGCGCGCATTTCATCGTGCATGGCACCCGGTGCGCAACCGAGTTTTCTAACAACATCCGCAACAATAACGGCTTCCTGCGGCGCACCCATGACCAGATGGAAGACCGCCGCGACATGCAGTTCATGCAGAACGGGCGCAAAGTCTTCAAAGAAGTCCTGCCCATGGTATCGGCCCATATCCTCCGTCACATGCAGGACGAAGGCTGGTCCGCGGATGATCTTGCCCGGCTTTGGCTGCATCAGGCCAACAAGACGATGAACGACTTCATCGGGAAAAAGGTCCTGGGCCGCACACCAGAGGCCGGAGAGCAGCCAAACATCCTGCAGGACTACGCAAACACCTCGTCCGCCGGCTCAATCATCGCGTTTTCCAAACACTCAAACGACATGGCGCCTGGGGACAAAGGCGTCATCTGCTCATTTGGTGCAGGCTACTCGGTCGGATCGGTGCTGGTTGAGCGGGCTTAGCCACTCACCAACAGTATCTTTGAAGACGATCGAAGCTGGCCAGATTTTGGCTTTTCGCTTTCAAGGAACTTCTTGAGGCTCTCCGTGTCGACGGCAATGATCTGCGGGCTTTGGTCCACTGCGGTTCTCAATGTCTGCAGTGTTCCAGCCGTCAATGCCGAGATCAGCATCAGCGCAAATGTAAAACGGATCATGCGCAAAGTTCCTTTTCATGTGCATTGGTCAGGGCGACTGCATTCTCAGATACGCGCCCGAGGTAGCTTTTGACCGCGGCGAGGCCGCGTTCTGTGATTTCAATTTCATGCGGCTGAGTGGACCAATCGTCTGTGGTGACGAAGCCTTCGATCCATCCAATCTGCGTCAACATGGGCAACATCCAGTTCCGCAGGCTTCTCTGCATCGATTCAACCCGTGGCTCATCCAGACTGAGGGCAAGCTGTCTGAGGCTGAATACCTGCGCTACACCTCCGTTCAATGCACGATGCGCCAAAACCAACATAGCCACTCGCACAGAATCTCGATTCAACTGGGTACGCATCTTTGCGCTTTGTGTTCCGGTCAATTCATCTGTCAAATGATCCATCTCTCGATCGGAGACAGCCCAAGCTGCAACGGATGCAAGCAACGTGAAATTTATTCGAGCGTAGTCGATCGAACTCGACTGCGGCTGATTAGCGGCGGTAAACACGACAAAATCCAATCTACAACAAATCGTTAAATCTATAGTTGTAGAATAAGGCAACGACACACGCCCGCCAGTAGGGAATTCCGGAAGGACACCCCAAGGGGTGCCCTTCGGTTCAGCATTTATGCTTCTTCGTCTTCCATTCCGTCCAGAATGAAATCGGCTGGAAGTACGCCAGCGGCGATCATGTTGGCAATCATAGTGTCATCCAGGTTCGCTGTGCGATCTTCGACCCGCCCCGCCTTTTGGTTCTTTTTATGCGCCGCAATCAGTTTGCGTGTTGCCTTGCGATAGTCACCATTCGCCATGGCCGCCCGTGCCTTGAGTTCCTTTTTCAGAGCCTTGCGACGCTTGCGGTCAGCGCGGCGTTGCATGCGGGTCTGCTTGTTTCCAAAGATTTTGCGAAATACCATTTTCTTTCTCCTATGATTTGGCCAACTGGGCCGTTTCGATAATTGAAAGATGGACCTTTCCCAGTGCTGCGAACATTCGACGAAATTGGCTTAGAAGAATCGTCCTACCCAAAGCCCCGATCATTCATGAGCACGGCTTGCTGTGTAAGGTGTGCTGAAGACAAAGGTGATTAGACCAATGAATGTGTATAACTGCGGCTTTCGGTCTGGTGTTATTGAGGATTCCGCGCGACGCAACTGGCAAGACACCGGGCCTCGGCCAATTCATTGGGCGACGTGGTATCCAACCGAAGACGTGAAGACGGCCAGTTCACCCGCCTATCCATTTTTTGAAACAGGCGCCGTTGTTGCAAACGCCCGACCGGTCAGAACACGCGCGTCCCCAATTGTTCTCTTGTCGCACGGAACTGGAGGCACCGCACAAAGCCTCGGCTGGATCGCCCGCGGATTGGTCAAAAAAGGGTTCGTGGTTCTTGCTGCAAATCATCACGGCAACACCGGTTTGGAACCTTACTGCGCAGAAGGCTTTCTGTGCTGGTGGGAAAGGGCGCAGGACTTGAACTTGCTGTTGTCCCGCACGCCGGACGTTGGACTACCAGATGCCGCCATCGACAAAAACAAGGTTTCGGCCGTTGGGTTTTCGCTTGGCGGATACACCGTTCTTGCCTTGGCAGGTGCCCGCACGTCTCTGCAGGCTTTCGATCAATGGCGACGTAAGAACAACATCGAACAAGATGGCCCGAGAGAGTTTCCAAACGCCGCCAGCGAAATTCCGACCTTGCTCAAAAACTCACACGTCTTTCGACAATCCTGGGAGCGGCACGGCGATGACTTCAGCAATCCTCTGGTGAAATCCATAGTCGCGATAGCCCCGGCGCCTACGGTGCGGGGCTTCACCGAAGCGTCTGTTCAGATGATCAGACGGCCTGTGACTTTAATCGGTGTCGAGGCCGATGCCGAAGCGCCGTTCAATCAATGCGTTCAATGGCTCGCTCGATACAATTCGCGATTCAAGGCCATCAATATGGGCAAGGATGTCGGGCACTACACATTTTTGGACATGCCGGCCGACCGATCGCTTTTGCGTCGTGACCCATTATTCACTGATCTTCCCGGCGTCGCCCGTGAAACGGTACATGCTGAGTGCTTGAAAGCCATCCACAGCGCGCTGATCACGCGCTAACGATCCCCGACGGCCTCACGCCAGTGACGGCGGCATAGGCTTTCGTAGGTTTCGTTGCCCCCGATCTGAACCTGCGCTCCATCGGTGACGACATTGCCTTGCCCATCGCGGCGCACGACCATCGTGGCCTTGCGGCCGCAGTGACATATCGTGCGCACTTCGCGCATCTCGTCTGACAGCGCCAACAGGGCGGCAGAGCCCGGGAACAATTCACCGCGAAAGTCCACACGCAGCCCGTAGGCCATAACCGGGACACCCAGATCATCAACGACCCGAGCCAGTTGCCACACCTGATCATGGCTCAGGAATTGGGCCTCATCCACGAAAACGCAGGCTATTTCCCCTTCGGCCAGCCGCTTTTCGACTTTGGCAAAGAGATCCTCGCCCGGCACAAAGGTGTCGGCCTCTCGGCCCAGACCAATGCGGGAGCCTATGCGCCCTTTGCCCGCTCGATCATCAAAAGCAGCCGTCAGCAGATAGGTCTGCATGCCGCCTTCGTTGTAGTTGTGGGCCGCTTGCAGCAGCAAGGTCGACTTGCCGGCGTTCATGGTTGAGTAATGGAAATGCAGTTTTGCCATAGATCGCTGATTGCCCCAAGGGAGGCACGTTTGGCAAGAGAGGAAAGAGGCGCGGCTGGCCTTGGGGAAATCCCCGGGGGTCGAGACCAAACCGCGCCAAGATCGTGCGAATAGGGACGCGCCTCAAACACCACGTCGGACAAACTGGGGTTAGCAAATCATCCGACGCACACCAAGCAAACACAAAAAGGCGACGCCCTACGGCAACACAGTGTCCCTAGAATGGGACTTGGATTGTTAATGACAGGCTCGTTCAATATAGATAATGGGAAAAGACTTGGGGAACTCCCCGCAATATGCGGGACAGAGGGTATGAGATGTCTAGTGTAGGCCGCTATCTAAAGAAACACACCGAGGCGCTGGTCAAGGATGTGGGTATCGAACCCGCATGCGAACTGACTGGAAAATCAAAGGCGACCCTCGGTCGATATTACTCCGACTATCCGGAACACGCAGATCGCTTTATGCCGATCGATGCGGTCGCTGCTTTGGAAGAAGCCTCTTCCTATCCACATGTGACCGCGGCATTGGCCGAGTTGAAGGGCATTTCCCTCAGCTTTGATGAACGGCGCAGGAATTCGAAGTCCGAAGGCGGCGTGAACTCCGATGTCATCGCCCTGTCGCAGCGCTTTGGAATGCTGATGGCGGAATACCATCAATCGATCGAAGACGGCATCATCACGGCCAATGAAGCAAAGCGTTTGCTGAAAGAAACGCTGGCAATTCAACAAGTTCTGATCGATATGAAGCTTCATCTGGAAGACGAACAAACCTGACGGATCACTTCACCAAAGGATGCGTAGCCTGAAATGAAGGCAAAGCGGCTGATCCTGCATATCGGGCATGGCAAAACCGGCTCGACCTCGATCCAACGCTGCCTGCGCGCGTCCAGCGAAGCCCTGTCACAAGCCGGTGTCCTGTTCCCGGATCCGGGCAGACACGACAATCATCAATTGATTTTTCCGCACGTTCACGGCGTCTTGCCTGATGACCCCGTGCAAATGGCTTCGCTCGCGCCTACAAGCGCCAAAGCCTATGAAAATGCTGCACACCTCTGGACTGCTCTGAAGGGCGAAATCTCAGAACAAAAGCCTGAAACGATTGTCCTGAGTTGTGAGAATCAGTTTCGACCGTTCGGTCCGGACGCAATGGCTCAGCTGCGTGCCAGATGCGCTGAGATCGCCGAAACAACCGAAGTTATCGCCTACTTGCGCGATCCTGCGTCGTATTTTTTGTCGTGGATGCAGCAAGAGGTGAAAAAAAGAGCGGAATTTCGCGCGCCTTCACAGAGTTTTTATCGTGACACGCTGGAGCCCTTTGAAACCGCTGGCCCGGGGCCATTGACCGCGCGTCTCTTCGCCAAAAATGCGTTGATCGGCGGGGACGTGGTTCAGGATTTTTTTGCAACGACCTTGCCTAAAATTGATGTCGTTGATTTGGATCGAGGCGAAGCCGAGGCCAACACTTCGATTTCACCCGAAGGCATGGCGGTTCTTCAGGACGTGTTTCGTGGAACGCACCCATTGCCGGCCGCGCTTGGCGACGATCGAAAAGCGTTTCGCAAGGCATTGGTCGCAACTGATTCAGACATTCCCGGCTTCACCCGGCCGAGCCTATTCAAGGACAGGCATGCCGTAGTCGAAGCGCGGGCAACAGACCTTCAGTGGTTGAACGCAACCTTGGGTGTCCGCTTCCCGTACACAGAGCAAATCGCAATGACACCCGAAGAGGCGCAGAAGGCGTTTTCCGGCTGGGTCAATGTCGAAGATTTCTGTGCTGTAGACGCTGATCGCAAACAGCGTCTGTTCGATGCCAGCGTTGCCAAAGCACATACCGCAATGAGCCCACTAAAACGCCTTGCACGCCGCTTTGGGTTCTAAAGAAGCGCGGGGTGGTCCCCGGCACCATAACGATCCTCATTTCTCTTGATGCAACCCTAAGGTGATGGCACCCTTGGGGCATTGAGAAGAGGACATTTTATGCAAGACGATTTTCAAACGGGCCCAGAGCCCGATCCAGTCGCGTTGCCTTTGGCGCAACATCCTTTTTCAACCAACCCGGCTGAGCTGCGCAGCAGGATCAAGTCGCAGGGGCTGCCCATGCTCTACGCCATGCGTGACATTATGCGACAGGTCCCCATCGATCTGTCCCGCTTTGTACCCGCCGGCGCAACGGAACTGCCCGGAATGCGCCAATTGCAAAATGACGCTCAAGAGGCGTTTGAATTTCTCGAAAACCTGCCTGAGGTCTTCGACCTCGCAGATGGATTGGACACACGGCCGTTGGCTATGCGGGACGGTGGCGCAGACACCCAAGAAGACCCACGTCTTGGCAAGCTGATCTCAATTTGGACGGCATGGTTCGGCGCGTTCACCCCAACGGGCCGCGACATGGGAAACCCTGTCGCCGTACCTGTTCCAATCTTTGACTATGTGGTCGAACCGATGGTCGAGAAATCTCTGACTGTCGAAGTGGACGCCTCTCAAGAAACAAGTGGCAAGACGTCTTTCAAACTCAAGGTTCGTGGCGTCGGGCTGTCTGGTTCCACGCAATTCAAGATCACAGACTCGCTTGATGGTGAGGCGCGCGATCACAGTTTCCAAGTTGTGGTGCCTGTCTACCTTGAACTGACAGAGTATCAGGGCCCGATGCAATCCATCTACGCCTATACTGCCCGAGCTATTGATGCCGATCCGCCCAGAACGCAGCGACCGCCAGACACACCAGCGGGTGATGCTTCCTACGTAAAAGTTGAGCCGCCGAAAAACCCGGTGCCTCTGGAAGCCGAGTTTCTGAACAACGATGCCTTGGCAGAACCTACAACCCGAAAAATCGAAAAGGGCGATGGACTGTCACTCTCGATTCCATTCAACATCGAAGACTGGCTAGAACTCAGCCTGGACTGCGAAGCCAAAGCGCAAATGGACATTGCCATGACCTTCACCAAGACCCGGGCAGATAAACTGATGAAACGGCAATACAGAGGTATGAAGGCAAAATGGGAGGTCTACCCGGCGTCCTGACCCGTCAGATCCGTTGCCCCCAAAGGTCATATTCTCCGGCCTCATCAACTTCGACCTGAACAATATCACCGGGGTTCAAACCCTCGGTTCCTTCGTCGATAAACAGATTACCGTCGATCTCGGGCGCGTCGGCCATTGTGCGGCAGGTGGCGATGCCGTCCTCGTCCACATCGTCGACAATCACCGGCAACACTCGGCCGACTTTGGCTTCCAGTTTGGCCTCGGAAATGGCTTGCGCCTTTTGCATAAAGCGATCCCACCGATCCTGCTTTACGTCGTCCGGAACGTGATCAGGCAGAGCGTTCGAACGCGCACCTTCTACATTTTCGTACTGAAAGCATCCAACGCGATCCAATTGTGCTTCATCCATCCAATCCAGAAGGGTTTGGAACTCGGCTTCGGTCTCTCCGGGGTACCCAACAATGAAGGTGCTGCGCAGGGTGATATCCGGGCAAATCGAACGCCACTCTGCAATACGGTCCAGGGTCTTCTCTGCGGCTGCTGGCCGGGCCATACGGCGCAGAACATCCGGGTGCGCATGCTGAAACGGAATATCGAGATAAGGCAGCAATCCATTGCCCGCATCGGCCATCGCATCGATGACCTGCGCGACATGCGGATATGGGTAGACGTAGTGTAGACGAACCCACGCGCCCAAGGTTCCAAGATCCCTCGCAAGATCGAGAAAGGGAAATTTGATTTCGCGGTCTTTCCAGTCGGTTCCGTATGCACTGGTGTCTTGCGAAATAACCAACAGTTCGCGCACGCCTGCATCGACCAGTTTTTCAGCCTCGCGCATCACCGCCTTGTGCGGTCGCGAAGCCAGTTTGCCGCGCATGTCGGGGATGATGCAGAACTTGCAGCTATGATTGCAGCCTTCGGAAATCTTCAGGTAGCTGTAGTGCCGCGGGGTCAGGCTGATGCCGCGCGCCGGCAGCAAATCCACAAAAGGATCGGGGCTGGGCGGAACGGCTGCGTGAACAGCATCCAGAACCTGTTCGTATTGATGAGGGCCCGTCACCGCCAGAACCTTGGGGTGTGCGCCGGTGATGTACTCAGGCTCTGCGCCCAAACAGCCGGTCACGATCACACGTCCGTTTTCAGACAGGGCTTCGCCAATCGCCTCAAGGCTTTCAGCCTTGGCGCTGTCCAGAAAGCCGCAGGTGTTCACGATGACCGCATCCGCGCCACTGTAATCAGGACTGATCCCATACCCTTCGGCCCGCAACCGCGTGAGAATACGTTCACTATCGACAAGAGCCTTGGGGCAACCAAGGCTGACCATACCGATGCTGGGCTGGCCCTCACGTCGATCAGATGCAAGACGGGGTTGGGCGATATCAGGGCGAAGGTTCGGAGGGTTCTGCATTCCGCGCGTATAGGCCATGGCGCGCGACGGGGAAAGGGGGCGGGCCAAAGCGGCGAACAATCTCTGATTGGCGGTCACCAACCACGCCTTGATCTATCCACCCAATGCGTAACGTTGGATCACTTCAAATCGGCCGTCCTCACGTTCCCCGCAAAGAGCGATCTCGCTCAGCGTGAAGGGCGCAGGCAGTTTCGGCAGATGGTGTTCCACCGCTTCAACCCATGTGGCGATCTCTTTCTTGGGCAGGCGCGCCGTTAGCGTGATGTGAAACCGGAAGTCTTCCATCACGTAGGGATACCCCCATTGCAGCAGATGCGACCGCTGACGTTCTGAAAGCCCGGCCTTCATACGCCGTGCAATCTCGTGTTCGGTTGCAGGCGCCCGGAAATGATCAAGGTCCCGAACGCAGGTCTCTGCAACCCGCTGCACCGCAGCTGTGTCACCCAAAGGGGTGAGCGCCAGAAACCGCCCCAAAACAGAAAGCTGAAGGCCCTCGCATTCTGCCATAGGGCATCGCCCGGCCAATTCCGCGACGGCAGCCTGCAGGTCTTGTGCCGTGCAGCCATTTGCCAACCGAAACGGCGGCTTCAATGTTCCATGGAACCCATACTTGCGCGGCGCTGTCGTAGCATCCGGCAAACCGGCCAAATCAAACTGATTGGCCTGCCTGCCTTGCGCAATATCCCAGCCCAACCAAGCTGATCCAAATTCTGCCAGCGCACCGTCAGGAAAAACGTAGTAGAGTGCAAATCGAGAGTATGACATGTGTTTCTTTCTCTCATCGCATTCAATTTGGCAAAGGTCGAGGAAGCGACATGTCTGGTGATCTTTGTCTCTCGAACGCTCGGCTCGTACTGGCCGATCAGGTTGTACTCGGCACGATCGCGATCGAAAAGGGTGTGATTGCCGAAATCACCGAAGGCGACCACGTCCCGGCACAGGCCATAGACTGCAAGGGCGATTTGGTTATGCCCGGGCTGATCGAACTGCACACCGACAACTTGGAACGGCACATAGAACCCCGCCCTCAGGTGGATTGGCCACATCTGCCAGCACTGATCGCCCATGATGCAGAACTCGCCTCGACCGGGATCACGACCGTGTTCGACGCCATGCGCGCCGGTTCGATACATGGCAACGCCGGCCGTTACCGGGACTATGCCCGCAAGCTCGCCGACGAACTGTTGGCAGCAAGGGCCGCCGGGGTGTTCAAGATCAGTCACTATTTGCATTTACGGGCCGAAATCTGCTCGGAAACCCTGCTGCAGGAACTGGCTGCATTTGGACCCGATGACCGCGTTGGTATCGTCAGCCTGATGGACCACACCCCAGGACAACGCCAGTTCCGGGATCTGGACACAATGCGCACCTACGTCACCAAAAAACGCGGCATGACGGACGAACAGTTCGCCGAACACGTCGAAAACCTTCTGGAGCTGCAGAAACGTTACGCGGTCGCACATGAGAACGGCGCGGTGCAAGAAGCCCGCCGATTGGGGGCTGTGCTGGCCAGCCACGATGACACAACCGTTGAGCATGTTTCGATCTCCGCCAGAAACGGCGTTGGATTTGCCGAATTCCCAACAACGGCGGAAGCCGCCAAGGCCTGCCGTGAAAACGGCATCGCGATCATGATGGGCGCACCCAATCTGATCCGCGGCGGGTCCCACTCCGGCAATGTTGCGGCAGAAGATCTGGCCCGCTCGGACCTTCTGGATATCGTGTCTTCCGACTACGTGCCTTCCGCTCTATTGCTGTCGGCCTTTCATCTTGCGGCGCTTTGGGATGATTTGCCAAGAGCTGTGGCAACCGTGACCCGCAACCCGGCCAAGGCCGCACGCCTGCTCGATCGCGGCACGCTTAGGGCAGGTTTGCGCGGCGATGTCCTGCGGGTTCGGCAATATGACCGCACCCCGTTGCTGCAAGGCGTCTGGAGCCGCGGAAACAAGATCGGCTGAACCCGCAGAACGGCCGTACGCTGCATCGGCGGAAAAACGGCCATTCCACGATCTGTTGGTTGCACGCCGAGGCCGTGCATGAAACCCATGGCCACAATAAGAAGCAGACAGGATAGAACATGAAACTGATTTGGAAGGCCTTGGGTTTTCTGGCCGTCTTGTTGGTCATTGCCGTGATGGGTATCGCCTTTTTGCCCGCAGACCGGCTGGGCAAAATCGCGTCTGATCAACTGTCGCGGCAACTCGACCGTCCGGTTGTTCTCAGTGACGCAACCCTTTCAATCTGGCCTGTTTTGGGTCTGCAGGCCGGTGGATTGCAAATCGGCAATCCGGATTGGGCAGGCCCTGAACCGATGTTTACCGCGCAAAGCGCAGGGATTGGTCTGGACGCAATGGCGGCCATTCGAGGCCGGATCGAGATCAAGAGCCTGACCGCCGCCTCTCCGACACTGCGCTTGATCTCTGATGGTTCTGGGAAGGCCAATTGGGATTTCTCGGCAGATCAGGGCAGCGCAGAACAATCCTCTGGTATCCCAAGCTTCACGCTGGACAGGTTAAGCATCACAAACGGGACATTCGTCTTTCAAAGCCCGGATGGCACAACGCGTGTGGATGATACCGATCTGACCTTGCGCTGGCCTGACATGAATGGGCCGATGCTCATCTCGGCCAATCTGGACCCGGGCAACGGTTCAATTGCAGTAACAGCAAACATTCAAAGGCCTCTTGCCGCGCTGTTTGGCGGCGCGGGTCCGGTGGATGCCACGCTGAAGGCAGGTGGCGGCACGATCGGATTTGATGGTTTGGCTGGCCCGGCACCCGAAGCCAAGGGGACGCTCACACTCGACCTTCCTCAGACTGCGCAAACGGCTGCTGTCATGGGCCAGATTGGCGTTGACCTGCCTGAGGGCTTGGGACGATCGCTGTCGGGAACGTTGGCCGTGACTCTGACGCGCGATGGGTTGCTCGCCATTCGCGACGCCAATTTACAACTAGACGGCAACGCCATTGAGGCAGCGGCTGACATCAAACTTGCCACCAAGCCGCATGTGAACGCGCAAATCCGCGCCAAAGCACTGGATCTGTCCGGCCTGACCGGAACGTCACAGGACGCACCGGCCAGCGACGGCTGGTCAGACGCACCCATCGATGCCTCCGGGCTGGCGGCCTTTGACGGAGAAATAGCCCTGAT
Organism: Paracoccaceae bacterium; assembly: GCA_020630695.1. GTDB lineage: Bacteria > Pseudomonadota > Alphaproteobacteria > Rhodobacterales > Rhodobacteraceae > Thalassococcus_A > Thalassococcus_A lentus. Next base: position 34,261 of record JAHDIS010000029.1, on the reverse strand, counting down.
TTCCGATGCATTGACAGTTGGTGATCTCAGCTTTGGCAAGACACGAGCGTTGATGAGCGTCGACAATTCGCGCGCCGTTTTCGAACTGCGCGAACTGTCAGGCTATGATGGTGTGATGACCGGTAGTTTTGTGGCGAACAATCGATCTGGTCTGTCTGTGCGAGCCGATCTGGCATTCGGCGGTGTGGCGCTGCAACCTATCTTGCGCGATGCCATGGGCCTTGAACGGATGGAAGGCCCCGCAGATGGCAGCCTGTCACTTCTGGGGTCGGGTCAAAGCACGGCTGCAATCATGGCCTCACTGTCCGGAGATGGCGCGCTGCGTGCCGGCCCCGGTCGGATCAACGGCATCGATCTGGACCAAGTTCTAAGCGGCCAGGCAGCCGGGGGCACCACGATTTTTGAACAGGCCACCGGCACCTTCACAATCAAGAGCGGCGTAATGCGCAACGATGATCTGTTCATGGACATGCCTGTTTTTCAGGCCAAGGGCGAAGGTCGTATGAATCTGGGCAAACGGTCGCTGGATTACCTGCTGACCGTCTTTGCCCCAAACGCGCGGGACGGGCGTGGTCTGGCGGTGCCTGTCCGGGTCAAAGGGCCGTGGACGGGCCCTGCGATCAACGTCGATCTGGGTGCCGCGATTGAACAGAACTTTGCAGAAGAGCGGAAACAACTCGAAGAAAAAGCCCGCGCCAAGGTCAACGATGCCCTGGAAGAGCGGCTGGGCGTAACGGTGGAAGAGGGCGAGAACCTGCAGGACGTTCTTCAAAACAAGCTCGAAGAAGAAGCCAAGAAGGGCCTTCTGAACCTACTGGACAAGTAAACCCATCTGCCTGACGGAAAACAAAAGGGCGATCCAAATGGATCGCCCTTTTTCGATTGCTTGGTGCGGTAGCTTAGCGGCGGCGATCCCGTCGCGAAGACATGGGCTGGAAAGCCACGCCCACATGCGCTTCGCAGTAAGGTTTTCCCGTTTGCGTCGGCAATCCGCAGAACCAGAAGTCTTCGGTCGCGGGATCGCCCACAGGCCATTTGCAGGTCCGCTCGGTCAATTCCATAAGGCTGATTTTCTTGGCCTTCTTTTCGACCTCGTTGACCTTGGCCAACGCCTCAGGACTGATCTCGTTTGCCGAAGGCTGCGGCGGCAGGGGTTGCCCCGCCGGAATGATTTGCTTGCGCGCTGGCGAAGCAGAGGCCGGAACCGGCTTGACCGCGGGTTCGGTTTTCGGCTGTGGCGCTGCAGCGGGCTGTTTGGGCTGCGCCTTGGCCTTGGGTTTTGCCTCGGCCTTGGGTTTTGCGTCAGCCTTTGACGAACCACCACCACCGGCGCGGTTCGACAGGCCCAGACGATGAACCTTGCCGATAACGGCATTGCGGGTCACGCCGCCCAATTCCTTGGCGATCTGGCTGGCAGACTGGCCTTCGGACCACATCTTTTTCAGCAGCTCGACACGTTCATCGGTCCAGGACATGGGACATTCCTTTTGGGTTGTCTGCATTGGAAAAGCGGCCGCGAGAGCAGCCGCCTGTCCATTTATCTCAGGGCCCTATTTTAATCATCACATTCCGGTTTACAAGGGACCCAACGGCGCAGTCAGGAGCAAACATGGATCATTCGACACACATTGCACATGGCACGCGTCGGTTTGGGCGAGTGAACTGGCTTGGCCTCTATACACTGGGCCGCCGTGAAATCCTGCGTTTCGCATCGGTTTGGACCCAAACCCTGCTTGCCCCTCTCGTGACTGCCGGGCTTTTCATGGTGATTTTCACCATCGCGATCGGCCCGCGCCGTGGCGATGTGATGGGCGTCGATTTCGTGATGTTTATCGCGCCCGGCATCCTGATGATGACCGTTATTCAAAATGCTTTTGCAAACACCTCCAGTTCAATCGTCATCTCAAAGGTGCAAGGCAATATCGTTGACACACTCATGCCACCGCTGGCACCCCTAGAGCTGGTCCTAGGATATCTGGCAGGCGGCGTCGCGCGCGGGTTGGCGGTCGCCACCGCGATCACGGTGGCCTTCTGGCTGGTTTTGGGATTGGCGCCGGCACATCCAATCATACTGTTGGGGTTCGTGCTGATGGGCGCCGCGTTCTTGGCCGCGCTCGGCATGATCGCCGGAATATTTGCAAATAAGTTCGATCAGATGGCGGCCATCACGAACTTTATCATAACACCATTGGCGTTTCTCTCAGGGACCTTCTACTCGGTCGAGGCCCTGCCACCGGGATTGTATCAAATCACACATGTGAACCCCGTATTCTACCTGATCGACGGGGCCCGATTTGGCATGATCGGCGTATCTGACAGCAGCCCATACCTTGGGTTCGGCATCGCCAGCTTGTCCACTGTCGCCGTTTGCGGTTTGGCGTGGGTGTTCTTTAAGACCGGGTACCGGATCAAAAGCTGATCACGGCCGTCTTGGGCGTCAATCGCAAGCAGCGGTTACGATGATTTCAACCTTAAGCTCGGGGCGGGCAAGCGCCGCTTCTCCGCAGGCACGGGCGGGCGCGTGTCCTTCTGGAACCCACGCATCCCAAACCGCGTTCATCTCGGCAAAGTCCTTCATATCCGACAGCCAGATGATGGCCTGCAACATACGCTCTGGCGACGAACCCGCCTGTGCCAACAATCCTTCAACGCGCGAAATGCAGTCCCGCGTTTGGTCCGCCACGGTTTCACCGCTGCCCACTTGGCCGCATAGATAGGCAACGCCATTGTGCTTGACGATCTTGCTCATACGGGCGCCAGTTTCCATCCGTTCGATCATGGGTCTCATCCTTGTTGATTTCGTTCAGCCTGACCTCAGCCGGGAATACTGTCCAGCCAGTTTCGTAGGGCATTGGTTGTTTCGTCCGGCTGCTCAAGTGTTGGCAAGTGGCCCGCCCCATTGATGATTGTCAGCGTACTTTGAGGCATCAGATCATGCATCAGCTTGTGACGTGACACCGGACAGAGCGCATCATCAATACCGCAAAGCACAAGCGCAGGGCCTTTATAGCCGCGCAACGTTTCGCTCTGGTCTGGTCTATCTCGCAAAGCCAGCGACTGATCAACAAAGACTTCGGCTCCAAGACCTATGGCCATGTCCATGCACAGATCCAGAATGTCCTGACGGTTCGGTCCGTCAGTCAGGTAGTTCGGTTTCATTTCATCGCGCATGACCTCGGCCATCCGGCCAGCTTGTGCCTTAGTGATCTGAGGGGCACGTCGTGCCTTGACGGCATCCATCTCAGCCAGAGGATTGGTGTCCATCAATGCAATCCCGGCGACCCGATCGGCCGCTTGCGACAAAATTTCCATGGCCACAATGCCCCCCATCGACAATCCGCCCAGCGCAAAGCGCTCGGGTGCCTCGCTCAGGATGCGCGCCGCGAGCCCCTCAACCGTATCCGCCCCTGTCAGCATCGGCACAGCAACAGGCCGGTCTGGCTCAAGAGCCGCGATTTGAGGACCAAAGAGACGGGCATCGCACATCATGCCCGGCAAAAGCAGTACAGGAAGAGACATCAGGCCTGCGCTGCTCCGGCACTGAGCGCTGCCAACTTGGCATAGGCAATTTCAGGATCCACAGCACCAAAACCTGCAAATGTGCCAAAGCCGCAATCGCTGCCCGCAATCACCCGGTCCTCGCCGACAATATCGACAAACCGCGCGATCCGCTGTGCGACCAGTTCGGGATGTTCGACAAAGTTGGTGGTTGTATCCACAACCCCCGGCACCAGCACCTTGCCATCCGGAATATCGGCTTTGCGGTCACGGAACACCGCCCATTCATGCCCATGGCGCGGGTTCGACGTTTCGAACAGGACATAACGCGCCTTGGCCGACATCAATGTGTCAAACATCTTGGCCATGGGTATGTCGCAGACATGTGGCCCTTCATAATTGCCCCAGCAGATGTGAATACGCACCTTGTCCTCGGGCACATCACGCAAAGCATGATTCAGCGCCTCGACATGACTTGCGGCGATTTTGACAAACTCTTCGTCACTCAGATCGTTAAAAAGCATATGCCGGGAGAGCGCCAGATCGGGACAATCGAGCTGCAGGTCGAGCCCGGCACCAACGATGGTTTCATACTCTTCCTTCATCGCATCCGCGAGAGCCGCCAGATAGGCCTCGCGTGTCGGGTAAAAGTCGTTCTGCAGAAACAGCGAAATGACCCCCGGCGATGCCGCATTCATGAAGCCCCGCTCTACCCCATGCGCGGCCATGGCCGCCCTGAGATTGTCGATGTCTTTTTGCAGCTCGCCCTGCCCTTTGCTCTTCACTTCGCCCATGCACATGGGTCGCGCATACTGCGGAGTTCCGCCGCTATCTGCCAGCCGTTTCAAAAATGTCGGGAATTGCTTCAGGTCCGCAGGCGCGTTGCGTGGGCTGTCACCATCAAAACCAGTATACCGATCCTTGACGTATGTCGCATAGCTGATCTTCGAAGTCTCTCCATCACTGACGATGTCTACCCCCGCCTCGTGCTGCCGCCGAACGGTTTCATGAACCGCGGCCGTCATGCAGGCGTCGAATTCGCCTTGGTCGAACGGTTTGCCGTGTTCCCGGGCAAATATGAAATCCACCACCTCTTGTGTCCGTGGGAGAGAGCCGACGTGCGTTGTCTTGACGGTCATGGTGAAGTCCTTTCGTTACATTTCCTTGCTGGCCATCAACACACTGTGGCCGGCACAATCTGGATCATCTGCCAGAAAACCGGTGACACGCATGCCGCAAGCTTCAAGCCTCTGAGCGTATTCGGCAGGCGACAGGCTGGCATGATAAACCACCTCGCCTTCAACAGTGCCGGTGACCTCGCCTGCGCTGGGGCCAACTGTGACCATCAGAACGCCACCGGGGTTCAGATGTGCAGCAAGCCGGGGCAGACACGCCCGTTGTTCATCGCCTGTCAGATGGAAAAAGCTGTTCCAGCCGATAATCCCGTCGAAACGCTCCGGAAGCTCCAATACGCGCATGTCACCCTGCCGCCAGTCGCCTTCGGGCCAACGGCTACGCGCGATGTCGAGCATGGCATCAGAGTAGTCAAACCCGGTCAGGCGAAACCCTTCACCAATCAGCCATGCCGCAATCGGCTCACCGCTGCCACAGCCCAAATCCAGCACGGATGCCCCCGGCACCAAATCACGCACAAAGCGGCGCAACCACTGCGCCTCAAACAGGGCTCGGTTGCGCCGGCGGTCATAGCCGGTTGCATTGCGTTCATAAACGGCGCGTGTTTGTTCCGGCAGTGTTGGATCAATCGGCGTGTCGGTCATTTCATCCTTTCCAGGTCGGTCCCGCCGGATCCCCCGTTGCCACCACATGGTACAGAGCGGCCTCACCGGTCATCGACGGAACTGCGGAATGCTTGACGCCTTCCGGAACGCTCATGGTATCGCCGGGTGCCAGCGTGGTCGAGCCACCGTCCCAATCCACTCTCCAATGACCTTTGACGGGCATCAGAACCGACGGCACCGCATGTTTGTGTTTGGTTTCTGTCGCGGATTGGCGCGTGATGAAGTCCACTTCGAAACCGGGCTTGTCGCGCAGCATCCCCGCCTCACCGATCACTTTGCAGGGTTTGCGGTCAGCCAAGGCCACCATATCCCAATAGCGGGCCACGTGGTTGGGCAGCACTTCTGCCGTGGTCGGCTCTGGGCGTTTGGCGAGTTCCTCATCCGACATCACTGGCATAGGCTTTACACCATTGGGCAAACGCTGCTGTTTCTTTGTGTCATAGAGCTTGCCATCTTCGCCCAGCACCAGACCATGATCTGCAGCATCTTCGATCACTTGCGGTGCCCACATCACGCCGCCGCCTGCATCGTCACCACCCAGAATGGCCATGATCATCCCATAATCGGTGCCGATGTTCTCAAAGCCACGGAAAATGCCAGTTGGGATGTTGAATATATCACCCGGCTCCAAAACCACCTCGCCTGCATCGCCCCAACGCCCCCAAAAGAACCGCCAGCGGCCGGAAAGAACAAAAAAGGCTTCGGCTGTATGGTGGTCATGCAAGGAGTTTCGGCATTTGGGTGGCTGCCCTGCAGCGCCGATGTTGAACCCATGCGGGATAGAGATATGGACGTGCTGATCAGGCGATTCAGACACGCCACCGCCGATGATGGTAAAATTCTCTTTTTGGTCGCTGCCCGGTGTATGCGCATCGATGAAGGCGGTCTTGCAGGGATGCAGATCGCCATAGCGAACAATACGGTTTTCCATGTCTTGCGGCGTCATATTTCACCCGTATGCAAAAGGATCTGTTTCCAGACCGCGGTTTCATCAAAAAGCGTCCATTCACGCCGAAGCGTGACCTTGCCGCCGATCAGTTCTCCGAATTCTGCTTGAGAAATCCCCAGAACATAGACTTCGGCGCCCGTCGGCGCACCAAAAGCGCCCCACCCGGAATGCTTGCCATGCAAGGACCACCTAAGTGCTGCGCGCGGAGGCATATTCGGATCATTGCGGCCGATCTGGTGATGAATGGTAAAGGTGGCGTCAGGCAGTGCAGCGCGCAAACCCATCCAGAACTCATCGACCGGCGCCCATCCATGACCCGTTTCGCCGCCGGGGTATTCGGACTGAACGGCGCGGTCGTATTCCCGTTCCACTGCCGCCATGTCGGCACCCATCATCGACTTCAGGATTTGCGCGTATCGCGCGCCCCATTCATTTTCGTTGCCAGCGCTCTTGTAGGGGCCTTCGACATCCGTTTCCGGGGACAACGGGCGCACGCAGGTTTCTGGCCCTCCCTCGCGGATAATCAGGTCGCGGGCATAATCCTTGGGGTCCCATCCGATTTGGCGAACAATCGCTGTTTGGTCGCGGATCAGCCATTCATCGTCGATCATGTTGTTCTTGGCATGACAGTCAGCAAGAATTCGGTATCCGAGTTTCTTGCCGCTCGCGGCTCCGTAGACCCCGTCATGGGCATGCGTCGCCGTCGAATAAATCCGATGCGAACTGAGCATGCCTTCTTCGGGTGTTCCGGACCAGATCACGTCTTCGCCCAACAACTGCCGGTCGGGAAATTCTGCCAGCGTGGCCATCGTTGCACCAATAACAGACTGGTTGCCGATTACCACAGAGGCAGGCGACCGTACGACGATGTCCGGCGCGTAATAGTCATGCAGTGTTGAAATGCCGCGATCTTCCCAGATTTCCTTGGTAATCCCGACAATATAGTCAGGGAAGTCGCTGAATTTCGGGTCAAAACCCTTCATGATGTCCATCCTTCAGGAATTCGGGCCGATCCCCGCAGGATCAGTTCTCCGGGTATTTCAAGACTACGAGGCATGTGCGCGCCCGCTTCGATCTGGTCCAGCAGGGTGTCGACCGTGGCATCGACCATACGGTTCACCGGCTGTCGCCATGTTGTCAGGTTGTACGAACCCCACGCGGCCATCGGCACGTCGTCATATCCAACAACAGAAATATCGCGCCCCGGTGTCAGCCCCAGTTCCCGCAATGTATCCATCACGGCAAAGGCCATGTGGTCATTGCCGACAAACAATGCGTCCGGCCGATTGCTTTGACCCAGCAACTCGCGCGTGGCGGCCGAGGCCACGTCCCTGCTGTAGTGCCCGTCCACGATGGCATGGGGTGTCATGCCATGCTTGCGCAAGGCCGCTTCAAAGCCTGCCTGACGGTCACGTCCCGTCGAACTGCCCTGCCAACCGGCAATATGCGCAATGCGATCATGCCCCCCAGCAATCAGGAAATCTGTTGCCCGTTCAGCACCATCCCGGTTGGCAGAGGTAACGTTCGACAACCCTTCTCCGTCTTGGCCACGATTGAACAGAACGACGGGAATGCCAGCCTGTTTCGCCCGAGCGGCCAAATCCGAACTCATGGAAACAGACGCCGCAACAATGCCGTCCACCTGATAGTCCATCAGGTCCTGCATCACACTGTCGATCCCATCGATCGAGTTCGGGGCAGTAAAAATCAGAATGTGATAGCCACGGCTTTGCAAGGCGTTTGAAAGCAGCTCTAGCGCCACCGGATAGAACTGGTTCTCAAGATACGCCACCACCAGCCCAATGATCCTGCTTTTGCCAGAGACCATGGCGCGTGCGAGTACATTTGGCCTGTACCCCAACTGCTGCGCCGCCGCCTTGACCTTTTCCACGGTCTTTGGCGACGCCGATGCGCCGGGCGTAAACACCCGGCTGACCGCCGACTGGGAAACGCCAGCCAGACGCGCAACTTCTGCCGATGTGACCTTGCTCTGCGCCATCAGTCTGCTGTCCAGCCTCCATCAACAAGGATCGATGTGCCGGTCACGAGTGACGACGCCTCAGACGCCAGATAGACCGCTGCACCCATAATGTCCGCGACCGCGCCGACACGGCCCAATTTGATCTTGTCCTCGATCCAGGCCCGTTTGGCCGGATCGTCGAAAGTGGGCTGGGTCAATTCTGTCAAAATGAACGTGGGGCAAATCGTGTTCACACGAATCCCCTTTGGTCCCCACTCCAACGCCATGGACTTGGTCATGCCTTCAACCGCGTGCTTGGTCGCACAATACACCGCACGATCCGGGCCACCCACATGGCCCATCTGGCTGGAAATATTGATCAGGCTTCCCGGCCGCCCGGCGGCGATCAAACCCTTGGCAACCGTCCGGGTCAGAAAATATGCCGCCCGTACATTGATATCCATAACGGCATCGTAGTCTGCGAGCTCGGTGTCCACCGCAGGGCTATGCCGCGCCAAGCCAGCCGCGTTGAGCAAGATGTCAAATGGGCCATTCTCGGCAACGGCCTGTTCGACAACGGCCATATCCGTGATGTCCATGGGAAGGGACTGCGCAGCCCACCCACGAGACCGCATTTCCTCGGTGATTGCATCAAGACGATCCGCCCGACGTGCAATCAGAGTGACCTCTGCACCAGCCTCAGCCAGAGCGGTTGCGCAGCCAAGGCCAATTCCAGAAGACGCGCCTACGATCAATGCGCGCTGTCCGTCCAATCGGAATGAAGGGGTTTTGGGCAGGTCCATCAGTGTTCTCCGTAGGGAAAGGGGACTGTGCCCGGAACTCGGGCCTTGTTGAACTCGCGCAGTCGCGCAAAGACATCAACACCCAGTTGATTATAGACGTCCAAAAGATCGACCAAGACCCAGTTTTCGCGGATGACCCCTGCTTCGACCCGCCAGAAATCCAAACTGCGCATGGTGATTTTCTGGCCCGCTGGCGCGATCCCGAGAAAACCATCGCCGCTTATAGTCTGCGCCATGTCAGGCCAGCCAGTTACCGCCGCATAAGTGTTCTCTGCAAAGAAGTGATGTTCAACCGCATCAGGATACTGACCCCGATCGGGCATGCCCTTCAAAAACGGGATCTGATGCCAGTTTCTGAATCCGGTAATGCCGCGCCCTGTGCCGATCCCTGCCGGACCGTACCAGTTCATCCGGGGATGCCAGAACCGCTCCATCTCCATAACTTCGGGACCGCCATCCTTTGGATGACGGGTCATGGCGGTCAACATATCGACGATCAGTTTGCAGGTCTGGGCGCTTTGCTCTGCGTCTCGCGCATGTTCGGCCAGACCATCCTGTGTCATCGGTGCCGGAATACAAAATTCGCGGCCCAATGACGGAACCATGGGCCAGGCATTGGCCTGCATCATGAGTTCCGGCAAATCCCAGATTGCCTGCATCTCGACCACGCGGCCGCCTTCAAATCGATAAAACTCGTGAAAGCGGATATGAGCCACCTGACCTGTCGGAGGAATATCGAGCAGAGGGGCGACAAAATTGCCCATGAAGTGCCCGGCGCAACCAACCCAGTCTGCGCCATCTTCATCAGCCCCTGCGACGACAATCCAGTCCCGACGCTCAAGATCCGGCATCGCAACCGCGAGCGGAGCAAGCACAGTGTCATTGAACGCTTCGGGTCCGGTCAAATCCCCGAATGGGTGACATAGATGCAAAACGGCATCCGGCGCGAACGTCGCATTCAATGCCGCCCGGATCGCGCCTTGATCCCAATCCCGCTGAGCAGCGCGCAGCGGCGCAAGCGCCGCTTTGTTATGCCCGTGCGGATCGTTCATTCAGCGGCTTGGCCATAGGGGACATTCTTGCCGCCATAGCGGCGTACGCGAATGTTGCACTGTTCGGCGTGGCCGACAAACCCTTCGAGCATGCACAACCGCGATCCATATTCACCCACGAGCGTCGCCGCCTCGTCGGTCAAAACCTTCTGGTAGGAATGGGTCTTGAGGAATTTGCCAACCCAAAGCCCACCAGTATAGCGGCCAGCCTTTTTCGTCGGCAGGGTGTGATTGGTGCCGATCACTTTGTCACCATTGGCGACATTGGTTCGGGGGCCCAGGAACAATGCGCCATAGCTGTGCATGTTTTCGAGGTACCAGTCATCCCGGTCAGTCATTACCTGAACATGCTCATAGGCCATGTCATTGGCCACCTGCAGCATCTCTTCATGAGTATCGCAAACGACAATATCGCCGTAGTCTTCCCAGCTGGCCCGTGCCGTTTCAGCCGTTGGAAGGATCTCAAGCAACCGGTCAATTTCCACCAGCGTGGCATCAGCCAGTTTGCGGCTGTTGGTGATCATGCAAGCCGGTGAGTTGTACCCATGCTCGGCCTGCCCCAGCAGATCGGTGGCACAAAGTTCAGCGTCAACGGTGTCATCAGCGATCACCATGGTTTCGGTCGGACCGGCAAACAGGTCGATCCCTACCCGGCCAAACAACTGACGCTTGGCTTCGGCGACAAACGCGTTACCCGGACCGACGAGCATATGAACCGGATCGATCGTCTCGGTACCGATAGCCATGGCGCCTACGGCCTGAATTCCTCCAAGGCACAGGATTTCATGTGCGCCGCCCATATGCATCGCAGCAACGATCGCTGGATGCGGCTCTCCATTGACCGGAGGAGCCGATGAAACAATCCGTGGAACGCCTGCAACTGAAGCCGTCAAGACCGACATATGAGCCGAGGCAACCATGGGAAACTTGCCCCCGGGCACGTAGCACCCGACAGATTGAACCGGGATATTTTTATGGCCAAGGATCACACCGGGCAAAGTTTCAACTTCGACATCCGTCATTGATGCGCGCTGCGCTTGAGCAAAGTTGCGGATCTGATCCTGCGCGAAACGAATGTCTTCCATGTCCCGCGTGCTGACTTTTTGCATGGCAGCATCGATTTCGGACTGCGTCAGTCTGAATGCATCCGGTGTGTAGCCGTCGAACTTGGCTGAAAGATCACGCACTGCTGCGTCACCACGGCTTTCGATATCCGCCAACGTCGCCTCAACGACCGCGCGCACTTTGGCGTCGTCTTCTGCCTTTTCTGCTTCTGGTTTGCTGAACTTGAGATGAGTAATCGCCATATCGTCCTCTTTTCCTACTGCGCCAGGGGTCCGGCAGCCTCGGCCGGTCCAACCTTTGCGACAAACTCGATCGTGTTGCCTTCTGGATCCTTGAAGAAGAGCCCTCTCCAACCGATCCATGGGAATTGCTGATAATGGGGTGACAGTCCTTTTGAACTGAGCCACTGCTCGGCGGCATCCTGTTCTGCGGCGTCCACGGTCAACGCCACATGGTGCAAGGATGATGCCGGACCCGTCGCAGGCGCGCCTTCGCCAAACAGCGCCAATACGGTGGTATGACCGCCGTAGCCTTCGCCAATCTGAAAGAACGCGATGTGGTCTGAATACTCACCCTCCAAAGGGGTGAGCCCGACAACATCGCGATAGAAGACGCGCATTGTCTCCAGATCGCGGCATCGAACTGCCACTTCGCCCAGCGCGCGGATTCGATACCCACGGTTCATTCGGCACCCTCGGGTCGGGGTGCGGTACGTTCACCGCGGTCAAAGGCTTCCCAGCCTTCTCCCTGGAAAACGTCAACGCCCAGTTGCGCCATGACATGAGGAAAATCGACCATCACCCAATTGTCGGTGATCTTGCCGTCTTCGACCTTCCAAAAGTCCATATACCTGATCTCGACGCGCTTTCCGGTTGGTTCGATCCCCATAAAGGCGCCCGAATGCGTGGCCTCCTGCCGACCAAAGGCCGCGGCCCATTCCCCCATGTAAAGTCGCGCTTCATCCACACAGACCTTATCGGAAAAGGCCGCCTGAAAGGGGCGTTGCCAGTTATCCTGAAATTCCTTGAGACCCGTTTTGGTGCCACAACCGGTGTTGCCCATCCAACGGAAACCTTCTGCGAAAAACTGGCCAATGTCGTCGATGCGGTGATCGTTTAGACCATCAACCATGCCTTCTATCACGCGGCGCGTATCGTCGGTCTTGGACATATCCGTATCACGGCTCAGCACCGCCTGTTCCGGGCGTGATCCCTTCATGCCGCAGCCTCCACTTCGGCGAACAGATCGTAGCCGAGTTGCATGAGCACATGCGGAATATCGAGCATGCACCAGTTTTCGATGATTTTGCCGTTTTCGACACGCCACCAATCACAATCACGCATGAATACGCGCTTGCCCGTCGGAGCGAGGCCAAGGAATGGTTTGGTGTGAACGCCAGTCAGTTGCCGCCAGCCATGAAGGAAGGCATAGGCGCCATCCCCCGCCTTGCAGTTGGATCCAACGTCGGAAAAGCCTGCTTCACTGCCATCGCCCCAACCATCAAACGTCAACTCAAACGGGCGCTGGAAAGCGGCAAAGGCGTCTACAGTAGCATATGAGCCAAGCCCGCCCGGACCGTACCAAACCATTCTATCGTGCCAATAAGGGCGCCATGCTTCATCGTCCGAGGCCAACCCCATCAACATCGCCTCAACCAAGTCTGCGGTTTCCCGCGATTGGGCAGACTCGGAAAGATCAGACCAGATGCCATCGTGTGTAGCAGGGCCCGGCACCACGCCTTCATAACCTTGACTTGGCGCCAACGGCCAACGGCCCAGCGCGATAATCAATTCAGCCAACCCGAGGTAGACATGGCTTTCCACGATCTTACCGCCTTCCATCCGATGAAATTCGCCGAACCGCAGAAAGGCCAGTTTGTTGCTGGGTGGAATCCCGAACAAAGAACGATGGAAATGGCCGTGAAAATAGCCTGTCGATGTAACCCACTCCGTCCCCAGATATTCACCGCCAAGGACCGTGTAGTTCTGCCGCGTGCACCCAGAAAAGGCATTCATGATCGGTCTGATCACGTCAGCAGTATAGCCATCACCCGCGCGCGCCTCATTGACTGGGTGGCTGGCATTCACTGCTGCATCGGGTGCAAAGATTGCCTGCGCCGCTTCGGTAACGCCGGGCAAGTCACCGTTTGCAAACGCATCCAGAAAACGCAGGTACACCCGCTTGTTCTCCGCGCTTTGCTGTGTAGCGATGCCCATCGGCGGTCGTGGGGCGCGTGTCATCCCTTCACCGCCCCCGCGGTCAGGCCAGACACGATCTGGCGCTGGAAGAACATCACCAGCACGAACAAGGGCGCTGTGGCCGAGACCACGGCGGCCACGGCGAACATCACGTTGCCCTCGGTATAGGTCGTCCCAAGGAAAGCTGCGATCTGTGGCACCATGGTGCGGTTGGATTCAGACAGCAGCATCGCCGTAACCGCAAAGTCATTGTACGCCAGCAGGAAGCTGAACAGACCCGTTGTGATAACCCCAGGCCACATCACTGGAATGATGACATGCCGGAACGCCTGAAACTGTGTGCAGCCGTCAACCTTAGCGGACTCGTCCAGTTCCTTGGGGATGTTCTGGAAGAACGAATGCAGCATCCAAAGCGTAAAGGGCTGGTTGATCGCGACGAGCACGATGATCGCAGTCGGTAAGATACCCCAGACGTTCCATTCAAAGAACGGCAGCATATAACCAGCGACCAGAGTGATTGGCGGCATCGCGCGAAAGATCAGCGCGATGATCAGCAACCAGAAGACATACTTGAAGCCCGAACGAGACAGTGCGTAGCCGCCAAGCGTGCCAATGGTCAGCGATGTGCAAACCACGAAAAAGCAAATGATGAAGGTGTTGATTACGTTACGCCAGAAATGGTTTTCCACCCACGCGCCTTCATAGCCCGCCCCCGTGAAGGGCACCCCATAGGTGTCTTTGGTGTTTGCACCGGTCAGTGCATTGGTCCAATCGGCGATGGAAAAGAAATCCAACTCGACCTTGAAAGACCCCCAGAGCGTCCACAGGAATGGAAAGGCGGCCATGATCAGCCAGATCACGATAAAGGCCGACGTCAAAAGGCGCAGCCCTGCAGGCATGGTTTGTGCTTTGGAAGCCATCAGTGCGCTCTCCCTCTGAAGTCGCGCCATGTGCGCACAAGAACCGGTGACAAGAGGATCGCGACCCCAAGAATCGTCAGCACCGAGGTGGTCGCCGCTGAGGACAACTGCTGTGTCTCGCCGCTCAGGTCATTGAAGATGATCCAGCTTAGGCTGGTGGCATGCGCCTGCGCGTTAAAGCCGACGATCTCTTCGAAGACCCTGAAATTATCCATAAGCTTGATCAGAGTGACAAAGGTCACAAGCGGCATCAGATGCGGCACCACTACAAAGCGCAGTTGCTGAAAGCGGGATGCGCCATCAATTTGGGCCGCTTCGATCTGATCTTTCGGCAATGTTTGGAGACCCGCATAGAATACCACAAAGGCAAAGGGGGCAGAGTGCCAGATCCCGTATATGATGATCGAAATCCACATTAGTGACGTGGACGCCTTGAGCGACAAAGTCGGATCGCCCGAGAGATATATGATCAGGTTCCCGATGATCCCGCGACTGTCGATCATCCAGAACAAGATCAGCGCACCGATGATGGGAGTGACGATCATCGGTAACAGCGAAAAGAAGATCACCAGCCCCTTGAGATGGCGGTGTAGCGAATTCACCGCGAGCGCGATCATCAATCCCAACAGGATCAAGAGCGGCACGGTGACAAATGTGTAAGTGAGCGTAAATCCGATGGCACGATAGAACGGCAGGTTGCCCAATCGGTCAAAGAAGGCGCCCATGCTATCTGATCCACGCCATGCCTCGCCAACTTCGGCGATCGCCAGATGGCCCCGGTCGAAATAGATATCCAGACCAACGAAACGGCCCAGTGGTTCCGCCTCTCGCAGCGCGCGGGTGGCGTCCTGATTGATCACCGTTTCCTCTTTGCAGCCAAATGGTCCACAGTTCTCAACCGTCTCGAAAACCGCCTCGTGCGGGGCAAAGACAGACTGCATCACAACCGACACAATCGGGGCTGCGATAAACAGCAGCATCGCCAGACCGGTGGGCAGAAAGAACCAAAAGAAGGTGCGATGTTTCATGGCGCTCGTCGTTCAGATCAGTGCGTTTGTGAAAGGCCGAGGGCGAAGGCGGGCGACCCGCCTTCGCCAAAGGTTTTACTGAAGGAAGCCGTTTTCCTTGGCAGCGGCGGTGTAGGCCGCTTCAACATCGGCCAGCGCTTGTTCGGCGCTTTCCTTGCCCTGCATGAAGTCCGCCAGTTCATTGCCCAACGCAGTGTGCATCAGGCCCATGTAAGGCAGCATTGGGTAGGGGATCGTGCCTGCATTCGCAGCTGCGAAAACACCAACGGCGGCTTCGGTCGGCTCATAGCCGGGGATCAGCCAGACCGCCTGCTTGGCAACATCAGCATCGGACAGGATTTCCGGGCGAATACCATTCATCATCGCGATAAAAGTGGCTTCTGCCTCTTCGTCGCTGATGTTCTTGGCAACGGTCCAGCCGTCCCACCACAATGTGGACGCAGGGACATCACCGCCACCAACCGTCATCGGACCGGCGATCGCGAAACCATCGACAACTTCCTGCGGAACGCCTTCGGCATCGGTCATGGTTGCAGCACGGCTGCCCCACATGTTCATGATCGCCACGTTGCCCGCACGGAACTCGGCATTGGTCGCGTTCGAGTCATGTGTCAGGAAGTCGGGGTTCATGTATTCCGACAAGGCTTTCATCATTTCCAGCGCTTTGACGCCCGCTTCAGAGTTCACGTTTGGCTCGGCTGTGCCGGATTTGAAGTGCTCGCCACCCATGCCCAGGAACATGTTGTTGAATTCTTGTGCGAGGTTCCAGCCAGCGGCATAGGCGCCACCGATCGGGTTTTCCATCATGCCCTTTTCACGGATCATTTTGGCTGCAGCCAGCATTTCTTCGTAGGTTTTGGGCGGCTCAACACCGATCTCTTCCAGAACGTCAGCACGGTAAACGAGGTGCTGTGCGTTCGCCATGAACGCGACCGCCATTGTCTTGCCGCCAATGGTGATCAGCTGGTTTTTCGCCAGACCCTCACCGTGCTTGGCAAGAAGGTCGTCGAGTGGGCGAATGACGTCTTCGTTCATCAGAGCCACGATAGACGAGTTCGCGACAATCGCGGATGTGTACTCGGCCGGGTTACCCTGCATGCCGGGCAGGTTGATCTTCTGGTGATCCGCGGTGAGGTTGGTGGCAACCTCGGCGCCGGTGCAGCCTTTGGCTTCGGCACCAACTGTTTGGATCGCCGGGAATTCATTGCCAACGATGCTGACGCGTGCGCCAATTTCGCAGGCCATGGCCGTAGATGTGGTCAAAACGGCCATTGCGCCGGCCGCGGCGAGAGTTCTCAGAAACATTTATTCCTCCCTGTTTCTGTTGTCCGGATGCGCCTTGCAATCACGCATCCATTGATTGTCCGGCCTTGATTGGCCGAATATGAAAGACGGCTAGCCGTCCAGACGCGCCCCGGTTTCCGCATCGAACAGATGGCAGATTTCCTGGGGGATTCGGATTGAGATCGGATCGCCGATTTCGGCGCGGAAGGTTTTGTCAGACCGGGCACTAACCAGCGCACCACCGATCCGGACGCTGACCATTGTCGCGTCGCCAAGCAGTTCCAGAGTGTAGATGGGCGCTGTGATCTGACCGCCCTCTTGCGACACCTCAGCGTCTTCGGCACGAAAGCCCAGCGTGATCGGTCCATCTTTGACGTTCAGACCTTCGACCGAAACGCTGTCGGCGGTAAACGTACCGCCCTGCACAACGCCGTCGATGAGGTTCATCGCGGGATTGCCGATAAAGCTGGCCACAAACGTATTGGCGGGCTTGTCGTAGATCTCTGTCGGACTGCCCACCTGCTGAACGACACCCTTTTCCATGACCACAACACGGTCCGCGAGTGTCATGGCTTCGATCTGATCGTGCGTCACATAGATCGTCGTCACGGACAGCTCATGGCTGAGGTTCTTGATCTGGGCGCGGGTGGAAACCCTCAGCTTGGCATCAAGGTTTGACAGGGGTTCGTCCATCAAAAAGACGTTGGGCTCACGAACGATCGCACGTGCGAGCGCCACACGCTGGCGTTGGCCACCAGACAATTCCGCCGGCTTACGGTGCAGAAACTCATCCAGTTCGACCATCGCGCTGGCGCGCATGACCTTTTCCTTGTGACCGGCGGGGTTCTCACCGCGTACACGCAGAGGGAACCGGATGTTCTCGTAGACGTTCATGTTCGGGTAGAGCGCATAGCTCTGAAAGACCATCGCCACATCGCGGTCTTTCGGTTCCAGATCATTAACGACTTTCCCGTCGATCAGGATTTCGCCTTTGGACGGGTCTTCAAGGCCAGCGATCATTCGCATGGTCGTTGTCTTGCCGCAGCCCGAAGGCCCAAGCAGAACGAGAAACTCCCGATCGGGGATCGTCAACGTAAAGTCTTCGACACCAACAAAGCTGCCCCAGCGCTTGGAAACATTGCGCAGTTGTATCTCGGCCAAGTCTTCCTCCCAGAATCGCATTTTGCATACGCTTGCAATAACGCTAGACTCGGATGGGTTTCCTTGGCAAGATATTTTTGCAAACGTATGCAAATATTCGATCCCGAGGTTCGTGGATGACAAACTATCAGTCTGAAAAACAAGCGGTTCGCGCCTTTCACAAGGCATTGGATGCGGCGTCTGGCGAAGCCTTGGAAACAGTTGTTCAGCAGCATCTTGCGCCCGGACACCTTTGGCGCGGCTATCACCCATTCGGCGAAATTGCGGATGTTTCGCAGATTGCCACGCGTTTCTGGGCCCCGCTCAAACGGGCGTTGCGACCCATGCAACGGCGCGAGGATATCTTCTTTGCAGGGGCCAACCACATGGACGATGGCAAAAGCACATGGGTTGTTTCCATGGGTCATCTGATGGGGCTGTTTGATCAGCCCTGGCTCAACATTCAGCCGACCGGCAAAATGGCGCTCCTCAGGTATTGCGCGTTCTACAAAGTGCAGGACGGCGTGATTGCCGAAACCTCAATGTACTTCGACATCCCCCATTTGATGGTGCAGGCGGGACAAAACCCATTTGGTCCGCAAACCGCAGCCCACTTGGTGCAACCCGGCCCTATCACCCACGATGGCCTGCTCTACGATGAACAGCCAAAAAACGAAGGCCAAGAGACTCTGGCCATGATCAACAAGATGATTTCGGACCTGGGCCAATGGCAATCGGGGTTGCCTCTCGAAGAAGAACTGGCCCTGACATGGCACGACGACATGATCTGGTGGGGACCCGAAGGGATCGGCGCCAGCTACACGATCGAGCGTTACGCCAAGCAACATGCCGGCCCCTTTCGTGCCAGCTTTTCCGACAGATCAGGCACAGGTCATATCGCGCGGCTGGCCGAAGGAAACTATGGTGGGTTCATGGGCTGGCCGAACTTTACAGCACGGCACACCGGCGGCTTCATGGGTATGCCGGCAACGAACGAAGTCGGCGAGTTTCGAGTAATCGACATCTATCGGCGCAGCGGTGACAAGCTGGCTGAAAACTGGATCTTCATAGACCTGCTCCACTTCTGGAAAACGCAAGGCGTCGACATTTTGGAACGCGCGACCAAAATCCGACCGGCGCCCGCCTCCTGAGCAAGTAACTGCAAAACATACATATTTTCTGTAGCTTATCGGCTTGGCTTGGGCGCAACGACGATCCGGAGCCCCGGACAGGCAAAGGAATTAATGACTCTTAACGGGAATCATCATACGCTGATTCTAGTTTAAGGGGTCACATGCCTGACGATAATTTAGATACTCTTGAGGGTATCGATAAGCATTTTGATAAACGCAAAAGCGATGAAGCCCGGGTTTTGGGCTATTTTCAACGCATGAATATGGCTGGCCTGGACTACAAGGGCCAGATCAGCACGGCGTATGCCGAACATGGAACGAGCCTTGCGGTCAATGCGTCTGTGGATTTCAACAAGATCCTCATCCCATTTTGTCATGTCACCTTCGGTGGCGGCTACAAACACGAACGAACGTCACATGCTCTACTGGTCATGCAACGCTTTGCTTCGCGGGTTTGGTCAAAAAACGTCGAAATTCCCGCGCCGCCCGCTGGAGCCAAGGCTTATCCACTCTTGTACGGTGGCAGCACGACGTCAGCGCTCACAGCCATTTCTGAACGGAGCCCACCAACCTGGACCACGAAAAAACCTTTGATGTTCGCGCAACTCGAAGGAAAAACGCGGCGACACAATCTGAATGTTGCGGCGAAGGCTTACGTTGGCCTGACGAAAAATTTTGATGATGACGAAACAGGCCTATCGATCGGCGTGGGCGGCGAAGGCGAAGCTGATTGGGAAACGACAAAACTCTACGACCCAAACGTTCGGCACTTCGGGCCCAGCGCCTATGACAGTAAGCTGGCAGGTTATGTCGACGACATCATCGCACGCGATCTGAAACAACGCGTGGCTATTTGGATTTTGTCCATCGTGGGTACCCCCGAGACCTTCAAATTTCTCGATATTCCCGGGACGCTTGCTGACAAGGTCGCTGAATTTGAAACCTTCGCTGGGCTTGCCATGGGCAAACTCGAAGGGTTGGGCAAAGACAAAGTCATCGAACTGGCGAAAGCCAACATAAAGGCCATTGAAGAAAGCGGTCAGGGAGACCGATTGCCCGAATGGCTGCCCAGCGGTGCGGCGGCTTCCTTGGCGCAGAAAATGTCGCGAATTACCAAGGATATGATCAGCGACTACAAATCGACACCTGAAAAAGTCAGGTCTAAGCGTCGACGACATGGAAACCCGTGTCAAAGATGTGGCCGCGATCCTCGACAACGACTTGGCCTTTTGGACTCGCAATGGCTCGCTCGCCATGGATCAAAGAGAAGCAAAATTCTCAGATGAGTTCATAAAAAACAAGCTGGAACTACTGAAGTTCCAGAAAGCACAATCTGCAACCCTGCTCAAGACGATCGCCCGTGCCAAACAGTACGGAATCGGAAATCAGCAACAGGACGTTCCTCCAACCAATGTGCGTTGGCCGCATCCCCTTTGTCATCTGTCGCTGCACGCCAATCAGCGCTGGGGTAAGGTGTCAGGCGGCGGCAACATGACTTTGCCATTCAGCCTCGCCGGCGCGCGTGCCGCAATTATGAAACGGTGGGGGTCGCGCTTCATTGCCTTCCGCTATCAATCCTTCGCCCAAGGGCGAAGCAGCGGGAAACGGACGACTATGGTGACCACACAGGACGCCACGATCCGGTACAATCTGACGGTTTTTGAGGCCAAAGCATCAGCCGAACTAGCCCGAGGTTGGAAGGAAGGCGAAAAGAGCCACACGTCACGCCAATGGGCCACTATGACCTATCAGGTTGATACAGCTGTATGGCAGCTTGGTTCCCCGAGTGATAGCAGCATTGCCGCGTTGCCCAACGGAAGTGGGCAGTGCTTTGGGCTTTCTGTTCTGGCTGGCAGATTTGAGGAATACGCCCAAGCCTGCAAGGCCGCGCTTGGCCCGCTGACCTTGCGACCACAGCTCTCGGAAGACTCGATCAAGTTGGAAGAAGCGATGATGAAGATCCTGCGCGTGACCGAAACGGAATTGCGCGGTTTTATGGCATCCGCTGCGGGGTTGGTCGGTGAAGATCCCAACGCCGACATCGGCGCGATCGATGATCCAACCGGTCGCCGCGAACGGGTCAAGTCTGGTGGGCTGACCGCGAAAAAATCAATCATCATTGAATCAAACTTTGCTCTGACGCGTGTTTCTCACTGCAGACTGATCAACGGCCAAGTCGAAGAATTAAGCGGGGGCGAACACGGCTCAGGCATTCCTGAGTTGAACAAGCACCGGAACGTACGGACAAACGATGTCATGGGCAATCGCGGCACGATGCGGCTAAGCGCGATCCGGCTGCGCCATCGCATCGCGGCCAAGGATGACAACGGTCATGACAAAATATCGCTCGGCGTTTCCATGTCGCCCGCCACACAGATTGCCGGCTCAGACCCTTTCGCAACGCCGAAAGAAGTTAAGGAAAAAATGAGTTTCTGGGAAAAGCTAATCGGGTTTGACCCAAGCCAGTCAAAGTTCAAAAAGCTGCGTGCACTAATGCCAAGCTTGGGTTTCAAATATCGGCGGATGTCCCAAATTGGGACCGAAGGTCTTTTCGATCTGCACGTAAAGCACTTCCCTGAGCCATTCAGTAAATCAATCAAAGATCCGGAACGCCGCAAGCAAATCGAATTGCTCAACCTCAAGGAAATGGCCGAAATTTCCGTGTCCCCAGCCATGCTGTTTTCGCAATGAGCACAGGGATGGTTTTCGCTGAAATTCGCGACTTGCTTCTTGACCATCTGCCGCGTGTCATTGCCGATGGGCCCATTTCCGTGACGCCCAACAGCCTCAGGATCGACGAACGCGGTGTGAGCGTCGGCGATGTGTCTGACATGCTGGCTGATCTGACAGGCCACCGGTCATTTGTGCCTGACGGTTTTCCTTTGCGCGATGTCACGCTGCGCGATCTCGTTCTTGAACGCACTCCGGATGACGATGATGCGTTTTCGCTGAGTTTCGTGATCGACTGGGCCGCAACTGAGATCACGGTTGCAGACGGACTATCGCTGCGCACGGCGTCGTCCAATCCGCTACGCGCGGTATCGGCTGAATTCGAATGGACAGGCGGACGGCTGTTTGCGGATCTGGACGTCGTTCTGCAAATCGAAGACATGGTGCTCGACGCGCGATTGGAACTGCCCAGCCAGATCGTCACGCTTGATCTATCGCCCGCCGAGGCAGACAAAGCCGCGCCCTATTTGGCCAACAAGGGATTGGTCAACGAAGGCGGTAGTCACACTCTCGAACGGTTCGTTGTCTCGGGGTCTATCCCCTATCGTCATTTCACGATGCGGATCGAACTCAAGGACCTGTTCGAGATCGGGCCGGTGCGCCTGCGCAATGCAGATGCAGAACTGGTTCTGGGGCGGTCCACTTCCGATATCCAATTCGAGGCCCACGCCGTTCTGGATGTTGATTTGTCTGATACGACAACATTGACGGTAGAGGCGGAGGGCTTTGTCGATTCACACGGCTGGCGCGTGTCCGGTGCGCTTGATCTGAGTGGTCAGGGCCACTCGATTGGCGATCTACTGGCGAAAGCCACACCAAACGGGCAGACCGCTCCGGCGCTTCCTTCCATTATCGCGGATGTGTCTCTTTCCCATCTCGGGATCGAGATCGACACATTTGCCGATCAGTTCGTGTTCGAATGCGCCCTCGACTGGCAAGGGGATGATGCAGATCTGGCCATTCGCATCGAAAAGAGTTCGGACGCGCTGCAGGTATCCGGCACTCTCACTCTCGGCAATGTCGTATTCCGCATGATCTTTGATAAGGCTGCGAATGCTGTGCTGGTCGCCAGCTATGATGCTGCGGGTTCCAAAGGGCTGACGCTGGACGAAATGCTGGCCGCTGCCGGCGTTGATACGGCCGCAGCCTTTGGGCCGGGTGGCACTGGCATTTCGCTGGATGCCAAAGCGGTTGGCGTGGCCTTTCAAGGCAAGGACAAAATTCTGCTGGCGGCTGATGTCGAAGCAGGCGTTGATTTGTCAAAACTGGGTGAACTGCCTGTATTGGGCTCATTGTTGCCCGACGCCGGAAAAATCGGCGTCACCTTGCAGCCCTACTACAAGTCCAAGCAATTCGACGCCGACGAAACGGCCAAAGATCTTTTGCCTGATGCTCTGGGTTTGGGCGAAGGCACGCTCTCACCCGGCTTTAACCTGTCAGCCAAACTGGATTTAGGCACGAACACCATGCCGCTGCCGGACGTAGAGCTGACCAGTCCACAAGAGATTGCACCACCAAAAGACACGTCCAACACCGCAACGAGCGCGCAGCCCCCACATGCCGGGCTGGATTGGATTGACGTCAATCATTCCATGGGACCAGTCAAGATTGAACGTGTCGGCTGGGCCCTGAGCGATGACAAGGACAGCATAGACATCGCAATTGACGGCGATCTTTCAGTTGCGGGACTGACGCTGTCCCTGATCGGGCTGGGCGCCAAATATACATTCTCCAACCAAAGTGTTGTGCCCCACCTTCAGGGGCTTGGTCTCGATTTCCGCAAAGGTCCTCTTTCGATTGGCGGTGGTTTTCTGAACAACGACGGCGATTTTGCGGGCAAAGTCCTGATCGGCACCAAACAATTCTCTCTGTCTGCGCTCGGCGCGTTCACGATGCTCGAAGGCACGCCATCCATGTTCGTCTTCGGTGTCCTTGGGATGCCACTGGGCGGTCCTGTTTTCTTCTTTGTTGAAGGTTTGGCCGCGGGCTTTGGTGTACATCGCAGGATCAAAGCGCCGAAAATCTCGGAGGTTCGCAAGTTCCCGTTGATTGCGGCAGCCAATGAAACCGCTGTCGGCAGCAAACCCGATCCTGATCCCACGGCGCAGTTGCGCTCCCTGAGTGCGTACATTGAACCAGAATTGGGTCAGTACTTTTTTGCCGCCGGGATCAAATTCAACTCGTTCCGGCTATTGCACGGGACACTGGTTGCCATCGCGAGCTTTGGCCGCGACTTCGAAATTGACATGGTTGGCACCGCAAACTTCACAACACCGCCAGACCTGCCGAAAAACGTGCCGGCATTGGCACGCGTCGAGCTGGATCTGGTTGCGCGCATCGCACCGGACGAAGGCATCATTGCGGTCGAAGCCCAACTTAACCCCAAATCCTATGTCTACAGCCCCCTGTGCCATCTGTCGGGCGGCTTTGCCTACAAGGCCTGGTTCAAGGGTGATCATGCCGGGGACTTCGTTCTTTCGGTCGGTGGCTACGCCCCTCAGTTCAAAAAGCCAGCGCACTACCCGGACGTTCCACGGGTCGCCCTGAAATACCAGATCGCCGACGGCGTCTATATCAAGGGTGACGGATATTTTGCGATGACCCCGTCTGCGATGATGGCGGGTGGCGGGCTACATGCGAATGTGGAAATTGACAGCCTGCATGCCTGGGCTGACTTTACGATCGACATGATCGTTCGGTGGGAACCGTTCCACTATGACGCTTGGATGCACATCGGAATTGGCGCGAAATGGAAATGCTTCCACACCACCGCTTCGGCCGACCTGCATATCTGGGGCCCCAAATTCAGTGGCTCAGCCCATGTGGAATGGTCGGTCTTTTCCTTTGATGTCGAATTTGGTCCAAGACAGGCGCACCTGCCTTTGCCCATCTCGTTCGACCGTTTCAAAACGGCTTTCCTCGGCTGGGACAAAACGCAGGAATCGCTGGACGCAACCTTGGGTCTGGTGATCGCAGACGGAACAATCGGACACATCGACGACGTCGCGGTTGTTGCCGGTTCCAAACTCAAGATCACCACCTCCAGCAAAGTACCTTTGACCAAAGCAACGCTGGGCGACAAAGAAGCTGGAGTCAGGGCGCCTCAAAGCCTCGGTATTGCGCCGACAGGCGGCGGGGCGCTCGGTTCAGCCGTGCATGAGATTACGATAACCCGAGACGGAGATCCCGCCGCGGCAAAGCTCTTCAAGATCGACAAAACACCGCTGACCAGCGGGGTGCCCGCCGCTCTTTGGGGAACGTCATTCGATGCCAAGGAAAACGCCCCGCCCATACAAGCTGCGACCGGCATCACGCTGAGCCCTGACGTTCATTTCCATGAAGGAAAGTCCAAAGAAGTCTCGGCTGAAGACTTCTGGTTGGCCACGCCCCATCCGGTTGTGCAAGCGCCTGCAGCGCGCCGTATGATGGCGGCTCCTTCATCCACGGCGACGCGTCCAACTGCCGACGAAACGTTCAAACTGATTTTGGTGAAGCACGGCGACAAAAAAATCGACGTGATCAAAGAGATCAGAGGCATGACCGGCCTCGGCCTTAAGCAAGCCAAAAATTTGACCGAAAGTGGCGGTGAGATCCTTGATGAACTGACCGCGGCAGACGCCAAGAAATTCGCCGCAAAACTCGAACGCATAGGGGCGGCGGTCCGCCTGGAAGGCACGTCATCAGGTGCGCCCCTGATTGTTCAGGCCGGGAATCCCGGTCAATTCAACGCCGTTCTGGTCAGTACTGACAACAAAATCGCAACGATCAAGTTGGTGCGCGAGATTACCGGGTTTGGCCTTAAAGAGGCAAAGGACATGGTTGAGGGTAACACCTTTTCATTGCCCGACCTGCCAGCCAGTGACGCGCTTGATGTCCAGAAAAGGTTCGATGAGGTGGGCGCAATAATCGACCTTATCCCGCAAAAACCCAAGGCCACGCCCTCTATACCATTGCCTGACAAAATTCCTCTTTCTGATCTGAAATCCCTGAACCTGGATGTGGAAGACATCGTTATCGCGCCACTTCGAAACACGCGTCAAACCATAACCCTCAAACCGGGAGGGTTTGCGAATGCCTGAAGTAGAACTGGGCCCAAAGCTGGATCGCACTGACAAGGTTCGCTTTGTTGATGCGCACAGGCCTGCCCTGCCTGATGGCGATTATACCGTCACGCTGAACCATCGTCTGGAAGATCACGAATTTTCAGCAAAGCAGGAATTGAATTTCGTTGTCACCGGTCCTCGATTTGCGCTGCCCAACACCGAAATCGCGTCGACCTTTCCGCCAAAGAATGCCAGCGGTGCTTTTGAGGCCGTGCTGCCGCATGTGATCCTCGAACGGGCCAGTTTGCCTTGGGAACGGACGGCCCTGCCCCATGCAAGCGGCGTTGATCCGGAAGACCGTTTGCCTTGGCTCGCGCTGCTCGTCTTTACCGATGACGAAATCGACAAACGTACAAAGATCCTGCCGGCCAACGACCTGTTGGGCGGGGCAAGGCACGCCGGTTGGACAGCATTGCCAAATGAAACGGCGGACGATCCGGAACAGCAGGTCCTTGTACTGGACCTGCCCAGCAGGCTCGCCCAGTCCGTTATGCCGACCGCAGCAGAACTATCCCTGCTGACCAGCGTCCGAGTGGTAAATGGCGATGAAAGCAAGGCTGTCATTGTCGGCAACCGCCTATGCAAACCCGGCGCCCGCCACATCGCGCATCTTGTATCGCTCGAAGGGCAATACCGAAAGAAGGGTGCCCCGACCGGAAACGTCGCGCATGATTTTGAGCATTGGGCACACGGGTCTTCGCATAGCGTCAGGCTGATCAGTCTGGCGCAGTGGACCTTTCACTGCTCTGAGAGTGTCGGCGACTTTCATCAGATCCTGTCCAATGTAACACCAAGCCAGCTTGCTATTCCTGACAAAGGCCTGGGGGCGGCACAAAACGCTGTTTCGGCGGGCGCCATTCCCCTTCGCCATCTCAGGGACACCGGCGACATGACCGCCAGCTGGTATCACGGCCCCCTTGCCATCGCACATCATGACGTCGACCTGGGTTTACCGGCACGGCATGCTTGGGACTTATTGAAGACCGACAGCGAAACCGGATTGGTCGACATATCTTATGCGGCCGCTTGGCAATTGGGGCGGCTACTGGCGCTCAAGGATCCCAAGGTAGGGCCGGTTTTGTATCAGTGGAAACGGCGCGTTCAGCATGCGGCACGGATTGACACCGTGAAGGACGACAACCCGGGCGTCGAACTATCCGCCCCTGAAGTACCTGAATTTCCGCTTACTCAATGGTTTGAAAACGCGCTTGGGAAACTGGCCTCTGTTCCCTTTGACTATCTGGTCCCCGACCCATCAATCCTTGAGCCTGAAACAATCGCTTTCTTCACTTTGGACAAGGCATGGATGCGCGCGCTGACGGACGGTGCGTTCAGCATTGGGCGAACCGGTCAAAAGCAGCAAGTTCTGGATGCGTTGCACAGGGCAAGGATACCAGACAGCGCGCAATCCGTCCCCACGCGGTCAGGGTTTCTGCTACGATCCCGCGCGGTTGACGGCTGGCCTGATCTGATCGTCGATGGTCTTGATGAAAGCGGCAAGGAACTGGGTGCTCCGATCCGGTTCGAGCGATTGGGCAACGGCGTTTTGCTGGTTCTGTTTGAGGGCAAGATCGCGGATGCCGTGATCCACCTGCATCCGCAGGCAATGCACTTTGGTTTCGATGGGACCCGTGCCAGTGGATTGACCAAACCACGCGCGAATAGGTCCGGCTCCCCGGTTGGGTTGAAGCTTCGGCACAATTCCAGAACGCTGGATATATTGGATCGTTTGGGCAGTGGGTTGGCAGCCGACATCGGGGCCACTACGGCCCACAGTTTTGCGCTTGCCATGATCGAAGCCGTTCCACGTATTCGTTTTCATACGGAGCTGCCTGATGTCTGAACTGCTGGTCCCGACACGGGCAGACGCGTTGTACGTCGACAAACCGCAGGTGGTCACTGGCCCGATGGCCGACCATGAAATTCTGCCGTGGTTTGACGGTCATCGCGACCACTACAGCAACGTTCCCTTTCTATCGGGTGCAATTAACGCGGCTCCATTTGCCGACCACAGCTATTGGCTGGAACCCGGTGTGCACCTGCACTGGACACTACCGGACGGTCTGACACGGGGCTCAACACATCGGTCTGCCGAACGTCCTGTTGCTGTCGACAATCTGTGGTTCGCGCCGGCGCCAAACAGATGGCTGATCTGGCGTCGCGCGGATCAAACGACCAAAACGCCCAGCCGGGTGTGGCTGGTCGAAAGCGACTACGTGCACACAGACATCGACCCCGATACAGGCAAACCCCGGCCCATGGTGGATCGGCCCAATCAAAGGGCAATTGCATACCCCTACGCGCTCGGAAAACATGGGCAGGCCCCCTATCTGTATCTGGGCCGCCAGATTGAGCTGAACCCCAAAACCTTGCTTCCTGAGGACAGCGATACACCGATCGGTACGGCAGCAAACGCGCTCTCTCATTACACAGCGCCGCTGACGGCGCTGGGTCATGGTGATCCAAGCTTTGCAGCGCACTATCCAACATGTCGATCTGTCTTTGGTCTGTATGACGACCAACCAGCCATGAACGAAGACGGTTCGGTTCAGTCGTGCTTTTATGACGTTTTCGGCTGGTACAGCGATCTTGAACTCGATCCACTTGCCGCGATGGTCGCCGCTGTCGAAGCGGACCCCGAAGAAGCGCGCGCCTTGATCCTTAGAAGCGACGACGCGTGGGCGCAGGATTTTTTGCGTGAACAGCCTGATACTTTGCGGGC
The DNA here is from genome assembly GCA_020630695.1 of Paracoccaceae bacterium. Lineage (GTDB taxonomy): Bacteria > Pseudomonadota > Alphaproteobacteria > Rhodobacterales > Rhodobacteraceae > Thalassococcus_A > Thalassococcus_A lentus. The sequence goes on along the minus strand of JAHDIS010000029.1, from coordinate 5,877 downwards.
GATTGATTGGCTTGCCGCAAAGGACCGAGCACTGAAACGTCGGTTTGGTTGGGAAACCTTTCTGACTGAAGACCCAGTTTTTCCAGATTCAATCCTGTGCCATGCGCGCACAAATCTGATCTCGTGGGACAACGAGGAGGAAGAAGACGATTCTCCGGGGCACGTCGCCATCGGTGCCAGCCCAGCCGAGGCATGCGCAGCGTATTTGATGCGCGGCAAGAAAGATCACGCAGTGAGCGCAGACTTTCAGGATCAGCTTGTTCAGTCCCTCGCGGCAACGGATCTGTCATCGCATGCTTTGGATCTGAGCGCCAAACTGGCCGAGGCCCGTCACAACGAACAGTTTCACGCCATGCCCGGGCATGCGGTCTGGGTCCTGCGCCCACGTGAGGGCGGCGCCGAGACCGCGGCAGGCGTCACGCTTCCCGATGACATCGCACATGAACTGAACCTGCTGAACACGATGCAGCAACGCTATGACAAGGCCGTCGACCAGATCGATGGCCTGCGGCAAGAACTGTATAGCGATTGGGTCCACTACATGCGGGCCGCTTATCCAGAAGGCGACACAGACCCGTTCCGGGTAGATCTGGATCAGCTCAGATATACAATCGAACGCACACGGCTTGAACCGCTTGAACAACATCAGCGCAGAACGGGGCATCTCTACTTTGGTGAGGATGATCACGGCAATCAGGTCGTCGTGGATCGCCATGCCTTGCCCGGTCCAATTCTGGGACAGGACGATGGATCTCCCTTTGCGATGCGCCTGCCGCCCAGAGAATTCGCAACAGGCCTGAACATCCGCGCCGACATGGTATTGCACGGTTTGCAATTGGTTTCAGACAGCGGTGCGTATGGGCCAATGGGCGATGTTGGCAAACTGACGCGAATTAAGCTGCGCCACGGCGAACGCATTGTGGCCATTCAGGGTTTGACCGGTAGGGCACAAGGCCAACATGTTTTTGCTCAGGTCATGGTTGAGACCAGCCACGCCCGCCGTCTTGGCCCCTTTGGACAAGCCGAAACGGGTTTGGAGCCCTTCCGTTTCGAGATGCCCCCGGATATGCGGATTGTGGGTTTGCGTGGGCATAGCACTGGGCAAATCGCGCAGCTTGGGCTGCTCTATGCCAATCCGCACGCACGGGAACACGAGCCCGAATTTGGAAGGATCACGCTGGCACGACAGGTTGTTGGGCAACACGTCACCGTCCTGCAAACCCTGGCTAAGCACGGCAGTGTTGATCTGGTCCTTGGACGAACGCCCGGGCAGCGGTATTTCCGCCCCAACGATCCCATCATCGCACTCGGCGGCAAGTCAGCCCGCGCGACCAAACGGCATGGACATGATGGCCTGACGGAAGAAGACGGGCTCAGCTCAAAAGATCGCAAATCCAGCAGACCATTCTTGCAAACAGCGACCCTCGATCTGCGAGGTGGCTGGACCAATAACAGCGCAAAATTTGCCCGGAATTACCGAGTCCCCAAGGGCGTTGGGACAATGCAGTTTTTCAGCTTTGGTACCATGCCCTGGTTGACCCTATCCCGTCCGGCTGACTGGCATCCGCTTTTGCTGGAATGGCAGGCCGAGCTTCAACCTCTGCAAGGAGATCAGAACCGCACCGCCAACAAAGCCGGAAACCAAATTGCGAGCGATTTTTTGGAAAGCCGCCACAGGCTGTCCGACACTCGTCCTGAAATCGTGCGCCGCAAACGAGAGCTGGCACCGACCTATGAATACCTCAGTGGTCGGTCCATTTTAAACCCGTCGGTTACACGGTTAATGGCAGAACGCATCAAAGCACTGCCAGCTTCGGTCAAGTCTGGCGTTGCGCAACACTCTGACCAAGATATGCCAATGATCCTGCCACTGGGCGGGTTCCACGACCAACTGCTAATGCGGGACAGTGACTTGCAATTGCCAATCGCTGATCCGGTTGGCCTGCCCGTACAGCGTGAACTGGCCGAGCGTGTCTCGGCTGCGGTTGGTGGATTGCACCCGTTGACGCCGAAACCCCAAAGCCCGTTCCACCCCGTGCGCGCTGGCGACATTCTGGTTCAGCGTCTCCGGGTGATCGACAGCTTTGGACGCACTCGCGAATGGCGACCCGAGACTCTGTTCAAAACGAAGAGAATGCGCACCGAAGGCAACATCGCCGATCGCGCCGTCATGCCAGCCCGGTTTTCGCAGGCGTCCCGGCTGGAGTTCAGATGGATCTCGGCGGTGGACAACGCGCTGGAAGCAAACGACCACCCCGCAAGCACACCAGTTTGCGGGTGGGTACTCGCGAATGAACTGGACCGTGAAATCGTGGTCTACGCGAACGACGGGCAGCTTTTGGGTTCGGTCGACACGGACGCCGTCTGGCATGGGGCGGAGGGCGATCCCAGCGCACCGCGCACGCCGCGTGAAATAAAAGACAAACATCTGGGCCGTTTCGTTCGATGGCTCACAGAGGCTGACAAAGCCGAGGATCTTGTCGATGCGTTTCTCGACACGATTGAGGTTGCTCTGGATCAGATTGATCCAGTGAAGGCGGCCACGCAACAGGCGCGTGCCATGTTGATTTCACGGCCGCTTGCTTTGGTGCGCGCGCAGATTGATCTCAACGCACGGCATCACGTTGCGCAGGATCAATCATGGCGAGCCTTGCGAAAGCGAATGAACGACGGAACCGAGGATACGCATTCGGTCGAGCGACTTCAGGTCGGCGTTCGCCTTGGTGAGAGCAATCAACTCAATGACGGGCTTTGCGGCTATTGGCTCGACGGACATGACGGGCTGGCGGAGCAACCACTTTTCACGCCCATGGCATTTTCCAAGATCGAGCATCCCTCAATCAAAAACCTGAATGGAAAAGAACTGGGGGCGTTCCCCGTGAAAGTCAGTTTCGGTGGCGCGCCCGTGCAGGTCACAATGCTGATGGACCCGCTGAGTGTTGTTCACGCGACAACGGGAATCCTACCCACCAAATCGATCGGATTGCCTGCTGATCAGTTCAAAGACCAGATGGATGCCTTGCGCGTCACGTTTTCCACCGCACCGATCCTAACACCAACTGAACGTATAGAAGTCCCGCTTCCCGCAGAGGCCGGGTACGCGTGGTCGTGGCTTGAAAAGCAGGGCGCGGATTGGCGCGAAACTCCGCACCATCCAACATTGCGCTACGACGAATTCGTTGAGGGGTTTGGACAGGAAGGTCCAGCACTGTGGCATCGGTTGATCATGTTGGGCAGGATCGCGGTCAGCGATCACGGGCAATCCGCTGAGTTACGGTCTGTGGATCCCGAAGCAGATCCGACCCGTTTCGACGATCTTGGGCTTACGCCCGAAGGTGTTGAACGCGGACTTCATCAACTCGCACATGGGATTGGCGAAGCCCATCACGAAGCCAGACTGAACAAGCGGGTCGAGGCCCGCGATGGCTGGTTGCAGTTAAGGCCGGTTCCGCAACCGACCACTGACGAGATATCGGAGAGCTAGATGACCGTAATCAGTCCTCGTCACGCGACCCGTAACAATCCCGAAGCTGCCGGATTGGAGGCCGATATCCGGCATGCCGACGGCTGGCCGGCCCTTAGCATTACGGGCTCGCCCCAACCGGTCGAGATCGTTTTGACAAACCGGACGCCCTACCCGGTTTTCAGTGATGTCGCGCGAATATCGCTCGTCGTGCGCCCCGGTGTTCTGACCGAAGTCGAAGAGATTGCCCTCGCTCCGCAAAGCGAAGCCAATTGGTCTATGGCCATGAGTAAACTGGACAGCGAAGACCATGACATTCGGCTGACTTTTGACAGCGCCCATCGGGGCTCATTTGCGCCGGGCGAGGCGCGTGTAATCAGATTAACAGGTGTCAGCGCCGCTGCAGAGGGCGGTTCGCGGGCCACACGCGTTGAGTTGAGCTTTGATCGGTTTTTCCACGCAGAAGGCCCAGAGATCAGCGGATCACATCTGTTGCATCTGCCTATTCTCAGACGCCATGGGCCCGATCCCCTGCCGATGACCGAAATCCGCGGAGGATCAGCCGCCCGCTCAGGCCCGCTGGTGGCCGGCTTTGTTGGTGGAAACGCGGCTTTGAATGACGGTAAGTCGCCGAACCCGCTGCATTTGCGAGTTATGAACGTCTCGGGCAAACCTCTGCGGCTAAATTCGCACGGCGATGAGGCGACTCGGCTTCACCTTGGATGGGAGATCGGACGTCCAGATGGGCAGTGGGGACTGCTGTCGTCCAACGGAGATCATTTGACTCTGTCACTGTCGTCACCTCAAGAAAAGGAGCCTGACGATCCGGAAGTACAAGAGCTGGCTCGTATGGCGGATAAGGGATGGCAAATCGACGGTCATACTCTGCGATGTACCTCTGGTTCTGCGCTTGGGGATGGGGACTACATTGATCTTTTTCTTGTCGTTCATAGTCAGGCCGAAACGGGTCAGGCGCAGTTGCGTCTGAGTTATGAGAACCTGCCGGATTTCGACGACGGCGACCTTGTCGTTCTTGTGGATCTTGGCCCCATTTCCGCGTCTGGCGAAGCGTTGGCTCTGTCGAAACCGCTCAATCTCTTCGGATCGGGCGGTAAGATTGAATTTCATGCGGCTGAAAGTTTTGCAGGCACACGTGGTGAGGATGAGAATTCAACCGTCGACGCCACCGTGGAGGTCAACCGCACCAGAGAAGGGCTTGGTCAGCTGCGGATCGACGCCCCGCATGGTTTGGACGTGCCGGGAAAGCTTGTTCACCCCTACAATTTGTCCAGACAGAGCCAAACCTTTCGGGTGGGCGGTGCTTTGAACCGGTACTATCCCGTTCTTTTCCGGGACCTGGATTGGGAAAACGGAGAATTCCAACTCGAGATATTCCGAAGCCGGACGCACACGGACAAGCAATGGCAAGGTAGCATGATGGCGCAAATCAAAGCGCATAGCAGCAACTGGGGTCATGGCTCGAATTATCGGTCAATCACAGTGAGGCAATCGGGGTCACCATCGGGTGGGCGCACCAAAAGCAATGTGAAATACCGTGTCTTTCTGGGCGGGTTCACCAATCACGAAAGAAGCGCAGCCTTGATCGTCTGGCTTGCTGGCAACTCAACCTACGGCTGGCAATCCAATCACAAAGCGGTTTTGGATAATCTGGATAGCCTCGAGAATCCGGGTGAGGTTGCATATCCAGCGAGCGGGAACGCGCAGAAGACATACACCGTAAAAACAGCGCCCGATTCCGGCTTTAATGCGCCATACGTCTCGATCGAAAAAAGTTTCGGGATCGACACGCATCCTGTGCCAAGAGGGGCGATCATGATGTGGCACGGGAAAACTGACGATATACCGCTCGGCTGGGCACTATGCGATGGCAAGGACGGACGGCCTGATATGATAGACAGGTTTGTCGTCGGTGCCGCGCCTGAGAACTCTGGGAAGAAAGGCGAGGCGGACAGCCACAGCCATCAGATTTTCACGAACGGGAAATGGTACACCACAACAACTGACGGTTCCCACTCGCATAGATTTCCCACAAGTTGGTACAAACGTGTCAAGGACTCCGGGCTTGGTGCCAGTCACAGTGTCTTGGACACAGGCGGCAATGATCCCGACGATCAAACGACACGATCATCGGGAGACCACAGTCATAAAGTTTACCTGCCGCAACAATCAACCAGCGCATCAAACAAGGCGTCGGATAAAAATCGACCGCGTTGGTTCGCGCTGTGTTTTATCATCAAGCTGTAGTGCCCTATTCCGGGACCGTGACAGCGGTCGTCAATTCCGATGACGCCAAGCAGCGCGTTTTAGCGCTAGATCTTGTATTTTGAGGGAATTTTGACTGGTTGCGGGGGTAGGATTTGAACCTACGACCTTCAGGTTATGAGCCTGACGAG
>JAHDIS010000028.1:44324-47501 GCA_020630695.1 Paracoccaceae bacterium | reverse complement strand
AGGTATCACCCGCCGCGTCGTTAAAGCTGATCGCCGGGTTCTGAAGATCGACCCGAACAGACCGATCCGCCGATGCGTAGCTGGCAATGTCATAGCCATCACCACCATCGATCACATCGCCACTGCCACCGCCGTCGAGCGTGTCATCGCCCAGGCCACCGCGCAGGGTGTCCGCATCGTTGCCACCAAGGATATGGTCGTTTCCGTCGTCGCCCGACAGAGAGTCCATCCCATCGTTGCCAAAGATGATGTCGTCGCCATCACCGCCCGAATAGGTGTCGTTGCCCGCGAGCAAATCGATGTCGTCGACGGCATCTGTGCCACTGAGGATATCTGGTCCGGGTGTGGGCATGGCAATGGGGAAGGTGCCGCCCTGTATCGTCGCGCCAACGATCGCATTTTGTGAGGAGAAAAGGATATTGGTGTCGTCTTCAAACACAAGAAAGCTGTCGCCATTGTTGAGCGCAACCAGCACCGGTTCGATCTGGTCATCTTCGAGATTTTCAGACCCGATCTGGTTCACGAGCACTTCTTCGCCAGACAATTCGAAAATCGAGAAGCGCACATCGCTTTCCGATGCGGCGTCAGTATAGGAGTCGTAGGCAATGACCAGCTGGCCGTCGCCGTTGATGGTTGCCGTCAAATTTTGGTAGCCGTTCGGCACACTGTCATCCACCAGCACGTTTCTATCGGAGATGGTGCTGTTGCCGGACGCATCGAAGGTGGTCATGCGCACTTCGGTGCCGGTGATTGCGTCGTTGCCCAATGCATAGACAGCAATGAACCCGCCATCATCCGTGGCGATCAATACAGGATCGACAATCGTACCACTGTAGGATGGCAGATCGCGGACCGCAGAAGAGGGTGTGCCGTCGGCATTGTAGATGCGGTAGTGCGCGACGCCGCTCGTGTTGGTCCAGAGCATCACCATTCGGCCATCGCTCAGCGTTGTCATCGCCACCGGCGTGTCCTGATCAAAGCCTGCGTGGTATTCAATCGGGTTGGCCAGTGCAGTGCCTTGCGCATCGTAGAATTGCAGGTAGCCATCATCGTCAAGCGTCCCGGTGTCGTCGATCCAGTGTACGGCAAAGCCTGTTGCGGTGGCTTGGATGTTGATGTGCTCCGCTTCGCCGTCGAGGATTCTGGAAGGGCCGCTGCGCACGGTTCCATCCGCCTCGTAGACCGAGATGAACAGATCGCCCCGGTTCACGCTGGTGATGTAAGCCACCGCGAACCCGCCATCCGCCAGTGCCGTCACATGCATTTCACTTGCGTCCGAAATCGGCGCACCGACGTCGATGGTTGTTCCGTCTTCGGGGTCATGGATCCGGATGTAGCCGTCAAGGTTCGTGTGATCGTAGACGACAACCACGCGTCCGTCTGACAGAACAGCGGCGTCCGGGTCCTCGGCCAGTTCGCCAAGAAAGCCCTGGCTGAGGAACTGCTCATCGCCGGTCAGGCCGGGATCGTCCGGGCCGCCGGCTTCGAACAGACGCACCGGACTGTCCAGTTGCATGTCGGTGACAATGGCACTTGTGGAGACATGGATTGTGCCCAATCGGCCCAGATTATTGCCGACAAGGCTGTAGTCTTCGTATTCGGTGCCCTCGGATGTGTAGAAGCGCACGTTGACCGAGTCGTCCGAAGTACCAAACCCAGAACCGCGGCTGCCATAGGCGACGGCAAAGCCACCTTCGGTGAGCGCATAGACGCCGCCCAAGGTCTGGTCGCTGGTCGTGTCGCCCGTGTTGACGATCTGTTCGGCCACCGCAATGGTGCCGTTGGCGTTGAGAACCGTGACAAAGACAGTTGATCCGCTGTCGTCATCATCACCGGTCCGCCCGCTGGTATAGGCTACGGCGATCCGGCCATCTGACAAAACAACCGCTTCCACGCCCCAGAGGCCGCGAATTGCCTCAAGATTGTCGGCAACGAGGAATTCATTGCCTGAAGTGGTGCCGTCACGGTTGTAGAACTGACCGCGAATTTCCACGTCGCCGTCACTGGAATCGACCTGACTGATCCGCAAGATACGGTTGCCCACCTGCAGGATGGTGCTGTCATCGACGCTTTCGAACGCGCCACCCCTTTGGGTTTGATCGATGAAAATGCCGTCGCCATCGCTCCGGAGCAAATTCTGCAAAGACGCGGAATACAGATCGCCGTCTGATCCTTGAACATAAGCCGAGGTCACAGCGATATAGGGCGTCGCGACATCCGAATTGTTGATTGCAAATGTCGAAGACGCGGTGGTGTTCCCGGAGGCATCCAGTTCGAATTCGATGCCTTCGAGCGTGCCGTAGTTCCGCATGACAACCCGAATGCCACCGTTGTCGCCGACCAATACGACCGGGTCGTTGAAATCGCCGAAACCGTCATTGAAGTCTGTGCCGGTGGCAAAGAAAACAGGGGCCGTCGTGATCTCTGACCCGTCAGGATTGAAAATCCGGATTGCCTGAGAGTTCACGCCGTTGTCGAAGGATGTTCCAAGCGCAACGATGCGGCCGTCGTTGAGTAAAAATAACTCAGCCATAGATCTACCCTAATTTTGATCGCGTTCAATAAATTGGAAAGTTAGCGCCGGATTTCACAGGGGTAAAGACGCGGCACGAATTCTCATCCGGTGCGTTTGTGGGCGCTGGCGGATGCGCGTTTTGCGGGTAGGGGCCGTGGCGAAAAGCATGGGTATACAAACCGGGCCAGAGCCTATAGGGCACGTGCCTCAGCCATGAGTTCCGTTTTGCTGCGTTGCTCTGCTTGGCCCATGATCCAAACGCAAAGATCCATCACCGTGATAAAAACCATTTCCGATGCTCTTGCCCGCAAGGGCTATGACTCCTTGACCCCTGTGCAGCAGGCCGTAACCCGCGCTGACCTCAAGGGGCGCGACCTGCTGGTATCGGCACAGACCGGTTCTGGCAAAACCATTGGCTTTGGATTGGCGATTGCGCCGACCTTGCTGGAAGACAAGGATGTCTTTGACGCGTCCGGCGCACCGCTGGCCTTGGTGATTGCACCCACGCGCGAGCTTGCGCTGCAGGTGAAGCGGGAACTGGGCTGGCTTTACGCCGATGCCGGCGCGTTTCTGGCGTCTTGCGTTGGCGGCATGGACATGCGTGACGAGCGGCGTGCTTTGGCGCGTGGGTGCCATATCGTCGTGGCCACACCCGGACGTCT
>JAHDIS010000028.1:29337-44314 GCA_020630695.1 Paracoccaceae bacterium | reverse complement strand
ACATCATGCGCGGTACCATTGATCTGACAAACGTCAGGGCGGTGGTTTTGGATGAAGCCGATGAAATGCTGGATCTTGGTTTTCGCGAAGATCTGGAGTTCATTCTGGAGCAGACACCAGCCGAGCGGCAGACACTGTTGTTTTCGGCGACGGTTCCGGCTGCGATTGCCAAGCTCGCCCGCAGTTATCAACGCGATGCAGAGCGTATTTCGACAGTTGAAGAAAAGCAGCAGCACGCCGACATCGAATATCGCGCGATGATGGTGTCTTCGCGTGATGGCGAGAACGCGGTGATCAACGTATTGCGCTATTATGAGGCGCCGAATGCCATCGTCTTTTGCAATACACGGGCCATGGTTGCGCGACTGACAACACGTCTGTCGAATCGTGGGTTTCCCGTGGTGGCATTGTCCGGGGAACTGACGCAGAGCGAGCGTTCCAATGCGCTTCAGGCCATGCGCGACGGACGTGCGCGGGTTTGCGTGGCAACTGATGTTGCGGCGCGGGGGATCGATCTTCCCAAGCTGGATCTGGTGGTGCATGCGGAGTTGCCGGGCAGCCACGAAACCTTGCTGCACCGTTCGGGCCGAACGGGCAGGGCCGGGCGCAAGGGCGTCAGCGCGTTGATTGTCGTGCCGTCCTCGCGCAAAAAGGCCGAACGCATTCTGAAATTTGCCAAATTGGATGCGGATTGGGGTGAGGCGCCCTCGGCATCTGCGGTTGATGCAAAGGACAGCGAGCGCATGTTGGCTGCCGATGACTGGCAGATGGACGTCACCGAAGCGGAACGGGACGCCGTTGATCAGTTGATGGCGGCCTTTACGCCCGAACAGATCGCTGCTGCTTATCTGCGGCAATACAAGCTGCGCCACACCGCCCCCGAGGAGCTGGGTGCAATGCATGTGGACAAACCCAAAAAGCGCGCTGCCTTTGGGCCAAGTGTTTGGTTTTCGCTGTCTGAAGGGCGGAACGACAATGCCTCGCCCAAGCATTTGCTGCCTATGGTTTGTAAGGCAGGCGACATAACAAAGGACGATATTGGCGCCATTCGGATCGTCGATGATCAGTCCTATGTGGAAATCCGCCAAGAAGCCGTGGACGGTTTTCTGGCGGCTATTGGCCCGGAAATGAAAATCGAAGGCAGTAAAACGATCGTGCGGTTGGACAAAGCGCCTGACGTGCCCGATTTCCGGCGGCCCAAGCCTGAGCGCGGCTCAAAGAGCGGGCCAAAGCACCGCAAGGGTGGCACCCCGCCCGTTGATTGGAATGACGCGCCGGAGCCACGGCAGCGCAAGCCCAAGCCCCAAGATCGCAAACCTTCGAAACCCAAGCCCAAATACGAGGCCAAGGATTCCGCGGCGCATGGGCCGGTCGAAAAGTCCAAGCCGGCCAAAGCCAGAACAGATGACAAACCCAAGCCACGCGGATCGAAAGAGGCAGGCAAGGATTTCGGCAAAGCCTCTAAACCGGGCAAGCCCAAAGATGCTCAGCGCAGCAAGAGCAAAGGGGCAGGCAAGGGACCGCCTCCGCCAAAGGGTAAGCCAAGCAGCAAGAAAAACCGTGCGCGCACGCTTGCAGCCAAGGGCGCCAAAGGTGGCAACGCTGCGCCAAAGCGGCGCCCGAGTTAGGGCGCGCCGGGGCGCTGCTGTGGCCTAGCGTGGTTTCGCCAAACCATGTGTGTTCAGGAACTGCGCAAGCTCAGCCGGTAGACCGTCCGCCGGAGGCGTGGATTTCGCTTTGGCCTTGATGGCATCAAAGCGTTCTCTGAGCGCTTTTTTCTCATCGCCCTTGCAATCGTTCCAGGGCCGCCCCTGCAAAGCCATGACAAGCACGTAGTACCCGATGAAATGCGGTCTGGTTCCTGCCGCCAGCAGCCGTGCGTAGGCTTCATCTGCCCCAAGGTCGCGCAATTCCTGCGCGGAATGAATGCCAGCCTGTGCGCAGGCCTCTTCCATCGCCGGGCCAAGGTTGCGGATCGAGGAAACCGGGTCGTTCATGTGTTCAGCAGTGTGTCGATCTCGTCTCCGCTCACGCTTTGGCGCAGCGGGCCAAAGGTGCCTTCGCCAAACATTTCGCGCGCGGCATCGCGGATCACGCGGTGCGTGGCGCGGGCAAGCGCCGAGCCCAGAGACAGCCGTGCAACGCCCGCGGCGGCAAAAGCTGCGCGCGATTGCGTGGTATAGGGACCTGCGACCAGAGCGTTGACGGGGACCGAAACGGACGCGCAGATGCGTGTTAGCGCCTCCATGTCAGGAGGAAGCGGCACGTAGACACAATCGGCGCCGGCCGCCTCGAAGGCTTGGATGCGGGTTATCGCTTCTTGGGTGTCGTAGTGCCCGTTCATCACACCGTCTGCGCGGGCCACGAGGACAAAATCATCGGGCAGGGCGCGGGCGGCGCAGGCAGCGGCGCGGATGCGTTCAACGGCCAGCGCCGAGTCATAGGGCGCAGTGCCGGGAAGGGCTGTGTCTTCGATCGAGATGCCGGACAAACCGGCCTCGTGCGACAGACGAACGGTTTCGGCGCAGGTTTCTGGCGCATCCCCAAAACCGTTTTCGAAATCGCCCGAAATGGGCAAAGACACGGCGGCGCGCAGGTCTTGTGCGTGGGCCAGTGCTTCGTCGCGGGTGACGCTGCCCATATCGGGCCTGCCCAGTGTGAAGGCATGGGCCGCAGAGGATGTGCCGATGGCTTGTGCGCCCAGAGCCTGCAGCATCTTGGCCGATCCTGCATCCCAGGCATTGGCAAGGATAAACGGATCGCCATTACGGTGCAGGTCGCGAAAGGATGGGTGGGTCATTGGCTGAGGTCTTTTGCAAAGGCGCATAGTTCGCGCACGGCTTGGGCGAGTTTGGCGTCGTCGGTGGTGAGTGCCAGTCGAATATGGCCCGCAGCCGAGGTCCCAAAACTTTCACCCGGCATGACGGCGATCCGGTGTTGGTCAAGCAGGCGCTCTGCAAAGTCGCGGCCTGAAAGCCTTGAGGCGCGAATATCCAGCATCAGGTACATTGCGCCGGCTGAGGGTATCGCGGTAACGGTGTTTTGGTCGGCCAGAATGCCGAGCACCAGATCACGGCGACGCGCAAAGGGTTCGGCCACCTTTGCCTCAAGTTCCGGACCCGCGTTCAGTGCGAAAAGCGCGGCGTCCTGAATGTAACCGGGCACGCCATAGGTGGTGGCGGTGGCAAGATCGATCAGGCGGGTGATGGCTTCTTTGGGGGCCACGATCCACCCCACGCGCGAGCCGGTCATCGCGTGGCTTTTGGACATGGATCCGATCACCATTGTGCGTTCGGCCATGTCGGGCAGTGCACGAGGTGAGAGATGTTCGCCTTCCCAGATTTGCGTGTCGTAGACTTCGTCCGAGATGAGCCAGAGATCCTCTTGCTTGCACACATCAGCGATATCCATGAGCGTTTCGCGCGGATACACGGTGCCCGTTGGATTGTTGGGCGAGTTTATCAGGAGCGATTTCGCCTGTGTTGTCCGGGCTGCCGTTGCGAGCTCTGTACGATCGGGCAGAAATGCATTATCGGCGCGGGTTCGGATCGCGTGTGGAACAGCCGAAGTGCCGCGGATCGAGCCGGGGTAAGTTGCATAGTAAGGGTCTATGTAGAGCGCTGTGTCGCCAGGTTGACAGGCCGCCATATGGGTTGCGAAGAGCGCGGCCTGGCCACCGGGGGTGATCAGTACGTTTTCAGCTTTGGTCGGAACGCCTGTGCGCTGCTCGACGCGTTGCGCGACCGCCTTGCGCAGATCGCGGACCCCGGGGACCATGGCATAGCCTGTATGGCCGGACATGGCCGAGGTATGCATGGCTTCGAGGATCGAGGCGTCGGTCCGGATATCATGTTCGCCGATTGTCAGTTCAATCACGCGTTCCCCGGCGGCCACCATTTCCCGCGCGCGATAGAAGACCTCCCATCCGTCCGAGCCGGCATCATTCAAAGTGCAAATGCGATCAGACAAACGGGGCATTGGCGCGTTCCTTTTCATTGGTTGGGAACTTGATGCCAGACCCGCGACCGGCGGGCAAGCATGGTTAATGGTGGCTTAACTTTTGTGAACCGTTTCAGAGGGTTGCGTGCGTTCGTGGCTTTGACAGAAACAGGCTTTCCGGCCTAGCGTTCAAGGGCTGGACGACACGGGCAAACCAGTGTGTCCACAGCACTCTGGTTATTCGTTCACTCGCCTGGAGGGGGACCCACAGGCAAAAAAGGTATCGAGCAATGACCAATACTGCCCAAACCGGCAAGGACCAGGTTCTGATCACGGCAAAGACCGAGGCGGAAAGACTGGAAAAAGAACGCGATAGCATCGCACGGCAACTGACAGGACTGAGACAGCAGATCGAGGCTCTGCAGGATCAGTTGGAGGCCGGGACCATCAAAACGGAAGGAGAGGACAAGAAGCTGCTGGCCGAGCTGCGCTACTGGCTCAAGGCTGGTCGGGAAACGGAGAAAGAAATTGATGAAATCAGACGAAGGGATGCCGGGATTGCAGATGTCTACGGACTTGACCTCGATGCGGCGGTCTCTGAGATCGGGTGCCGTCTTGCTCGCGTCCGCGCCTGTTGCGGCGCGGGAGAGGTTTCTTGAAGACATGACTCCGGGGGAGCGCCTTGCGCTCCCTTTCCTGTTTGAATTCTGGGCGCATGAACACCAGCTTCCCCCGGATGGTGACTGGCGCTCTTGGGTGATTCTGGGTGGGCGCGGTGCGGGTAAGACGCGTGCCGGGGCTGAATGGGTGCGTGCCCAAGTTGAAGGTGCTCGGCCAATGGACCGGGGGCGCTGCAAGAGATTGGCACTGATCGGCGAGACATTCGATCAGGTACGGGAAGTCATGATTTTTGGAGACAGCGGGATCATGGCCTGTTCGCCACCCGACCGAAAGCCGCGCTGGAATGCCACCCGCCGTTGCCTGATCTGGCCCAATGGAGCCGAGGCCTTTGCATATTCGGCTTATGACCCCGAAAGTCTGCGCGGGCCGCAGTTTGACGGAGCATGGACCGATGAACTGGCCAAGTGGCCCAAGGGGCAAGACACTTGGGACATGTTGCAGTTTGGTCTGCGGCTTGGCGATCAGCCGCGGGTATGCGTCACAACCACGCCCAGAAATGTGGACGTTCTGAAAGACTTGCTGAAACTGCCGTCCACTGTCGTGACGCGGGCGCCGACCGAGGCGAACCGAGCCTATCTGGCGGCCAGTTTTCTGGAGGAAGTTCGCGCGCGATACGAAGGCACACGTCTGGGGCTACAGGAGCTTGATGGCACCTTGGTCGAAGATGTTGATGGCGCCTTGTGGACTATGGCTGGCATCGAGCAGGCCAAGGCGGGCCGGTTGCCGGACATGAGCCGAATTGTGGTTGCGGTCGACCCTCCGGCGGGTCCCGGGCGCGGCGCAGATGAATGCGGGATTATCGTGGCTGGTGTCGTCCAAGACGGCCCGCCAAGGGATTGGCGTGCATTTGTGCTGGAGGATGCCACTGTGCAGGGCGCATCCCCCAAAGGCTGGGCTGAGGCGACTGTTCAGGCGGCGAAACGCTGGAAGGCAGATCGGGTGGTTGCCGAAGTCAATCAAGGTGGCGCCATGGTTGAAGAGGTGTTGCGGCAGGTTGATCCGATGCTCGCGGTGCGCAAGGTGCATGCGACCCGCGGCAAGGCCGCCCGCGCCGAGCCGGTTTCGGCACTCTATGAACAAGGGCGTGTGCTGCATTGTGCCGGATTGAAGGCACTGGAAGCGCAGATGTGTTTGATGACCACGGGTGGGTATGCGGCGTCTGGAAGCCCGGACCGTGTCGATGCTCTGGTTTGGGCTTTGACCGATTTGATGATCGATGCGCAGGGCTGGGGGCAACCAAAGCTGAGGTTGCTGGGCTAGGCGCTTTGGGATGCGTCTGCGGTGTTGCCCGCGCTGCGCACGGTGGTGGCAGGGGCTGTTAATGCCTGACGCTTAAAACCTCTCACAAGACGCAGGGCTGCCCCTGCAAGTGGATGTGGTCCGACCCGGGCCAATGAGACATAGGAGCAAGGCGCAATGGTGTTTGATTTTCTGCGGACCAACAAAGCGCAGGTGACAGTGCCGCCCGAAGCCAAAGCTTCGGCGACAGGACGGGTCGTTGCGCATATGAGCGCGGGTCGTGTGGCCTGGTCGCCGCGAGACACTGTTTCCTTGACCAAGCAAGCCTTTACCGGAAACCCGGTTGGGTTCCGAGCGGTCAAACTGGTCGCCGAGGCGGCTGCCGCATTGCCGCTGGTCTTGCAGGATGACAGCACCCGCTATGCAGATCACCCGCTGGTGTCGTTGATCACGGCGCCAAACCCGGGTCAGGGCCGTGCTGAATTGTTCGAGTCGCTCTATGGCCAGCTGCTGTTGTCGGGTGATGGCTATGTCGAGGCCGTAGCGGGGGAAAGTGGCGCTCCGTTTGAGCTGCATGTGTTGCGCAGTGACCGGATGCGAGTTGTTCCCGGAGCAGATGGCTGGCCGGTTGCCTATGAATACAGTGTTGGTGGGCGCAAGCATCGCTTTGATTGCAGTGGCGGTGGTGTTCCGGCGATTTGCCATATCAAGAACTTTCATCCGCAAGATGATCACTATGGATTGTCGCCTTTGCAGGCGGCGGCCCAGGCCGTGGATGTGCACAACAGTGCAAGTCGATGGACCAAGGGGTTGCTGGACAACGCAGCTCGGCCATCTGGCGCCATTGTTTGGCGCGGTGCCGACGGTCAGGGCACCTTGAGTGCCGAGCAATATGATCGTCTGGTCAGTGAAGTCGAGGCCAACCATCAAGGCGCGATGAATGCTGGTCGCCCCATGTTGCTGGAAGGCGGTTTGGACTGGAAACCGATGGGCTTTTCGCCGTCGGATATGGAGTTTCAGAAAACCAAGGAGGCTGCCGCGCGAGAAGTGGCGCTGGCCTTTGGAGTGCCGCCGATGTTGCTGGGTATTTCGGGTGAAGCGACCTATGCAAACTACGCCGAAGCGCATCGGGCATTCTATCGCCTGACGGTTTTGCCATTGGCGTCGCGGGTTTCAGCGGCTGTTGGTCGCTGGCTGGCACAATTCACAAGAGAAGCGGTCACACTGCTGCCCGATCTGGATCAGATCCCGGCCTTGGCGGCTGAGCGGGATGCCCAATGGAACCGGGTTGCCGGTGCGGATTTCCTGACTGCGGCTGAGAAACGCACGATGTTGGGATTGCCGCCTGTGGAGCAGGCGGGTGGTGAATGACGTGCGCCGAACATCAGAGCCGTTTGCCTGCGCGCCTGCATTGCGCCTGGAGGCCCACGAGAGGGTCGCCAAACTGCAGACCGAGGCGCTGAATGAAAAGCTGACGCGGCTTGAGGATTTGATGGAACGCTTGGAACGGCGTCTGTGGCTGGCGGTCTATGGCGTTGCCGGTGTGATCCTCGCGCAGGCGTTTCAAGGATTGATGATTGCGACACCCTGAGGGCGTCCGCATGAAAATGCAGAAGGGGTCAGATATGGACCTGGAACACAAGTTTTGCCGCATTGGTACCGATGTAACCGTGACCGGAGACAATGTTGTCGAAGGTTATGCGAGCCTGTTTGGCGCCTGTGATCAGGGCGGAGACGTTGTGGCGCGCGGGGCCTACACGCGCAGTCTCAAGGCGCTCTCAGACGATGGGCGTGCTGTGAAGATGCTTTGGCAACATGATCCGGCGCAGCCGATCGGTATTTGGGATGAGGTGCGTGAAGATGAACGCGGCCTTTATGTGAAGGGGCGCTTGCTGGACACGGTGGAAAAGGGTCGAGAAGCCGCGGCGCTGATTTCGGCCGGTGCGATTGATGGTTTGTCGATCGGCTACCGCACGGTGAAATCGACCAAGAATGAAAAGGGCCAGCGGCTCTTGCAGGATCTGGAGCTTTGGGAAGTGTCCTTGGTCACTTTCCCGATGTTGCCCAGTGCGCGGGTCGCGTCGAAGGGGGAAGGCCCCCAAGACGCCGAACTGCATGAGTTGGCGCGGGCCCTTGAGGACGCGCGCCTGAACCTGGCGGGCCTCTGACGCGCGCCACTCTCTAGTAACGGGGGATACCTCATGAATGAAACCGGGACCAATTCTCGGACCGGGGAAGATCTGTCTCCGGTCAACCGGGTGAGTGCCGCGATGGCGGGACTTATTGGGGATTTCAAGGCCTTGCAGGCCGACCTTTCGACGAAGCTTCAAAAACAGGAAGAGCGACTGACCATGCTTGATCACAAAACTGCCCTGGCTGGGCGTCCGGCCTTGTCGACCTCAGCCGAGATCGACGCGCCCCATCAAAAGGCCTTTGATGACTACCTGCGTTCCGGCGATGACGATGGCCTGCGCGGCCTTGAGCTGGAAGGCAAGGCAATGTCTACGGCTGTCAATTCTGATGGCGGATACCTTGTTGATCCGCAGACTTCGGACACGATCAAGTCGGTTCTGGCATCCACCGCATCGATCCGGGCGATTGCCAATGTCGTGAACGTCGAGGCGTCTTCTTTTGATGTATTGATCGATCAGAACGACACCGGGGCAGGCTGGGCCGATGAGACCAGCGCATCCGCCGAGTCCGGCACGCCGACCATCGACCGCATTTCGATCCCTCTGTACGAGTTGAACGCGCTGCCAAAGGTGTCTCAGCGCCTGCTGGACGATAGCGCTTTTGACGTGGAAGGCTGGCTGGCGGGCCGTATCGCAGACAAGTTTGCGCGCGCCGAAGCGGATGCATTTGTCAACGGTGATGGTGTCGATAAGCCGCGCGGTTTTCTTGATCACGCTACCGTTGCGGATGACAGCTGGAGCTGGGGCAACATCGGCTATGTGAACAGTGGCTCTGCGACCGATCTGGGTGACGGTGATGCGCTGATCACCTTGGTCTATGCGCTGGGCGCACAGTACCGCGCTGGCGCAACCTTTGTGATGAACTCCAAGACCGCGGGCGCGTTGCGAAAGCTGAAAGATGGCGACGGCCGTCACCTGTGGAGCGATGGTTTCGCGGCCGGTGAGCCCGCCCGTTTGCTGGGATACCCGGTGCTGATTGCAGAGGCTATGCCGGATATCGGCGCGGATGCCTTCCCGATCGCGTTTGGTGATTTTTCACATGGCTACACAATCGCGGAACGTCCTGACCTGCGCGTGCTGCGTGACCCGTTCAGCGCCAAGCCGCATGTGCTGTTCTATGCAACCAAGCGTGTCGGCGGTGACGTCAGCGATTTTGCGGCGATCAAGTTTATGCGCTGCGCTGCCTGAGCCGTATGAGACGAGGGGCGGGCCACGTTGTGGCCCGTTCTTCGGGGGCGCGCGCGGCAACGGTCATGTTGGCCAGCAGCTCCCCTCCGCACGAGCAACGTGACTGGCGCGCGCCCATTCGCATCGGCGCTGTGCCGGGCGGAATTTCGGAGAGATGATATGATCCTTGTGGAAGAAACACAGGTGCCCGAGGCGGCGCTGCCGCTGGACGCCCTGAAGCGGCACCTGCGCCTGGGCACCGGATTTGCCGAAGATGACGTACAGGATCCGGTTCTGGCATCCTTTTTGCGTGCGGCAATGGCCGCGATCGAGGCGCGGACATCCAAAGCGCTGATCACACGCGGTTTTCTATTGACGCTTGATCGGTGGCGTCATGCCAGCGAGCAGACCTTTCCGGTATCGCCGGTGCAATCGATCTCTGAAGTGACTGTGATTGACGGATTTGGCGGGGCTCAGACCGTGGAGCCGGAGCGCTATCGCCTGATCAAAGATGCCTTCAAACCGAAGCTGAGCGCTGCGGGCGGAACCCTGCCGCAGATTGCCGAAGGTGGATCAGCGGAAATCCGGTTTGAAGCCGGGCATGCCGATGCCTTTGACGCGCTGCCCGCAGATATCGCGCAAGCGGTTTTGTTGCTTGCTGCGCATTACTATGAATTTCGGGATGACACATCGCTGGGTCAGGGCTGCATGCCTTTTGGCGTCACCAGTCTGATTGCCCGCTATCGCCCGGTGCGCGTGGGGCTTGGCCGATGAGCGGGTTCAATTTGAACCGCAAGCTGGTGCTTGAGGCTGCGCAGCGCGTGCAGGATGGGGCGGGCGGCTATGCCGAGACTTGGCAGCCGGTTGGTGTCCTTTGGGGCGCGCTTCGTTCACGCAGCGGCCGATTGGCGCGCGGGGCGACCGGCTCTCATTCGGTCACGGCAGTCAGGATCACCGTGCGTGCAGCCCCCTCAGGAGCCAGCAATCGGCCGCAGGCGGGACAAAGGTTTGCAATGGGCTCACGGCTCTTTCGGATCGAGGCTGTGAACGAAGACCCCGACAACGCGATGTATTTGCATTGCAGCTGCGAAGAGGAGACGGCGGCATGAGTTATGCACTGTCTGGCCCGCTACAAGCTGCGGTCTACGCGCAGCTTTTGGCCGACACTCAACTGGCCGGTCTGGTCGGGGGTGACATCTATGACGCCGTGCCCGCCGGAACGCTGCCGTCTGTCTACGTGGCGCTTGGGCCTGAGAGCGTGAAAGAGGCGTCGGATGGGTCGGGCGCCGGAGCCTGGCACGACTTTGTCATCTCGGTCGTCAGCGAAGTCGCGGGATTTCAAAGCGCCAAGGCGGTGGCTGGTGCTGTCAGCGATGCGTTGGATGGCGGTGATCTGCCTTTGTCCCGAGGCCGTCTCATCGGTCTGTGGTTTCGCAAGGCAAAAGCGGTCCGCGAAAGCGGCGGGTTGCGGCGGATCGACCTGACTTTCCGCGCGCGCGTGGAAGACCAATGAACGCGGCGGGCTGATCCCGTCTGGACGAAAATTCAACCCAAGGAGCTGAAGACATGGGTGCACAGAACGGTAAGGATCTTTTGATCAAGGTGGATCTGACTGGCGATGGTCAGTTCGAGACCATGGCTGGTTTGCGGGCGACACGCGTGAGTTTCAATGCCGAACAAGTGGATGTCACGACGCTGGAAAGTCAGGGTGGATGGCGAGAGTTGCTGTCGGGCGCTGGCGTGAAGTCGGCCAATATCAGCGGATCGGGCGTGTTCAAGGACGAAGGCACCGATGAACGGGCGCGTCAGATTTTCTTTGACGGCGAAACCCCGGATTTTCAGGTGATTATCCCTGACTTTGGCACCGTGGAAGGCGCCTTTCAGGTGACCTCGATCGAATATGCCGGGAGCCACAATGGTGAGGCGACCTATGAAGTGTCCATGGCCTCGGCAGGAGCGCTTCAATTCACTGCTGTGCCGGTGGCGTAATGGCCAATCCGTGGAGAGGAGAAGTGGCGTTGACCATCGATGGCAAGCCTCACGCCATGCGGCTGAGTCTGGGCGCACTGGCGGAGCTGGAAGCCGGGCTGGAGAGCGGATCGCTGGTTGATCTGGTGGAGCGGTTTGAGAGCGGCAAGTTCACAACGCGGGATGTGTTGGCGCTGATCGTTGCGGGCCTTCGAGGCGGCGGGCGAGACCTGCAGGCGTCGCAATTGATGACGGCAGAGATTGAAGGTGGACCGATGCAGGCGGCCCGCGCAGCGGCAGAGCTTTTGGCGCGTGCCTTCATGCTTCCGGATGCAGTGGCAGGACAGAGAAATGGCGGGGTTTGACTGGCCGGTTCTGATGCGGGCCGGAATGCAGGGGCTTGGCCTTTCGTCCGACCATTTTTGGGGGCTGACGCCGGCGGAATTCCGTTTGTTGCTGGGCGAGAACGCAGGCGCGGCCCCGATGGGTCGAAGCCGTCTGCATGAATTGATGACGTCTTTTCCGGACTTTCGAAAGGAAATGGGACAATGAGCGATTTGGACATAGTCGAAGATCTTGGCGATCAGGTAGAAGCGCTCGAGGTATCCTTGGGTGGTGCCATTGGAATGGCCTCGCAATTTGATGCTGAACTGAAACGCATTCACCAGACGTTTTCGGCGACAGGCCAGGGCGCGGCCAAGCTGGAGAGTACGCTGAGCGCGGGACTGAGCCGCGCCATCGACGGGGTTGTGCTGGATGGCATGAAGCTGTCCGACGCTTTGCAAGTTGTCGCAAACTCCATGATCAACGCGGCCTACCGTGCAGCGGTCAAACCGGTCGCGGACCACTTTGGCGGGCTGCTTTCAGGTGGATTGCAATCTGTTTTCGGTGGTTTGCTCGGGTTTGCAGAGGGTGGAAGCTTTGCGCAGGGGCGCGTGATGCCATTTGCCAATGGCGGTGTGGTCAATGGCCCGGTCACGTTCCCGATGCGCGGAGGGCTGGGCCTGATGGGAGAGGCTGGTCCCGAGGCGATCATGCCGCTGACCCGAGGTACAGACGGCAAATTGGGTGTGCGCGCAGCCGGTGGGGGGCAATCCGTTCATGTGGTGATGAATATTCAAACGCCCGACGCCCAAAGCTTTCAACGCAGTCAATCGCAAATCGCTGCCCAGATGAGCCGGGCACTTAGCCGTGGCGCGCGCAATCGCTAAGGAGGCCTAAACAATGTCTTTTCATGAAATACGATTTCCTGCGGACCTGAGCTTTGGTGCCATGGGCGGGCCAGAACGGCGGACGGATATCGTCGAGCTGACCAGTGGTTTCGAAGAGCGTGCGACCCCTTGGGCGCATTCGAGGCGGCGCTTTGATGCTGGATTGGGATTGCGGTCGCTGGACGATCTCGAAAAGTTGATCGCCTTTTTCGAAGCCCGACGTGGTCAGTTGTTCGGTTTTCGCTGGAAAGACTGGTCCGACTATAAGTCCTGCGCTCCGTCAAAATCACCGTCGCCGAACGATCAGGTGATTGCCAAGGGCGATGGCGCGACCAAGAGTTTTGAATTGATCAAGACTTATCGGTCCGGTTCGGCAGTATACGCGCGCCCGATCTGCAAGCCGGTAAAGGGAACCGTTTTGGCGGCTGTTCAGAGCGTTGAGCGCCGTGAAGGTGTGCACTTCGAGATTGATCTGGCTAAGGGCGTAATCACGTTCGAAGAGGCTCCGCTGAAAGACGCGGATGTGACGGCAGGGTTCGAGTTCGACGTGCCGGTGCGTTTCGACACCGACCGGATCAACGTGTCCGTTTCGAGCTTCAAAGCGGGCCAGGTGCCGGATGTGCCTATTGTGGAGGTGCGGGTCTGATGGGGCGTATGAACGAAGGTGCCGAGGCACTGCACGCACATTTGGCTGGTGGTATTGGCCAGGTGGCACGTTGCTGGGCCGTCCGGCGCAAAGACGGTGTGCAAATGGGGTTTACCGATCACGATCGGAACCTGACTTTTGCAGGCATCACATTTCGGGCCGATACGGGGCTGAGTGCACGAGCGTTGCAGCAGGCAACGGGGCTTTCGGTGGACAATACCGAAGCGATGGGGGCCCTGTCTGATGCTGCTATTCGGGAAGAGGATATCGCAGCCGGGCGTTATGACGAAGCCGAAGTGACCGCATGGTTGGTGCATTGGGCGGACGTATCCGCGCGCCGTATCATGTTTCGTGGCCAGATCGGCGAGCTGCGGCGCGGCGCTGGGGCATTTCACGCTGAGTTGCGCGGATTGACAGAAGCGCTCAATCGTCCGGCGGGGCGTATTTTTCAAAAGCCATGCAGTGCTGTTTTGGCCGATGCCACCTGCCGGTTCGATTTGGACACACCCGGATACGTCTACGAGGGCGGGGCCGCGCAAGTTGAAGATCAGCGCCGGTTCATTTTTGCGGGTATTGGCAGCTTTGAGCCGGGTTGGTTTCAAAGAGGCCGCCTTGAGATCCTTGACGGTGAAGCCGCGGGATTGAGTGGCGCAATCAAACGTGATCGGATTGAAGGGGCGGATCGGGTAGTTGAATTGTGGGAGCCGATCCGCGCGTCGATGAACCCCGGCGTTTTGGTTCGGCTGGAGGCGGGTTGCGACAAGCGGTTCGAGACCTGCCGTTTGAAATTCAACAATGGCATCAATTTTCAGGGCTTTCCGGACATTCCCGAAGAAGACTGGATGTTTGTGCATGCCACGCAGGCCAAGAACAAAACCGGCGGGAGCCGCCGATGAACCTGATCGTTCAAGCGGCCAGAGGCTGGATCGGGACGCCTTATGTTCATCAGGCTTCGGTCCGGGGCGCCGGCTGCGATTGTCTTGGGCTGTTGCGCGGGGTCTGGCGTGAAGTTGTGGGGCCCGAGCCTACACAGGTGCCAGCCTACAGTATGGACTGGTCCGAGCCGCAGGGCGATGAACGCCTTTGGCGTGCGGGCATTCGTTACATGACTGTGAAACCGCTGGAGGCTGTGATGCCCGGTGATGTTCTGTTGTTCCGAATGCGGGACGGATCTGTCGCCAAGCACCTTGGCATTCAGGCGAAAGTCGGAGCCGATGCGAGTTTTGTGCATGCCTATAGTGGCCACGGCGTGATCGAAAGCGCCTTGGGCGCTTCTTGGGCGCGGCGCATTGTGGCCCGTTTCGCAATTCCTTTGGAGGGTTGACCGATGGCAACCATTTTACTTTCGGCGGCGGGTGCTGCCATTGGCTCTTCGTTGGGTGGATCTGTGCTGGGGTTGTCGATGACGGCTGTTGGCCGGTTCATTGGCGCATCGCTCGGACGGGCGCTGGATCAACGCCTCATGGGGCAGGGGTCGGAAACGGTGGAAACCGGCAGGATCGACCGGTTCCGCATATCCGGCGCCGGGGAAGGTGCGCCGATTGCTCAGGTCTATGGACGCATGCGGATGGGTGGACACGTCATCTGGTCGACGGAATTCGAGGAACGGTCGAAAACCAGCGGCGGTGGCGGAGGAAAAGGGGCCCCGCCACAACCAAAGGTCAAGACGTATCGGTATCGCGTGTCGCTGGCCTTGGCGTTGTGTGAGGGCGAAATCACTGGCGTTCACCGTGTTTGGGCGGATGGTGCTGAGGTGCCGTTGAAAGACCTGACAATGCGGGTCTATCGCGGCACTGCTGATCAATTGCCAGACGCCAAGATGGAAGCCGTGGAGGGGACTGGTCTGGTTCCGGCGTACCGTGGAATTGCTTATGTAGTGATCGAGGATCTGGACCTGAATCAGTTTGGCAATCGTGTGCCTCAGTTCAGTTTTG
>JAHDIS010000028.1:0-29327 GCA_020630695.1 Paracoccaceae bacterium | reverse complement strand
TGACACGGCCGACGTTCCGCTGGCTGTGCAGGCCGTGGCCATGATGCCCGGATCGGGTGAATACACGCTTGCGACCAAGCCGGTGTATCTGAACAAGAAAACAGCAGATGAAGCAGAGGTTCCTGGTCCTGATATCCTGTTGAATGCAGGTGCCAGTGGCGGCAAGACCGTTGCCAACGTGAATTCCCCGACGGAAGAGCCGGACTTCAACGCCTCGCTTGAACAGCTAACCGACGAGCTTCCCAATTGCAGGTCGGTCTCGCTGATTGTCAGCTGGTTCGGGAGTGATTTGCGCTGCAACACTTGTGAGATCCGGCCCAAAGTCGAACAGACCGAACGAGACGCTGGCAAGATGCCTTGGACTGCGGGCGGTATTCATCGCGGCGATGCGTTACCGGTTCCGCAGGAAGACGGCCGCCCAGTTTACGGCGGCACGCCAACCGATCAGTCCGTTATTCAATCGATTCATCGCATGACCGAGCAGGGGCTCAGTGTGATGTACTACCCATTCATCTTGATGGATCAGATGCCAGGCAACGGTTTGGCCGATCCATGGAGCGAAGCAGTTGATCAGCCAAAGCTGCCTTGGAGAGGACGCATTACGACCAGCATTGCACCCGGCAGGGATGGGTCGCCGGATGGCACCGCTGCAGCCGAAAGCGAAGTTGCAAGCTTTATGGGAACCGCCACGGCGAACGACTTTGCCGTCGAGGGCGAGAGCGTCAGCTATTCAGGGCCGGATGAATGGGGTTACCGGCGGTTCATTTTGCATCAGGCGGCCCTTTGCAGTGCGGCTGGGCAGGTGGAAGCCTTTTGCATCGGCTCGGAAATGCGAGGCCTTACGCAAATTCGCGGTCTGGCGGGCTTTCCGGCCGTTCAGGCATTGCGGGATCTTGCGGCTGAATGCCGGGCGCTTTTGGGCCCTGATGTAAAGATTGGCTATGCAGCGGACTGGTCGGAGTACTTTGGCTACCATCCTCAGGACGGAAGCGAGGACCTCTATTTCCATCTTGATCCGCTTTGGGCAGACGCCAACATCGATTTCATTGGGATCGACAATTACATGCCGCTGTCGGATTGGCGTGACGGAGAGGGCCACGCCGATGCCGCTTGGGCGTCGATGTATGATCCGGAGTATCTAAAGTCCAATGTTGCCGGGGGCGAGGGCTTTGATTGGTACTACGACAGTCCGGAGGCGCGAGACGCACAACGCAGGACGGAAATTGTGGACGGCGCCTACGGCGAAGACTGGGTCTGGCGCTACAAGGATATCCGGAACTGGTGGTCAAATTTGCACTATCCGCGTACCGGAGGCGTGCGCGCCAATGACCCAACAGAATGGGTGCCCGGCTCAAAGCCGATCTGGTTCACTGAACTTGGCTGTGCCGCAATCGACAAAGGCACCAACCAACCAAACAAGTTTCTGGATCCAAAATCGTCGGAATCCGCATTGCCCTACTACTCCAACGGGCTTCGGGATGAGTTGATCCAACGCCAATATTTGCGTGCGATGTACGATTATTGGAGTGATGAGGCCAACAATCCGGTTTCGGAAACCTATGGCGCTGCGATGGTCGACACGGCCCATGCTTTCGTCTGGGCATGGGATGCGCGTCCTTACCCCTGGTTTCCCGGGAATGACGAACTGTGGTCGGATGGACCGAATTATCGGCGTGGGCACTGGATTACCGGCCGTACGTCGGGCCGAACGCTGGCTTCGGTTGTGCGGGAAATCTGCCACCGCGTTGGCGTTTCCGATATAGATACCAGTGCGTTGCATGGCTACGTTCGGGGATATGCCGTACCGGATGTTTCGGATGCACGCAGAGCATTGCAACCGCTTATGCTGGCCTATGGATTTGACGCCATTGAACGGGATGGGTGTCTCGTTTTCAGAATGCGTGACGGGCTGCGTGCGCATGCGCTGCCTTCAGAAGCCTTGGCGATTTCAGACGAGGTTGACGGTGATTTGTCGGAAAGCCGCGCGGGCGAAGCCGAAATGGCCGGACGTGTGCGCGTCGGTTTTGTTTTGGCTGACGCCGACCATCAGGTGGCCACCGAAGAGACGGTTCTACCGGACGAGCGCACCCACGCGGTTGCGGAAACAGATCTGGCCTTGGTCATGACACGGGGCGAGGGGCGCCAGACAACGGAACGCTGGCTGGCTGAGTCGCGCCTTGCCCGCGATACTCTTCGCTTTGCGTTGCCGCCGTCTCAACTGGAGCTGGGGGCTGGCGACATTGTCGAATTGCCTGCCAAATCTGGGCCGGTGCTGGCGCGGATTGACCGTGTGGAGGTCCTTGATCGACAAATCATCGACGCAGTGCGGATCGAGCCGGACCTGTTTGAGCCGTCAGAATACATAGACGATGGCGCAGCATTGCGCGGTTTTACACCCGCTGTGCCGGTTACTCCATTCTTCATGGATCTGCCACTAATGTCAGGCGACGAGGTGGCCCACGCGCCCCATCTGGCTTTGACAGCTGATCCATGGCCAGGAACGGTGGCCATTTATGATGCGCCCACGGACTCAGACTACGCGCTCAATGACATTATTGCAGAGCGCAGCGTTATTGGAATTACGGAAACGCCGCTCTTTGCGGCGCAAGCCGGGGTAATCGATCGCGGGGCAGCGCTGCAAGTTCGTTTGGCGTCGGGCTCCTTGCAATCGATTGATGATGCACAGCTGCTGGCGGGCCAGAACCTGATGGCTATTGGGGATGGCAGTGCCGGTAACTGGGAGTTGTTTCAGTTTCGCGACGTGACTTTGCTGGAAGACGGGCAATGGCTGCTGGCGCACAGATTGAGAGGGCAGGCCGGGACTGATGGCGCGATGCCGAGCGAATGGCCTGCGGGGTCTTATGTGGTTTTGATGAATGGAGCGCCGGCTCAGATCACCCTGGCAGCAGCGCAGCGCCGTATCGCCCGATACTATCGCATTGGTCCAGCGCGCCGACCGTTGGATGATGATTCCTATATTGAGCGGATTGAAGCATTTGATGGCAATGGGCTGCGACCCTATCGACCCGCCCACCTGAAGGTGACCGGCGTGGAGGATCTGGCAGTCCAGTGGATCAGACGAACGCGCGTTGAGGGGGACTCCTGGGATCTTACTGAGGTTCCACTAGGCGAAGAGGCCGAACGATATCTGGTGCGCGTTTCGCAAAATGACACCGTCCTGCGCGAGGCCGAAGTGAGTTCTCCGACTTGGGATTACAGCGCCGCGCAGCAGGGGGAAGATGGCGCAATCGCGGGATTTGAGATTGCCGTTGCGCAAATTTCGGCGCGCTATGGCCCCGGGCCATTTGCCCGTGTCACCATTGGATGAGACCCGTTTTGCCAGATGATTTGTTTGCTGCGGCCCGTGCCTGTTTGGCTGTGCCGCCGCATGTCAGGTTTGCACATGCGCAATCCCTGGTCGGCGCTGCCATGGTTGCCGATGCATACAGGCAGCGCAACAATCGGCTGCACCCAGTTTTCGGTGGCGGAACGCTTATGGCTGCCGCGTTAGCCCATGAACAAGTTAGCGAGGCACGGGTTGATAACGCCGATTTCCGCGAATGCCTGATCGATGTCCTAAGGGCGCTGCGTTGTCTCGATCAACCTGATGCACAGGAAATACAGCGCGAGGCGGTGGGATCCAGTTCCAGGCGTTTGATGGCAATCTCTTCACCGCAATCGTCGCAATAACCAAATTCACCTTCGTCTAGACGCACGAGTGCCGCATGAAGCGCGCGGCGCGTTGCATCACGGCGGGCCTGCGTTGCTTTGGCCATGGATTGACTCAGCAAGGCATCCTGCCGGGACAGGCGGCCAATGGCCTGTTGGTCCAATGTCACGGTGTTCTGACCCTCTTGGCCAAGCGCATCTTCTTCATCAAGGGCGCGCATACGCTGATGGATCAGATCGCGAAACCGGTGCAAAACCCTTTCATCCATTTTCGAAATCCCCTCCATCACGGATTTGCGTTTCGCCTGCCAAAGCCTATCTGCTATAAAGCCCACGTCAAAGGAGTGGACCCATGGCAGAAAAACGCCCTGAATTGGCCGAAGTTGACCCGGTCTGGACGCGTATCAAGCAAGAGGCCGAAGACGCGGTCAAGACCGAGCCTCTCTTGGGCGGAATGGTGCACTATTCTATCTTGCACTATGCAACGCTCGATCTCGCACTGGCGCATCGTATCGCGCAAAAGCTGTCGAACGGTGAGATGAGTGGCCAGATCTTGCGGGAAATCTGCGACGAAGCCTTCAGCGACGATCCGGAACTTGCGCAGGCATCGCGGGCCGATATTATGGCCATTTATGAACGCGATCCCGCCTGTCATCGCTTCATGCAGCCGCTGCTGTTCTTCAAGGGTTTTCAGGCAGTTCAGGCCTATCGCATTGCCAACTGGCTGTGGCGCAAAGGGCGCAAGGATTTGGCCTATTTCTTCCAGATGCGCTGTTCCGAGGTGTTTGGTGTTGATATTCACCCTGCCGCCCGGATCGGCAAAGGCATCATGATCGACCACGCGCATTCCATTGTGATTGGTGAGACCGCAGTTGTTGGGGACAATGTGTCGATGCTTCACTCGGTAACGCTGGGCGGGACTGGCAAGGAAGAAGAAGACCGGCATCCCAAGATCGGTGACGGCGTTCTGATCGGCGCGGGTGCGAAGGTGCTCGGAAATATCGAAGTCGGATATTGCTCGCGCATTGCTGCCGGATCGGTGGTGCTGAATGCTGTGCCGCCATGTAAAACCGTTGCGGGCGTGCCAGCCAAGATCGTCGGCGAAGCCGGATGCTTGCAGCCTTCGATCTCGATGGACCAGCTTCTGGGCGGTGGTGCCTGATCCGCCATCTGCCGAGCCAAAAATTCAAAAAGCCCCCGATGTTTGGTCGGGGGCTTTTGCGGTTTTGAGGCTCGGAAAACCTGTTTGGCCATGACAGGCCGGCTTAGGCGAGCATAGCCATAGGATTTTCCAGATTATCCACGATCGCGGCGAGCAACTCGGCCCCCAGTGCGCCGTCGATGACCCGGTGATCCACGGACAGAGTGACAGACATCACGGTCGCTACGCCCAACGCGCCGTCTTCGTTCACAACAGGCTTTTTGACACCAGCGCCCACGGCAAGGATTGCCCCGTGGGGAGGATTGATGACCGCATCAAAATTCTCGATCCCCATCATGCCAAGGTTCGAGATCGCAAAGCTGCCCCCCTGATATTCGTGTGGGGCGAGTTTGCGGTCACGCGCCCGTGACGCGAGATCTTTCATTTCTGACGACAAGGCAGAAAGCGATTTCTGATGGGCGTCTTTCAGGACCGGTGTGAACAGACCGCCATCAATGGCAACTGCGACGGCAACGTCGGATGGCTCCAGCCTCAGGATACGATCGCCAGCCCAGACGGCATTGGCCTCTGGTACCTGTTGCAGGGCATTGGCGCAGGCCTTGATGATGAAGTCATTGACAGAAAGCTTGATCTCGCGCGCAGCCAGCTGCTTGTTGATTTGGCTGCGGAATTGCAGCAGAGCGTCCAGCCGGATGTCACGCCGCAAATAGAAATGCGGGATGCTCTGCTTCGCCTCTGTGAGCCGAGCCGCAATTGTGCGCCGCATGCCATCAAGCGGAAACTCGGAATACGCGCGGCCTTCGTACATGCGCGCGACGGCGTCGGCGCTGACCTGCTGCGGTGCAACGGCAGGCCCGCTGGGGGCGGGTGCAGATGCTGCTGCGGCGGTTGCTCCGGCAGCAGCCTGAGCAGGTGAGGCGCTGGCGCCTTCAACATCGGCCTTGACGATACGGCCTCTCGGGCCACTGCCGGTTATCTGGCTCAGGTCAATGCCCTTGTCGGCGGCGATGCGGCGCGCCAGTGGCGACGCGAAAACCCGGCTTGCGTCGCTGGATACTGCAATCGGGGGCGGGGCGGACTTCTCGGGGGCCCCGGCCGGGGCCGCCTCGGTGTCCGCAGAGGCCTGCGCCACTGGCGCTGTGGCCTCTGAGGCGGTGATATCCGCCGCGCTTTCACCTTCCTCTAGCAGAACCGCGATAGGGGTGTTCACTTTGACGTCTGCCGTGCCTTCCGCAATCAGGATTTTTCCAATCGTCCCTTCGTCGACAGCTTCGAACTCCATCGTGGCCTTGTCGGTTTCGATCTCGGCGATCACATCGCCGGACTCGACAGTGTCCCCCTCCTTGACCAGCCATTTGGCGAGCGTGCCTTCCTCCATGGTTGGCGACAGCGCGGGCATCAGGATTTCGGTGGGCATTAGGAAATCTCCTCTACTGCGACGCTGGAAAGGCCGGTATCTGCCTCGGCGTGGCCTTCGATCAGCGCGAGTATTTCAGTCTTTCGGGTCTTCACCCATGCTTTGCGGTCTGGCTCGCTCGCGTGGTTGCCAAGAATGTCGTCCAGCATTGCCCGCGACACAGTCAGGCGAAACTTCCGCTGCCCATCGGTGGCAGTAAAGAAGATTTCCCGACCCTCATCGCGGCTGCAAAGCGGGCTCGACTTCATCTGTAGCAGACCGATTTTGCGGCTTCGACAACCTCAGCCGTGGTGACCAGTGCATGTTTCTCGAGGTTTGCTGCATAGGGCATGGGCACGTCTTTGCCTGTGCAGTTGATGACTGGCGCATCCAGATAATCAAAGGCCTGTTCCATCAACACCGCGGAAATATGGTTGCCGATGGCTCCCACGGGAAAGCCTTCTTCGATCGTCACGCAGCGGTTGGTCTTCTGAACGGATGCGATCACCGTTGCAGTATCCATCGGGCGCAGGGTACGCAGATCGATCACTTCGGCGCTGATACCGTCCTCGGCCAGCTTGTCCGCCGCTTCGAGCGCGTAGGTCATGCCGATACCGAAACTCACCAGTGTGACATCCGTGCCTTCGCGCCAAATGCGGGCTTTGCCGAAGGGCACCGTGAAATCCTCCAGCTCTGGCACATCGAAACTGCGGCCATAAAGAATTTCGTTTTCCAGAAAGATCACCGGGTTCGGGTCACGGATCGCGGATTTGAGCAGCCCTTTGGCGTCAGAGGCCGAATAGGGCATCGCAACTTTCAAGCCGGGGATATGAGCATACCATGCGGCATAGTCCTGACTGTGCTGGGCGCCAACGCGGGCGGCCGCGCCATTGGGGCCACGAAAAACCATGGGTGCACCCATCTGGCCACCGGACATATAAAGCGTCTTGGCTGCCGAATTGATAATCTGATCAATGGCTTGCATCGCAAAGTTGAACGTCATGAACTCAACGATCGGTTTCAACCCGCCAAAGGCTGCCCCGACACCGATCCCGGCAAAACCATGTTCGGTGATCGGCGTGTCGATGACACGCTTTGCACCAAACTCGTCCAGCAGGCCTTGGCTGATCTTGTATGCGCCCTGATATTCGCCAACCTCTTCGCCCATCAGAAATACGTCATCGTTGGCACGCATTTCTTCGGCCATGGCATCGCGCAAGGCTTCGCGCACGGTTTGCTGTTTGACCTTTGTGCCTTCGGGCCAGTCCGGTTCTGCCACCACAGCAGCGGGGGCCGGGGTGGCCGGTGCGCTTGGCGCGGCCGCAGCGGCAGGAGCCGTTTCTTCAACCGCGCTTGGGGCTGGGGCGGCGCTGGCGTCTGCAAGGCTCTCGCCTTCTTCGATCAGCACAGCGATGGGGGTGTTCACCTTGACGTCGGCAGAACCCTCGGGGATCAGGATCTTGCCCATGATCCCTTCGTCCACCGCCTCGAATTCCATGGTGGCCTTGTCGGTTTCAATCTCGGCAATCACATCGCCGGACGAAACGGTATCGCCTTCTTTGACCAGCCATTTGGCCAAGGTGCCTTCTTCCATGGTCGGAGAGAGGGCGGGCATGAGTATTTCGGTAGCCATTGTCTGCTCTTCTCCTCAGGCGTCAGCGTAAATGTCAGTCCAAAGCTCATTGAGCGCGGGCTCGGGGCTCGTGCGCGCGAATTCGGCGCTGTCGGACACGATTTTCTTGATCTCTTTGTCGATCGCCTTGAGATCGTCTTCGGTTGCATGTTTGCCTTGCAGCAGCAGGTCACGCACATGATCGATCGGGTCCCGCTCCGAGCGCATTTTCTGCACTTCCTCGCGCGTCCGGTACTTGGCCGGATCGGACATGGAATGCCCGCGATAGCGGTAGGTCTTGATCTCCAGAATATACGGACCCTTGCCGGACCGGCAGTGCGCAACGGCCTTTTCGCCAGCCGCCTTGACTGCCAGTACATCCATGCCATCGACCACTTCGCCCTTGATGCCAAAGGCTTCGCCGCGGGTGTAGAGATCCGGGGTGGACGTGGATCGCTTTTGTGCGGTTCCCATGGCGTACTGATTGTTTTCTATGACGAAAATGACCGGCAAATCCCAAAGCGCGGCCATGTTGAACGTCTCATAGACCTGACCTTGGTTCGCCGCACCATCGCCAAAGTAGGTAAAGGTGACCCGGCCGTTGCCCTTGTATTTGTCGGCAAATGCCAGACCCGCACCCAATGGTACCTGCGCTGCAACGATGCCATGGCCACCATAGAAATGCTTCTCTTTCGAGAACATGTGCATCGAGCCGCCTTTGCCCTTGGAATAACCGCCTTCGCGGCCGGTCAATTCGGCCATGACGCCATCAGGGTCCATGCCGCAAGCCAGCATATGCCCATGATCGCGATAAGAGGTGATCCGTTTGTCGCCTTCTTCTGCGGCGGCTTCGAGCCCCACAACCACGGCTTCTTGCCCGATGTAGAGATGGCAGAACCCGCCAATCAATCCCATTCCATAAAGCTGGCCGGCTTTTTCTTCGAAACGCCGGATCAGAAGCATATCGCGGTAATATGCCTTGAGCTCATCGGCCGAAACATTGGGTTTGGCTGTGGTCTTTCGCGCCGCCATGGGCGTCTCCTCCCCAGGATATGTTTAGCATTAAACTATCTGGAGAGGGTATCGGAGGCCATGGCGCAGGTAAAGTGGGTTATAAGATGAAATGTCCGGCGGTCAGAGGTTGGCTGCCCGTCAGGTCAATCTGGAATTCAACCGGCTCGCCGCGATCTGTGTCTTCGAGTGCCGAAATTGATCTAGTGTGTTTGCGGGTGCTGCACAGAAGCCAGTGGGGCAGGTCTCTGAGCTGACACTAAAGTTTGCGGGAGATTTGATTGTCAGTCGCAATCCTCGCTGTGCCAAAAAGCCGTGACACTTGCGCAGATCCTTATGGGCCGGCCGGAGAACGCCGACTGTCCGCTATTCAACCGGATCAAGAACTAAACCTTAGGAAGCTTTTGTACGCGGTCAGGCTGTCAGTTCACGACGATTTCATCAGCGCGCACAAGGCCTATAACATCGCGTGCCTGTTGATCCAGCAGGTCCAGATCCAGAAACTCATCCGACAGGCGGCGTGTCAGGTTTTCCATGTCCGCTACATCGCGATGCAACTGAGCCAATTCGCGCGACAGGTTCTTTCCTTCAACCGCGATTTCTGCCCTGCGAAACAGCCCGTAGTCACCTTGCACTGCGGCAAAGGTGAAATAGGCCGTGAGCGTCAGGCACACGGAAAAGAAGATAATAATGCCCAGGGCCGGTCTGGCTTTGCGGGAGGTCATGGGTGTTTGTCTGCTGCCTACGTTTCGGCGTCTCTTGGTGGACGCACGGTGCCCAAGATGACACGGGCCAATGGGTCGTGAAAGAGGGTGATTCGCAACCATGCGAATCAGCTGCAAAGCGTTGCATTCCTGCCGATTTACTTGCGTCGTCCGGGGTTATTGGTGGCGGTGTCTGGTTGGGTCTGTGCTGCCTGTAGTAACTAGATCGCATGAAACGAGTCGCGCTTTTGTTTATGATCATTGTGGTCTTGCCGGCCTGCGCCGCGCGCGGTGTGATCAGCCTTGTTCCCAGCGCCGTCGTAGCAGGAGCCGCCCAACAGGACGTGTTCATCGCGACCAATCGTTTGCCCGCCGCTGAAGGCCAGCCGCGATTGTTCCAGCAGGGCTTTGGCGAGCGGCGCGATCCC
Organism: Paracoccaceae bacterium; assembly: GCA_020630695.1. Classification (GTDB taxonomy): domain Bacteria; phylum Pseudomonadota; class Alphaproteobacteria; order Rhodobacterales; family Rhodobacteraceae; genus Thalassococcus_A; species Thalassococcus_A lentus. Next base: position 19,345 of record JAHDIS010000028.1, on the reverse strand, counting down.
GCTTTGCGCTTTGCCAAGCTGGATATCTCAATCCCGCCGGTTCATCAGCCGGGGCAGATCGAATGGCCGGGGTCCGAACGCCCTGATCCGGCAAAGCATTTTGTCGTGCGGCAGGAACATAAATATCCCGGTATGGATCAATTCGTGCAGGCCTTGGCCGATGCAAATGGCCGCGATGAAGTGGTGCTGTTTGTGCACGGCTTTAACGTCAACAACGCAGAGGCAGCCTATCGTCTGGCGCAGATTGCCCATGACTTTGAATCCTCTCTGCCGGTGATCGCCTATTCCTGGCCGTCGGCCGGTAGCCCCCGGGGGTATGTTTATGACCGGGACAGCGTGATTTTCTCGCGCGATGGGCTGGAAGAACTGCTTTTGACCCTGACCGCCCGGAAAAAGGTTCTGGTGATCGCGCATTCCATGGGCAGTCAACTGGTTATGGAAACCCTGCGCCAGATGTCGATCTCGGGCAAAGGGGCAGCGCTGGATCGGTTGTCTGGTGTGGCGCTCATCAGTCCGGATATTGATGATGACGTGTTTCTTCAGCAGGCCGAACGGATCACCCCGTTTCCCCAGCCATTCATGCTTCTGGTCTCTGCCAAGGACCGCATTCTCGACTTTTCGGCATTCCTGACCGGCAAGCCAACACGGCTCGGCTCGATCCGCGATCTTGATGCGCTGGATGGATTGCCGATCGACATCGTGGACTTGTCGAACATCGAAGGCGGCGACCGGACAGGCCATTCCACGGCCTTTACTGCGCCAGCAGCGATCAAACTGTTGCGCAACCTCGATCGCACCGCGCGCTAGGCGCTGGTCTGCGGGCCAAAACGGATCCGGCCCGCGTTCGTGATTTGATTATCCCAGCGCGGCCACGCCGGGCAGGGTTTTGCCTTCCATCCATTCGAGGAAGGCGCCACCGGCTGTCGAGATGTAGGAAAAATCTGAAGCAGCGTCAGCTTGGTTCAGGGCCGCGACCGTGTCGCCACCGCCCGCGACCGAGATCAGCTTGCCTGCGGCAGAGCGTTTCGCCGCATAGGCCGCCGCGGCATTGGTCGCAGCATCAAATGGCGCAATTTCGAACGCGCCAAGGGGACCGTTCCAGATCAGGGTCTTTGCCTCTTTCAGGGCTTCAGTGATCGCCTCGACACTCTGTGGCCCGGCATCGAGGATCATTGCATCTGCGGGACAGGCGTCTGCCGCAACGGTTTCATTGTCCGCGCCGGCCGCGAATTCACGTGCCACGACAACATCGCTCGGCAGCAGAATGCGGCACCCGGCAGTGACAGCCTTGGCCATGATTTCGCGCGCTGTGTCGGCCATTTCGTGTTCACACAGCGATTTACCCACATCAACGCCCTGAGCTGCCAGAAACGTATTGGCCATGCCGCCACCGATCACCAGAATATCGACCTTGCCCACAAGGTTGCCCAGCAGATCCAGCTTGGTTGATACCTTTGCGCCGCCGACAACCGCCAGAACAGGGCGTTCAGGTTGCCCAAGCGCGGCTTCCAGCGCCGACAACTCGGCCTGCATCAGCCGCCCTGCGCAGGACGGAAGCAAGCGGGCCAGACCCTCGGTTGATGCATGGGCACGGTGCGCGGCGGAAAAGGCATCGTTGCAATAGATATCGCCCAGTTCGGCCATTTGGGCGGCCAGCGCGGCGTCGTTCTTTTCTTCGCCGGGATGAAAGCGCGTGTTTTCCAAAAGAGCGATCTGGTTGTCGCCAAGGGCCTCGATCGCTGTCTTGGCGGCGTCGCCCACACAATCGGCGGCGAAAACGACCTGCACACCAAGAACGGTTTCGATGGTCGGGATCAGCGCCTGCAGGCTCATCTCGGGAACCCGCTGTCCTTTGGGGCGACCAAAATGGGCCAGCAGAACCGGCTTGCCACCGCGTTCGAGAATATCCTGGACGGTTGCGGTGATACGCTCAATGCGCGTGGCATCGGTGACCGCGCCGTCCTTGACCGGCACATTGATGTCCACCCGGGTCAGCACCCGTTTTCCGCGCAGATCCATATCATCGAGGGTTTTCCAGGCCATGCCGCTCTCCGTTGCTTACGAGGTTCGTTGGGGCTCTCTCTATTGCGGGGCTGTTTGCATCGCAAACGCCCCAAGGTCAACGCAAGCTTGGCATCTTGCGCGCTGCGGTCTAAGTGTTGCGCAAAGATTAACGGAGAAACCAATGGCCGAGATCAAAGATCCTGAAAACACCATCCTGATGGAGCTGAAAGACGGCACTGTCACTATCGAACTGCTTGCCGACGTTGCGCCTCAGCACGCCGCGCGCATGAAGGAACTGGCCCGCAGCGGTCAGTATGACGGGGTGGTCTTCCACCGCGTGATCGAAGGCTTCATGGCGCAGACCGGTGACGTTGCTCATGGCAACGCCGATGGCGACAGCTTTAACATGGGTCGCGCCGGCACGGGCGGATCCAGCATGCCTGATCTGCCAGCCGAATTTTCCAAACTGCCGCATGATCGCGGCACATTGGGCGCGGCGCGCAGCCAGAACCCGAATTCTGCCAACTCGCAGTTCTTCATCAACTTCAAGGACAACCATTTCCTGAATGGCCAGTACACTGTCTACGGCCGGGTAATTTCGGGAATGGAGCATGTGGACGCCATCACCCGCGGCGAGCCGCCAGCGAATCCGGACAAGATGATTTCCGTAAAGGTTGCCGCCGATGCGTAAGCTTGCTCTTGCATTGACGATGCTGGCGTCACCAGCCTTGGCCACCGGTCTTCAGATCGAGGTCGCGGGCGAGGGCGCCAATGGCATCATCAAAATCGATTTGCTGGAAGAGGTCGCGCCCAAGCACGTGGCACAAATCACGGCACTGGCTGCGGCAGGCGAATACGACAACGTGGTCTTCCACCGCGTGATCGATGGGTTCATGGCCCAAACCGGTGACGTGATGTTCGGTGATGCCGAAGCAGAAGGCTTTGACATGCGCATGGCCGGACGCGGCGGCTCGAGCCTCGACAATATCGAGGCCGAATTCTCCGATATCACCTTTGACAAAGGCGTGGTTGGCATGGCCCGCAGCCAGAACCCGGATAGCGCAAATTCGCAGTTCTTCATCATGTTCGAACCGGGTCCGTTCCTTGACGGTCAATACACCGTCGTGGGACGCGTGAGCGAAGGTCAGGACGTCGTTGACGCGATCAAGCTCGGCGAAGGCCGGAACGGCGAAGTGTTTGGTGAACCCGACCGCATGGTCAAGGTAACTGTCACCGAATAACGCGAGCCAGACAAAAACTTAGAGGAAGGGCGCCGGGATCAGGCGCCCTTTTTTTGTGTAGGGGCCATTTACCCGTGCCATGACCAGCACCACTTTAGAAGGGGAAGACAGGCCCGCTTTGCAGCGTTATCTATGACCCGGAGGGGGATCACCGACATGGACAGATTTGACGGCATACCCGAGCAGGCTCTTGCGTGGCATGACGCCGGCAAAGGGGCTGTTCTGGCCACCGTGACCGAAACATGGGGGTCCGCGCCGCGCCGGGTCGGCAGTCAGCTTGCCATTTCTGGAGAAGGCGAAATCGAAGGCTCGGTTTCTGGCGGATGTGTCGAAGGGGCCGTGATCGTCGAGGCGCTCGAAGCGTTGGAGGCCGGAGAGGCGCGCAATCTCGAATTTGGGGTTTCAGACGGGGATGCATTTGCTGTGGGTCTGGCCTGTGGCGGTACCATCCGAATTCTCATTGAGCCGGTCGGCAGTGTCATGCCGGAAACCCTGTTGCGTGATCTGGTTCACGCCCGCGCGGCCCGTAAGGCGCTGGCCTATGTGGTGAACGTGGCAAGCGGGGCACGTCATCTGGACAGCGAAGGACATCAAGATCGGTTTCGCATGGACCGATCTGGCTTTGAGCCGGATGGGGAAACATTCGTTGCCATCCACAACCCGCCTTTGCGTCTCATTGTTGTAGGAGCGGTCCATATCACGCAGGCGCTGATCCCGATGGCACGCATCGCGGGCTATGATCCGGTCATCATTGATCCGCGCGAAACCTTTGGTTCCGAGACCCGGTTCCCGGGCGAGACGATCTTGCACGATTGGCCGGATGATGCGGTCGAAAGTCTGGGCCTTGATGCCCGCACGGCGCTGGTTTTGCTGACCCATGACCCCAAGCTGGATGATCCGGCTCTGGAAAAGGCGTTGAGATCAGGGTGCTTTTATGTCGGTGCGCTGGGATCGACACGGACCCATGCAAAACGCGTCGACCGGCTGACAGAATCCGGGTTTGATGCAGATGAGATCGCACAGATCCATGGCCCTATCGGGCTGGACATTGGTGCGGCGGGCCCGTCGGAAATCGCGGTGTCCATCATAGCGGAAATGACCAAAGTTCTTCGGAAGGGCGCATGAAGTTCGGGCCTGTCCCCCTTGGTGAGGCGGTCGGAGCGGTCTTGGCGCATTCCATCGCGCTGCCGGATGGCCGCCTGCGCAAAGGGCGCGTGATCGAAACAAGCGACCTCGCTCCACTCGAAGCGGCAGGCATTGCAGAAGTCACGGTTGCGCGTCTCGAGGACGGTGACATCGCCGAAGACGCGGCGGCGGAACGTCTGGCGGCCGCACTGGTGCCTGACCCCAAGCGCGCCGGCCTGCGGCTTGGCCGTGCCGCGACCGGGCGGGTGAATGTCTATACAGAAGGTCCGGGCGTCATCGAAGTGTTGGCAGAACGCATTCATGCGCTCAATGCGCTGCATCCGATGATCACTGTGGCCACGGTTCCACCTTGGCAGAGGCTCGGGGCCGGAGGCATGGTCGCCACCGTCAAGATCATTTCCTATGCAGTCCCAGACGCATCGCTGGAGGCGGCTTGCCTTGCAGGGCAGGGCGCTTTGCGGCTGCGCAGCCCTGTTTGCAGCACAGCTGATTTGATCCAGACCAGCGTTGAGGACACCGAAACCGGTGCCAAGGGGCAGAAAGTCACACAGGAACGGCTGGACCGGCTAGGAGTCGCACTGGGGCCGATTTGCGTGGTGCCGCACCAGATCGAGGCGCTGTCACAGGCCATTGCGGCCAGCACTGCGGATATCGTGCTGATCCTGACAGGATCGGCCACCTCTGATGCCTTTGACACCGCGCCCGAGGCTTTGCGGCAGGCAGGCGGGCAGGTGGTTCACTTTGGCATGCCTGTCGATCCGGGCAACCTGCTGTTCTTTGGAAACCTGAACGGCCGTCCGGTGATCGGCTTGCCCGGATGCGCGCGGGCCCCTGCGCTCAACGGCGCAGATTGGGTACTTGAGCGGCTGATTTGCGGCGTTCCTGTCGGGCCGGGTGATATTGCCAGCATGGGCGTAGGTGGCTTGCTCAAGGAAATTCCGCAACGGGGCCGTTTGCGCGAAGGCTAGGTGCGACCCGCCTGATCGCTTTTTCAAGCCAGCAACAAAAAACCCGCCAAAAGTGGCGGGTTTCGTGATGGGTCAAAAAGAACCCGATTACTTGGCGACCGGTCCGATCATCATCACCATCTGGCGACCTTCCATCTTGGGGAAGTTCTCGACCTTGCCGATTTCTTTTGTGTCCTCAGCGACCCGTTCCAGCAGCTCGCGCCCAAGGTTCTGGTGAGCCATCTCGCGGCCCCGGAAACGCAGGGTGATCTTCACCTTGTCGCCGTTTTCAAGGAACTTGAATACATTGCGCATCTTGACCTCGTAGTCGTGCGTATCGGTTCCCGGGCGGAACTTCACTTCTTTGACTTCGATGGTCTTTTGCTTTTTGCGGGCCTCGGATTCGCGCTTTTGCTGTTCGTATTTGAACTTGCCGTAATCCATGATCTTGCAGACGGGCGGATTGGCATTTGGCGAAATCTCTACCAGGTCGAGCCCGGCTTCTTCGGCCATTTCAAGCGCACGAGACGGCGTTACAACGCCTACGTTTTCACCTTCTGCGCCGATCAGGCGGATTTCTGTGGCTTTGATCCGGTCGTTGATACGAGGGCCGGTGTCGCGCGTTGGTGGCGCGTTGTGTGGTCTGCGGGCTATGGGTTTGCTCCGAATTTTCCGTTTCTGGTCAGGATCGCAAGGTAAACTTGCCTGCCCTGTGTTTCAAGCGGCAAATACCAGCAAAGATTAGGCGATGAATCGGCATGTTTGCGCCATGTTGCCGGGCTTTCCCCTTGCGAATGCTGCACGGCAGCGTCACATCTGCCCCCAATGCCGCCGACCGTTGAGTCGCGGCGGTGGGGATTAGAACTAGGAGTGATGTGATGAGGAATGTGATCCTGATTGTGGTCGCGGCTGTTGTTGCCGTCGGCGGTTATCTGTTTTTTACGGGTAAGTCGCCCGAACAGGCCATGAATGACGCTGGCGAAGCGATCGGTGCACCAGAAGCGCTGGATAGTGCTGCTGCCGCCGTTGGCGATGCCGTCGATACGGCCAAGGATGCCGCAGAGGGCGCTGTCGAAGCCGTCGGTGATGCTGCGGACGCAGCTGCCGATGCTGCAGCAGACGTTGCAGAAGGCGCGGCCGATGCAGCTGAAGGTGCCGTCGAAGCGGCGACCGATGTTGCCGAAGGCGCAGCGGATGCAGCCGGGGACGCAGTCGAAGCCGTCACAGAAGCTGCCGAAGGTGCTGCGGATGCTGCTGCTGATACCGTCGCGGACGTTGCCGAAGGTGCAGCCGATGCAGCCGAGGGCGCTGTGGAAGCGGCAAGTGATGTTGCCGAAGGCGCAGCAGATGCCGCCGCTGATGCAGCCGCTGATGTTGTTGAAGGTGCCGCAGATATGGCCGAAGGCGCAGCCGACGCTGCTGCAGACGCTGCCGGAGACGCCGTTGAGGCAGCCGGTGACGCCGTAGATGCTGCGGCCGACACAGCCGCGGATGCCGCAGATGCAGCGGTTGATGCTGCTGGTGACGCAGTCGAAGGTGCCGCAGACGCCGCCGCTGATGTTGCTGACGCAGCCACCGAGACCGCTGCCGATGCTGCTGACGCTGTTGCCGATACGGCCGCTGACGCCGTCGACGCCGCTGCAGATACGGCTGCCGATGCCGCCGACGCTGCCGCCGATACGGCTGCTGACGCTGCTGACGCAGTTGCTGATACGGCAGCCGATGCGACTGACGCCGCCGCTGATACCGCGGCTGACGCCGCTGATGCCGCGGCCGATACAGCTGCTGACGCTGCTGCCGATGCCACGGCTGATGCCGCTGACGCAGCAGCTGATACGGCCGCTGATGCTGCTGAAAAGCCAGCGATCACGGATTTGCTGACCGTTGATGGTTTCGACTACGACAAGGTCGCCGAGTATATCGATGGCGCGGACCTGGGTCCGGTCAAGAAGACCGTGGCAAACAAGCTGCTTGAGCAGGTCAAGGATAACCCGGACGCGCTGTCCGGTGTTCTGGACCAGCTCAAAGAAGCTCTGGGCCTGTAATCGCCGATCTGGTAGTGGCCGCGCCTGCGGCCCTGCTATTTCTGCAAAACGAAAAGCGCCGCATGGACATCCATGCGGCGCTTTTTCATGTGCTATGTCGCTGTTGCATCAGTCCAGAAAGGCTTTTTCCACCACATAGTGTTTGGGGTCAGAGTTCGCGCCTTCCTCAAGCCCGTATTCTTCGAACATCTCTTTGAGTTCGAGGTTGAATGCGAGGTTGCCGCAAATCATGGCCCGGTCAACGGCGGGATCGAGGGGCGATACGCCCAGATCCTCAAAGGCCTGCCCCGAGCGCATCAGATCGGTGATGCGGCCCATCTTCGGGCTCTCTTCGCGCGTGGTGGTCGGATAGTAGCGCAGCTTTTCGTGAAAACCCTCGCCGATCAATTCGGCCAGCATCTCGTCGCTGCGAATTTCCTCGATCAACTGTTTGCCGTACTCCAGCTCGCCCACTTCGCGGCAGGTATGGGTCAGAATGACTTCATCGTAGTCTTCGTATGTCTGAGGATCGCGCAACAACGAGGCAAAGGGCGCTATCCCGGTGCCGGTGGCGAAAAACCAGATCCGTTTGCCTGGCAGCAGGGCATCGTGCACCAGTGTGCCAACAGGCTTGGGCCGTAGGATGATCTCATCACCCGGCTGGATGTGTTGCAAACGCGATGTCAGCGGGCCGTCAGGCACTTTGATCGAATAGAACTCCAGCTCTTCATCCCAAGAGGGCGAAGCAATGGAGTAGGCGCGCAGAAGCGGTTTTTCCCGCCCGGTCTTGGCGTCGGTCTGCATCAGGCCAATCATGACGAATTCGCCAGACCGGAAACGCAAACTGGCCGGTCGTGTCACACGGAATGAAAAAAGGCGGTCAGTCCAATGCTGAACGGCTGTGACGGTCTGGGCGTCGGGCACAGCCATTTTCTTGGGTGTTTCCGGCGCTTTAGTTGCTGCAGCGTCTGTCACGGGTGTCATCTCTGTCATGTTTCTACTACCGGTTCGTGTAAACCGATGCCTTACACTTAGCTTTGATTTGGATCAGGGGAAAGGTTCTAGGCCCCGGCGTCGCGCGCGGGGCTTGATCCATTTGACCCTGTGGTGCGGTGAATTCTGGTCAGGCCGTGCCGCGCATACGGGCCTGATAGTCGTGCTGGTGCCAATTTGCGCGGGCGAGCCATTGATCCTGAGGTTGGCGTTCGGCCAATTCAGGCGTGATTTCCACGTCATCGAACCCCGAACGACGCGCCATGGCATACTGATCCGCAATCACATGCCCGGATGCACGCAAGTGGCCCCGGTATCCACGCAGCCGCAGCAGGCGCGCCAGCGTAAAGCCGCGCCCATCTGCAAAACTGTCAAACGGAATGCGCAGCGCCGCCTTTGGCAGAAACGCGTCCAGCTGCGCCGGGTCAGTGTCGGCGGGCAGCTCTGTAAATGCTATGATCCCGGTGTCCGGGGCAAAGCCGGCGTCGGTGACGATCGTGTTCATGGTTTTTCCTTCGTAATCGGGCGGCATTTGGCCTGACGTTTGATTTAAGGGCCCGAGCGGACGGGCTTGCCGTTGACAAAATGGATCCCGCACTCGGTTTTTTCCTGGCCGCGCCATCGCCCCGAACGGGGGTCTTCGCCGGGCGCCACCGCGGTTGTGCAGGGCTGGCAGCCGATCGATGGATAGCCGCGCGACACCAGCGGGTGACGGGGCAGGCGGTTCTCCTGAATGTATTCGAGCAGGTCCTCGCTGCGCCAATGCGCCAGCGGGTTGACCTTGATCCGCCGGGTTCCCGTTTCGACTTCGAAGAACTCGATCTGTGCCCGCGTGCCCGATTGGAACCGTTTGCGTCCGGTGATCCAACTGTCGAAACCACCCAACGCGGTGTTCAGCGGCACTGTTTTGCGCAACGCGCAGCATTGATCAGGATCGCTTTGGTGCAGGTCATTGTTGGGATCGTCCTGTCGCAGATCTGCGGAGGCCGCGCGGATGATCCGCACGTTTTCCAACCGCAGGCGCTCGGCAATCTCTTGTTGGTACACGAGCGTTTCGGCGAACAGCATCTGCGAGTCGATAAACAGCACCGGCGTCGCGCGATCGATCAGGGCAACCATGTGCAACAGGGCAACCGATTCCGCACCAAACGAAGACACAAGCGCCGTTTGGCCCACGACCGTCTGGGCGAGTGTGGCATCCAGCACGGCCGACGCGCTGTGATGGGCAAAGCGCGCATTCAGCGCATCGGCCTTTGCCTGCAACGCCCCATCCAGAACGTCAGGGGGTACTTCTGCGCCATCATTAAGCAGCAATGCATCAGGCAGCATGTCTGCGCCCTTGGGTTTTGCCTGCGCCGTAGAGCGCCTCTTTAAACGGGGCCATACCCAGCCTGCGGAACGCATCGATGAACCGTTCTTCGGCGCTGCTGCGGTGTTGCAGATAGGCATAGACGAGCCGTTCGATGGCGGGGATGATTTCCTCGGCGGAAAAGCCGGGGCCGGTCCGTTGGCCAATGGCCGCATCCTGCGTGTGATCGCCGCCCAGTGTGATCTGGTAGTTTTCCACGCCAGCGCGATCCAGCCCAAGAATGCCGATATGGCCGACGTGGTGATGTCCACAGGCATTGATGCAGCCGGAAATCTTGATCTTGAGATCGCCGATCTCATGTTCCAGCTTCAGCTCGTCAAAGCGTGTGGCGATCTGCTGAGCGATCGGGATCGACCGGGCCGTGGCCAAAGCGCAGTAATCCATGCCGGGGCAGGCGATGATGTCTGAAACCTAGCCGATATTCGCCGTCGCAAGCCCATGACTCTTCAGCCGTGCGTGGATATGCGGCAGATCGCTTTTGTGAACATGCGGCAGCACGATGTTCTGTTCATGGCTGATGCGCAATTCGTCATGGCCAAAGGTTTCGGCAATGTCCGCCATGATCCGCATTTGATCGGCTGTGGCGTCGCCGGGCGTTGCGCCATGCGCTTTCAGGCTGATCTGGGCGATCGCATAGCCGTCCTGTTTATGCTCGGACAAATTGCTGTCCGCCCAAGCCCGGAAAACGGGATCATTGGCATAAGCCGCATCAAAAGACCCGGTGTCACGCTGCGAAAACGCGGGCGGTCTGAAGTCGGCTTCGATCCCGCTCAGCCACGTCCGGTCAACACCGGTAAAGGCAGGCTGAAGGTCGCCAAATCGGTCTTCGACCAGTTGGCGAATAGTATCGATCCCGTGTTCATGCACTGTTATCTTGATCCGCGCCTTATATTTGTTGTCCCGGCGGCCCAGAAGGTTCCAGACAGAAACGGTGGCTTCGATATAGGGCAGCAGATCATCTGCAGGCAGGAAATCACGCAGCACTTTGCCGATCATGGGCGTGCGGCCCAGACCACCGCCCACAAAGATGCGATACCCGATCTCGCCGTCCTGTTCGACAATTTGTACGGCCAGATCATGCGCGCGCAAAACAGCGCGGTCTTCCTCACTGCCGGAAACAGCGATTTTGAATTTGCGCGGCAGAAACTGAAATTCCGGATGGTCTGTCGACCATTGGCGGATCAGTTCAGCCACAGGGCGCGGATCGGCAACCTCATCTGCGGCGGCGCCGGCGAAATGGTCAGCCGTGACGTTTCGAATGGTATTGCCGGAAGTCTGGATCGCGTGCATGCCTACATCGGCCAAAGCATCCAGCATGTCGGGGACATCGTTCAGTTTGGGCCAATTGAACTGAATATTCTGCCGGGTTGTGAAATGCCCATATCCCTTGTCCCACCGCTCGGCGATCTCGGCCAGCTTGCGCATTTGGCGGCTGCTGAGTGTCCCGTAGGGAATGGCAACGCGCAGCATATAAGCGTGCAGCTGCAGGTACAGCCCGTTCATAAGGCGCAGCGGTTTGAATTCATCCTCGGTCAGCGCGCCTGACAGACGGCGTTCTACCTGTGCGCGGAACTGACGATTGCGTTCTGCCACAAAGGCGGTGTCAAATTCGGAATAGCGATACATCACAGCGCCTCTGCTTGTTTGCCATGGGGATAGTTAGACGGGCCCGTGCGCCGGAAATCTTCGCGAAAGTGCACAGGTTCCGGAGTGCCGTCGCGCAACGCGACCTCGGCCAGATAGACACCGACAGCCTCGCCGCTGCGCGCCTGCGCTTCGAGCAGTCGCAACTGGGCGTGCGCTTCGTCCGTCAGCACTTCGGCTTCGGACAAGGCCCGCGTCCAGCCATCCGTATCCGTCAAATAGATCACGTCACCTTCGACCAACGCATTTGCGGTGATCACATGCGGTTTGAACTGGATGGTCATAGGGATACCTCTTGCTGAGAAAGGGCCGTCACGGTGTCTGCGGGCAGCGCATCTTTGGCGCGTGGCTCTAGGCCAAGCAGTGTCAGGGCAGGGCCGGTGGGCGCGGCTGCGCGCAGATCGGCGGGCAGGCGGGCCAGAGTGGTGGCAATGACGTGCTGGGTGGGCAGAGATGCGTTGGCAACGACGGTGACCGGTGTGTCCGGCGCGGCGCCATGCATGGTCAGACGGCCCTGAATATACCGCGCCGCCTTTTTACCCATGTAGATCGCGGCCACTTCGCCGGGCCGTGCAAGGGCGCGCCAATCATGATCGGCAAAGCCAGCCATGTCATGACCGGTCAGAAATCGGACGTCATCGTTTCGACCCCGCGACGTTAGGCTTTGTCCGATCGCCGCAGCACTGGCCGAGGCGGCGGTGATGCCGGGCACGACATGCCAGCCGATACCGGCGTTGCGCACTGCTTCGACTTCTTCATCAAGCCTGCCAAAGACAGCGGGATCACCGCCCTTCAGGCGGACCACCTGTGCGCCCGTTTGGGCATGCTCAACGATCAGATCATTGATCTGCTCCTGGCGCATGGAAGGGCCGAACCCCTCTTTGCCTGCGTTCACCAAAATCGCCTCGCGGCGGGCAAGTTCAAGGATTGCCGGTGAAACCAGCCGGTCGTGGATCACCACGTCTGCTTCGTCTAGAGCGCGCCTGGCCTTGAGGGTCAAAAGTTCGGGATCGCCGGGCCCAGCACCGACAAAAGCCACATGGCCCAGTTTGGCCTGACGTGACAGATGATCCTGCAAGAGCGTCTCGAGCGTTGTTTCTGCCGCCTCTTTGCCCTCAACAATCGCGCGGGGGCCTTGCTTGAAATAGTAGTCAGCCCAGAAATCACGGCGCGCCCGACCCATCGGCAGGGCCTCTGCCATTTTTCGAAAGGCTTTGCCGATCCGCGCCAGAGGGCCAAGCGTCGTGGGCAGGCGTTCTTCCAGATCAGCCTTGATCTTGCGGGCCAGCACGGGCGCTGCGCCTTCCGTGCCAATCGCAACAGTCACCGGATCACGATCCACGATGGCCGGGGTGATGAATTGGCTGGCTTGCAGATTGTCGACGATGTTTGTCAAAGCACCATCCGCGCGTGCAAGTGCAGAAGTGCGAGCATCTTCGGTTTCATCTTCGTCGGCCGCGTAGAAAAGAACGGCGCAGGTGGTATCGCCCGGCTCCAACCTGCGCTGGACCAGCCGCAACTTTCCTTCAGTAGCCCATTGTTGGATTTGAGGGTCGGGCTGCGGCGCATGCACCGTGATATGCGCCTCGGTTTTCAGTAAAAGCCGAAGTTTGGCCAGCGCAGCTTCGCCACCGCCGGAAACGACAATGCGCCGACCGGCCAGAGCGAGGAAGATAGGAAAATGTTGCATCGCGCAGCTCCTTTTTCTGCGCTCAATATAGAAATTTGTTCTGATATGTTGCCATACCTCAGAAAATATAAGAACATATGTTCCAAATTGACGGTGAGTGGGATGTGGTGTTCTGCGTAGCCGGCGAAAAAGGAAAAACCATGAAGATCGATGACACAGACCTGAAAATCCTGTCCCAGCTTCAAACCGATGCCTCACAGTCTCTTGATGACATCGCCAAGTCGGTTGGCTCGTCCAAGACACCGGTCTGGAACCGGATTCGCAAAATGCGTGAAGCTGGGGTGATTGGGCCTCAGGTGGCTGTTCTGAATGCCGAAGCACTTGGGTTTGAGGCGTGTTTTTTCGTGCTGATCCGCACCTCGGAACACGAAGCGGACTGGCAGCGTAAGTTCCTCAAGGCGCTCAGAGATCGGCCCGAAGTGCAAGAAGCGCACCGGTTGGCGGGGGACGTCGATTACATCTTAAAGGTTCGGGTCCGGAACGCGCGGGCCTACGATGAATTCTACCAAGCGCTCATTTCAGAAGTGAAAGTGCATAACGTCACGGCGCTGCTGTCGATGGAAGAAATCAAAATGACCACGGCACTGCCTCTTTGAGGGCGCGGGTGGCGCGCAGAGCCGGGTCAGATCCCGACCTGAAGCGCGCCAAGCCCGTGAAAATGGTACAGGTTCGCATAGAGCGGGGGCTGGGCCAGTCTTAGGCTGGGGCAACGTTCGAACAGGATCGGCAGGGCGACCTGCATTTCAAGCCGCGCAAGGGGCGCACCGACACAGAAATGCAAACCGCCGCCGAAACTGGTCGAGGCGACATGCGGACGGGTCGTGTCAAAGACATGTGGGTTGGGCCATGAGGTCGGGTCACGATTGGCCGCGCCCAACATCAAAGCAACCTGATCACCGCGCCGGAATCTGTGGCCAAAAACATCGATATCTTCATAGGCATAGCGCGTGAACATATGCAGCGGCGCGTCAAAGCGCAGGATTTCCTCGACGGTGGCCTCTGCGTTGTCGGCGTGGATATGGTGCTGCGCCTCGAGCATCGCCTTGATGCCGTTTCCCATGGTGTGAACGGTTGCTTCGTGCCCGGCGTTCAGCAGTAAAATGCAGGTTGTGATCAGCTCATCAGTGCTGAGCTTGCTACCATCCTCTTCGGCGGCAATGAGATGCGTAATGAGATCGTCAGCCGGTTTGCTGCGTCGCTCGTCGATGTATCCGCGCAGAAAATCGGAAAACGCGCGTGCCGCACCGGCGGCCCGGTCTTCGATGGCCCGATCCCGACGCGCCTGATACATGGACACCATGTCGGCAGACCACTGCAACAACTGTGTGGCCATGGTCTCTGGAACCCCCAGCAAACGGCAGATCACGATCACCGGGATCGGCTGACAGAAGGCAGGCAGAAGATCAAAATCACCACACGGGAACGTATCGATCAAATCATTGGAAAGATTTGCGATTTCCGGTCCCAGCGCCTTGATCCTGCGCGAGGTGAAAGCGCGAAGAACCAGCCCGCGCAGGCGCGTGTGGCGCGGCGGCTCCAGTTCCAGCATGCTGTGGGCTTCGACGGCATAGAAATCACGCAGGTGGTCGGGCACCGGACGGGCCTGTTCGGCCGGGACTTCGCGGCCAAAACGTCTGTCACGCAGCAGGGTATGCACGGCCTTGTGGCTGACGGCGCAGGGCATGTCATAGTCTGTCCACCAAACGAGATCGCCAGCGGATCGCATTTCGTCGTAGAACGGGTAGGGGTTCTGCACAAAGGCAGGATCTGTTGGAGACTGGTCAAATCGTTGCATCTGCGCACCGTGGCTGCTGTATGCTTTGCTGGCAAGAGTGAGCTTGCTAAGAGGACCCTATGAAAACGGCAAGTGGTTTTACATTCGGGTTGGTTCTCATCGGTTTGCTGGCGGCGAGCACGCTTGCGGCCGGTATCTGGCGGTATGGGTACGTACAAGCGCTGGAGCAAGTGGCCGCGCGGGGCAAGGCCGACCTTGCCTTGGCATCAGACCGTTTGGTGACACAGCTCAGCCGCTATCGTGAAACCGCGGTTCTGATGGCGGATCACCCGGTTCTTGCGGCCTTGCACAATGCCGATGGCGATCGGGTCGCGGCGGATGCGCTGTTGCTGGAGGTACGCGACAAGACGTCTGCCTTGATGGTGCACTATGCAGATCGAGCAGGCCGGGTTTTGGCCGCGGCCGGGGGCGAGGCCGGAGCCGATCTGCAACAGGCCGCCTACTTTCGCCGTGCCCTGAACGGCGCTCTGGGCGCGACGCATGGCAGTTCGGCTGCAACCGGGCAGCGCGCTTATTCCTTTGCAGCGCCAAGCTTCGATCACACCGGCCGCGTGCAGGGGGTTCTGATTGTCGTCGTCGACATCGAAAACCTTGAGCAGGACTGGCGCGGTGCCTGGCCGACGGTCTATTTCAATGACCCAGATGGCCGGGTCTTTATCACCAACCGATCCGAGATGCTGGGCTGGCAGCAAATTCCCGGTGGCATGGATCGCGGCGTTGCGGGTTTGGCCAGCATTGATGCGGTGAAGGCTGGCGGGCTTGAAATATGGCGGCAGGATCTAAGCCCCTATATCCCGGATCGCGCTTTGCGCCTCGTGCAGCCACTGCCGGTGATCGGCCTGGTGGGCGAGTCGCTGGTTGATGTGGGACCCGCCTTGCGCTTGGCGGGATTGCAGGCGGCGGCCGTGGGGGCGCTGTGCATGTTCTTTGGCTCTGTGCTGTTGGTGGTCATGGCACGTCGCCGGGCACTGGCCAGCGCCAATGTGGTGCTGGAAAGCCGCGTGCGAGACAGAACGCGGGATCTTGAAGACGCCAACACTGCCCTGCGCCGCGAAGTGACCGAACGCGAAGAGGCAGAGGCCGCGTTGAAGCGGGCGCAGTCGGATTTGGTTCAGGCAGGGAAACTGTCGGCTCTTGGACAGATGTCCGCCGGGATCAGCCACGAACTGAATCAGCCGCTGATGGCGATCCGCCAATTTGCCGACAACGGTCTGGCCTTTTTGGATCGGGGCCAGCCCGAGGTGGCCGGAGAAAACCTGACACGGGTGTCGCAGATGGCCGCCCGCGCGGCCCGGATCATCAAGAACCTCAGAGCCTTTGCGCGCAACGAAAGCGAGCCAATGGGCAAGGTGAACCTTGGGGATGTGGTGGATCAGGCGGTAGAGCTGACCCATGCGCGACTGGCAGCAGACGGCATTGCCCTTGAATGGCAAAGACCGGGGCAGGCCATCCATGTGCTGGGCGGTGAAGTGCGTCTCGCGCAGGTTTTCGTCAACCTGATCAACAACGCCGCCGATGCAATGTCGGGCCAGAAAGGCGGCGCCGGGCAGGGCCGCATCGAGATTATCGCGACCGGCGGGGCTTCGCCCCGCGTCGAGGTACGGGACACCGGCCCGGGCATTGCCGATCCTGAAAGGATATTCGAGCCGTTTTATTCGACCAAGGAAGTTGGGGAAAGCGAGGGTATGGGATTGGGACTGTCGATTTCCTATGGTCTGGTTCAGAGTTTTGGTGGTCAGATCCGAGGTGCCAATGCGCCCGATGGAGGCGCGATTTTCACCGTAATGCTGGAAGCCTGGCGCGCCGAGGCTGCGGCATGAGCGCCGGTCCGTCATTCGGCGCTCGGGCGAGCGCCCATCGCCCCGCCCGCCGTCCCGCAGGCGCGGCGGCATGGCGTGTTGCGCCATTGTTTGACGGTATTGAACACAGGAATGAGGCGCAGGGATGAACGGTCAGGTTTTGTTGGTGGACGATGATGCAGCCGTGCGCGAAGCGTTGGGGCAAACGCTGGCGCTTGCGGATTTAGACGCGGTCACGGCGGGATCCTTTGTCGAAGCAAAAGACCGCATCAAGCCGGATTTCGACGGGGTGATCGTTTCGGACATCCGCATGCCCGGCCGGGACGGGTTCCATTTGTTGTCCTATGTGCAGGACATTGACGATGCGCTGCCGGTCATTTTGCTGACCGGTGAGGGGGACATCCCCATGGCCGTCCGGGCCATGTCACAAGGCGCGTTTGATTTTCTCGAAAAGCCCTGTGGCCGGGATGAGTTGCTGCGTGTGATCGAGCGCGGGCTCAAGACCCGTGCTCTGGTTCTGGAAAATCGCGCGTTGAAGGCGCAGCTCGAGGCCGGGGATCCGGCGGCGCGGTTGATTTTCGGCGTCTCCCGGCAGGCCGAAGCGCTGCGCGGGCAGGTGAGGGCCGCGGCCCGTGTCGGCACCGAGGTTCTGGTTGTCGGCGCGCCCGGTGCGGGCATCCCGAAGGTGGCCGAGGTCATCCACCTGTCTGGTAACGCTCCGTCTGCGCCGTTTGAAAAG
This sequence comes from Paracoccaceae bacterium, assembly GCA_020630695.1. Taxonomy (GTDB): domain Bacteria; phylum Pseudomonadota; class Alphaproteobacteria; order Rhodobacterales; family Rhodobacteraceae; genus Thalassococcus_A; species Thalassococcus_A lentus. The sequence continues at coordinate 1,954 of JAHDIS010000028.1, read as the reverse complement.
CGCGCAGCGGCAGGTCTGAGCCGAGAAGCGCTTGCAAAGCTTTGGGCTGATTGCGCCGGAGGCACTCTTTTTCTGGACGAAATCGGTGCATTGCCGGACGACACGCAGGTTGCATTGCTCGACGCCCTCGAACGTGGCGGTCCGCGGCTGATCGCCGGCAGCAGCCGCGATTTGTCTCAGGCCGTCGAGCAAGGCGGGTTTTCCGCTGAGTTGTATTACCGGCTGGACGCGCTGAGCCTGCGTATCCCGACGCTGTCGGAACGGCCTGAGGACATTCCGGTGCTCTTTCGCCACTACGTCGCGCAGGCCGCTGAGCAGGCCGGGCTGGAAGCGCCGGAACTCGAAGAGGACATGCTGGCCGAGCTGGTTTCGCGTGATTGGCCGGGCAATGCCCGTGCGCTGATGTCCGAGGCCATGCGATTTGTTCTGGGCGTCGGTGCGGGTGGGCCGCGCGACACGGAGTTGGGATTGGCTGAACGCATGGCGCAGGTGGAGCGGTCTTTGCTCGAGTCTGCGTTGCGCCGCGCAGAGGGCAACGCCCGCTCAGCCGCCGAGGCGCTGAAGCTGCCGCGCAAGACCTTCTATGACAAGCTGACCAAGTTCGGGCTTAAACCGGAAGATTATCGCTGATCGCGAATCTGTCAGAGAATCGCCCAGGCGGTTTTGTGCGGAAATTCGCACTATAGGCGCTAACAGTTGTGCGGAAATCCGCACAATTTGTTCTGGCGAACTCAAGATATATCTACGGTCATGCTGCTAAAATTCTGAAAACGCGCAATATTTCATCGATTCCATTCGAACACCGCCATTTTCTTGATCCATACCGAATCAGGCTCTTTGGTATCGGGCAGGCGGGTTTGCCCGGTGCAGCCCGTTCCTGAAACCGAATCTTGGGAGGAAACCATGAAAAAGATTCTGATGAGCGCAGTTGCAGCTGCCGCCCTGATGACTGGCGCAACTGCCGCCGACGCCGCATGTGATGACGGCGAGATCGTTATCAAGTTCAGCCACGTGACCAACACTGACCGCCACCCCAAGGGTATCGCGGCCACGCTGTTGATGGAGCGCGTGAACGAAGAAATGAACGGCAAAGCCTGCATGGAAGTTTTCCCGAACTCCACGCTCTACAACGATGACCAGGTGCTCGAAGCGATGCTGCAGGGCGACGTGCAGATGGCGGCACCTTCGCTGTCCAAGTTCGAGCAGTTCACCAAGCAGTTCCGCATCTTTGACCTTCCGTTCATGTTCAAGGACATCAACGCTGTTGATGCATTCCAGGCCTCTGAAACAGGTCAGGCGATGAAGGAATCCATGGTGCGTCGCGGTCTGCTGGGCCTGGCGTTCTGGCACAATGGCATGAAGCAGATGTCTGCAAACGTTCCGCTGGAAAGCCCGGCAGACGCAAACGGCCTGAAGTTCCGCGTTCAGAACTCCGAAGTGCTCAAGGCGCAAATGGCCGCTCTGGGTGGCAGCCCGCAGCCAATGGCCTTCTCGGAAGTGTATGGCGCTCTGCAGACCGGCGTTGTTGACGGTCAGGAAAACACCTGGTCCAACATCTTCGGCAAGAAGTTCTTCGAAGTTCAGGACGGTATCACCGAAACCAACCACGGCATTATTGATTATCTGGTTGTGACTTCCACCGAATGGCTCGACAGCCTGGAACCAGAAGTTCGTGAACAGTTCCTGACCATTCTGGCAGAAGTCACCGACGTACGGAACGCTGAATCCTTTGCTGTGAACCAGCAGGCGCGTCAGTCTGTTCTGGATGCAGGCGGTGAGATCCGCGAACTGACCGCGGAACAGCGTCAGGCATGGGTTGATGTCATGATGCCGGTCTGGGCCCAGTTCGCTGGTGACGTTGGCCAGGAAAACATTGATGCCGCACAGGCCATCAACGCTGCCAACTAATTCAATGTGACGACGGCGGGCGCAGTCTTTCACAGGCCGCGCCCGT
>JAHDIS010000027.1 GCA_020630695.1 Paracoccaceae bacterium | reverse complement strand
AAGATCGCGAAAAGTTTGCGAAACCAATGACTTGAGAGTTTGGGGCAACGTCGATGTCGCGTTGTAAGCAGGAACTACGATAGTGGCATAAGGCATGGGTACGTTCCTTAGTTAGAGAAGAGGAATTGGCGTGCCGATTGAGGCAGGACAGGAAGGCACAGTGCGGCCATTGCGATCATTCCGCCGCGACGCAAAGGCAGCAAAAAGGCCGTCGCGCTGTTCCGGCATCCTTCGGCCACAAGTTCGCGCACAGTCTGAGCTGGCGCTCCCAAGCGCAAAGCCCGGCGCGCGAGATAGCGCATGTAGACAGCTTCGCCGCGTGGGTTCGGAGCAAACCCATGCTGTTGCGCGGTGACCAATGCTTCAACGCGACCAGCACGCATGGCGTCCAGATCAGCGGACAAGCCGCCTTGGCTCAGCCGGTACAACACGTGGTCAGAGTTGATACCTTTGAGGCTATTGCCCCGACCGACGAGACGGATCAGAAATTCCAGATCTTCGTTGTGAACCATGTCTTCGCGAAAACCGCCAACATCACGGAAGGTCTCACGCCAGATTGACAGGTTGGACATGGTGCAAACGGGGTTTTCACCCATCAGCTGAGGAACAGTCACGGCACCGGCCGGTACGGTCGAGCGTGTCCGCACCACACTTGGGTCATCGTTGAAAAATCCGATGCGGCCGTAAACTGCATCTGCCTCAAGGTTCAGAAGGTTGTCGGCGACTTCGCGCAGCTTGCGCGCCTCCCACAGATCATCAGCATCACAGAAGGCGACAATCGGCGCACGTGCTTCTTTCAAAGCGCCATAGTTGCGCGCTGCGCTCGGCCCTTTGCCTGGATTGCGAACGAGGCGAATGCGGGCATCTTCACTCGCCAGCTTGCTGGCGATCTCGCGGCTGGCATCTGTTGAACCGTCATCGACCAGAATTGCTTCCCAACCCGTCAGGGCCTGAGACTGCAAAGAGGCGATTGTCGCGGGCAGAGTTTCGGCAGCGTTATAGACGGGGATGATGATTGAAATCAGTGGCATTGTTCAAACACTCACACGATTGTTGAAAAGGGCGATTTGAAGCACCGGGCGCGACAGCATCAGCATCGTGACGCAGGAGATGGCCAGGTATCCCCAAGCGATTGCGACCAATCCGTAGGGTGCGGCGATCACTGTGCTGGTGATCGTGGCAACAGTCAGAATTGCCGTGCCGCGCAGTTCCCGGATGGGGCGGTTTTCGGCCCGCAGCCAACCGGCTGTCGCAGTCCAAAGCATTGTGGGGATGGCAACGAGGCACAGAATAGACACAGGTTCTGCAAGACCGTCCCAACCGTCCCCGAGCAGCCACGGCACATACCAAGGTGCCAGAAGCGACTGAAGAACAACGGCGGGAGCAACAAGTCCGATTGAGACGGCCAGACCCTGCCGCATAGCGGCAGACCGGTCATCGCTGGCGCACAGATGAGGGAACAGTACGGCAGCGAAAGCTGTAGAGAAGGAAGTGGCGAGGCTCAGACCAGCGTTGAAGGCCATGAAGTACATGCCCAAGAGTTCAGGTCCAAGAAGCGCGCCGATGATCAGTTTGTCTGCGTGCAGACGAGCAGTTTTGACAACTTCGGTGCCCAGAACGGGCCAACCAAAGCGTACAAACGGCATGATCGCGGATTTACCAGCGCTTGGCTTTGCAGTCCAAGGATGCAAACGGCGCATCGCGATCAGCCAGAACGGCGCAGTCAGCAGGCGCGGAAGAACCAGCGCCAGCGCAGATGGCCAGACGATCGCCAGAACGACCGACATCAGGTTGGCCATGACAGCCTGCCCGCCGGCAATTGCCGCCGTTTGCTTGAGCTTGCCATTCCGCAGCGCGAGGCCGGTTTGCACAAGGCCGCCCGGCATAAAGAGATATTCACCTGCCAGCACAAGGATCAATGCAGCCAGCGTCACGTTTCCTGTGACAGCGTAGACCGCACCAGCAATCGCCACCTGAATGACGAACAATCCAGTGCACCAGATCCAGAACAGGCCATGTGCCCGGTTGCACGTCGCATCGAGCTCTTCTTCGCGGGCTGCGATGATGCGTTGGCCGACTCCGTTTTCCGTCAATGACTTAAGCAGGTCACCCGTCGCAAGCGCAGCCGCCGCGATACCGATTTCCGCCACATCCAGTGTCCGCGCAACAGCGACCACAACGAACAAGCGCGAAAGCTTGGTCGCGATCTCGGATGCGCCATAAGCCAGCAGGTGGCTCATCATGGAAGCAGCGGGTTTCGGCACGGTTCAGGTTCCTTTTCAACTTGGAACCATTGATACCTGCCCCGAGTACTTCACGTCTCGGACGCGGCAGGAGGGCAACAGACCGCGAATGATTGAACTTATATCCAATCGGGTATCGCATTTATCCAGTCGTCCGATTAAAAAGGCGACTGAGTTTGCTTATCACCTGGGGGTGGCTAAGCGAGGGTGCTCATGTTCTTGGTAAATAACAGATTGCTGGGCTCGGTATTGGGCTTCGCATTTGTCGTTGGCTGCACACCTGCGCCAACGCCCGAGAATATTGCGCCTGTCGAAAGCGGCGGCGCATATCAGGCACAATACCGTGACTTGGCACCAATTGACGGATCGGGGGAGTTTCTCTTTTCCGCGCAGATGAACGCTGAAAAGTGCCGCCCGTTCGCTGGTGGCAAAGGTTTCGGCAAAGCCGGGCCGCGTGTGCCGTCCATTTTGCTGGGCGAACGTCTGTCCCGTGATGATCTGGTGGACCTGCGGGTTGCCGATGACGAAACCTTCAACGGACAATACGTGATTTCCCGTGACGGCAAACTGAAGTTGCCGTTCCTCCCGGCGATCACTGCGCAGGGACGCCAACCAGAAGACGTTCAAGCAGAAGTGGCCCGGCTTTTGGTCCGCGAAGGTTTCTACGACGAACGACCCAGAATTTCGTTGCGCCTTGCCGATTTCGCGAGGGTGAACGTCGCGGTGTCCGGTGCTGTGTTCGAACCACATTCCATCGTCATCGGTGGCCGGTCCGCAACCGACATAGACATCATGCGACAGCAAGCTCTGGGTGCTTCGACCGAAGCGCGCAACCTTTCCGTCGCGCTGCGATCGGTGGGCGGCGTCCGGCCTGATGCAGATCTGTCTGCCGTGGAACTCCACCGTGGCGGAAAAAAATATGTTCTGGATATGCGCGGCGTTTTTGAAGGGCGTCACGCAACAGATATCATTCTGCTGACCGGCGATGAAATCGTAGTTCCCTCGCGACTGTGCTTTCAGGATGACTTGATGCGCCCCGGGCCCGTCAGCCCGCCCGGCATCTCGCTGTATTTGTCCAACCTCACACAGACTGCGCTGGCAAATGCGCCATCCGCCATTGGGCGTGATGTAAGAGAGGTTCCTTACGGCGCGCGCTTTATGCAAGCTGTCGTCGATACCAACTGTGTTGGTGGCGCCAAGGCGAGCAGCGCACACCGGTGGGCGATCCTGTTCACCCGCGATCCGATGACTGGTGTTTCGATTGTGATCGAACGCAACATCGAAGAAATGCTTCGCCGCGCAGATCGGGATGACTATGACCCGTACCTGCTGCCGGGTGACGCCATCGCTTGCTACGACAGCCGCATCACGAACCTCGCAGAAGCCGCGCGTGTCATTGGTGCAGTCGCAGGCGCCGCGGCCGTCCTGCCTTAAATCTTAGAAAGGCGCGTCAGGCCAATGTTGGCTCTGGCGCGTCTTGCCACGCCTTGCGCGCGGATTCCAAGGCGCTATCCAGCGCGCTGCCGTCGCCCGCTTCGGCGGCCATTTCAACAGCAACCAGCGCTTCGCGCAGTCCAGACTGACCAAAGGCCGCCGCGCTACCCGCAACCTTGTGGGCACGCTCTGCGATTTCGTTGTGATCCGAAGGAGCGCTTGCCAGCCAGTCGAACAAGTCGCGCGTTTCGTCAATGTGACGATGCTTGAGTTTTTCCAACGGGCTCAGTTCTACGGCGTGTTCCATTGGCTTTTCCACCTTTGGTTTGTCTGTGGTGTGTGAATGATCAGCCCCGGGGCCAAACTTTGCCAAAACCTGACGCAGTTCGTTTTCGTTCAGCGGCTTCGGCAAGAAACCTGTCATACCAGCCGCGGTAAACCGGTCTTTGGCTTCCGGCAGTACGTTCGCTGAAAAAGCAATGATCGGGGCATCATGATTTGCACCGCCGCCTTCGCGGATCAGGCGAGTGGCGCCCAATCCGTCCAGCTTTGGCATGCGGATATCCATCAGGATCAGGTCAAAGCGCCGAGTATTGGCCGTCTCGACAGCCTCTTCACCATCACGCGCGACCGTCACGGTATGACCATGGCTGACCAGCATTTCCCGCGCGACTTCAAGATTGATTTCGTTGTCTTCCACCAAAAGCAGATCACAGGGAACAACCTGGACCGGCTGCTCCGGGATGTGACTGACTTTGGGACCAGTTTCGGGCACGACAGGAATGCGCAGCCAAAATACACTTCCCTCGCCGGGCGTGCTTTCGACGCCAATTTCGCCGCCCATTGCTTCGATGAATCGACGCGCAATGCCGAGCCCAAGTCCGGTGCCGGAAACGCCGGCAACATTCGCGTCATCGATGGTTTGGAAATCATCAAAGATGCGCTCTTGGTTCTCGTCTGAGATCCCAATACCGGAATCGATCACTCGCATTTCAAGCGCGCGTTCCTCGCCGGTCAGCCTCGATTGTTCCATTTCAATTGAGATTCTACCGTCGTGCGTGAATTTGATCGCATTACCGACGAGATTCAGCAAAACTTGCTGCAAACGAGACGCATCGATGCGGACCCATTCCAGCGGTTCATCCAACCAACCCCACTGGATGTGATTGCCGTTGGCTTCGGCGGCGCTGGCCTGCGCGTCCACAATTCCCTGAACCAGTTGGCCAAGATGAACAACTTCTTCTTTGGACGTAGAAGTTCCAGATTCAAAACGTGCCACGTCGAGAACCGCATCAACATGATGCATGAGCGTTTCGCCCGACAGACCCATATTTCGCACATAGCGGTCCTGCCCTTTGGACAAATGGGTCTTTTCCAGCAACGCAAGGTTCCCCAACAGCCCGTTTAAAGGTGTACGGATTTCATGCGTCATCATCGCCAAAAATTCTGCCTTGGCCTTTTCACCCGCCAATGCCTTGTCTCTTGCCTCGACCAACTCGTTTTCAGAGGCAACGCGATGAGAAATGTCACGCAGGAACGCGACCAGGAGTTCGTCGTCGTCGGCCTGCGCTTTTTCCAGCGCGAGTTCGACAGGGAACACTTCGCCATTCTTGCGCTTCGCCTCGAGACGGACGCGGCCATGCCCGACAACCTTCTGTTCGCCGGTTTCACGCATTCGTTTCATTCCCGCGTCATGAGCGGGCTTCAGGTGATCCGGAATAATGATCTCACCGATATTTTTTCCAACCACGTCATCGAAAGAGTGCTGGAAAATGCGTTCAGCCGCAGAATTAAAGTTGAGAATCCGACCTTCCATATCGGATACGACCACCGCATCCAGCGAGGTTTCCAAAATGGTATTCAGGCGCGCGTAGGCATCGGCCAGTTCGTATCCATGGTTTTCCGTCTCTTTGCTGACCCGGCGCGTATGTCCTAGCAAAATGACCAGAGCCATTAGCAGTGCAACCGTGATCAAGGCCAGTCGAAGCAAAGTCCAGGACACTGACGCCCGGCTGCGGTCTGACAACTCAGCGAAATATTGCAGCCCCGTTGTCGATGCACGACGCAGCAATGGCCTGATTTCGTTGGCCTCCTGATGCAGCACAGGCAACCCTTGGCGCAACTGGTCAGCGCTGCCATCGATCACCGGGATCATGTTTTCAAGTTTCGCCCGGATCTCTGCGATTGGCTGACCGAATTCGTTGATCGCCCGCAAATCCGTATAAAGAGAGCCGACAGCAAGCGTTGTCATACGGCTGTAGAAAACGTCAAATTCCACAACGAGGAAATCAAGCTGTCTTTGGCTGCCGTCTTGCTGCGCCGCTATAACAGCGTTTTCAAATTCCAGAAGCTCAACTTCGGACTGTGAAAGTACCCAATGGACATTGTCGGAACTGGCAGAGTTCAGGAACCGCAGTTCCTGAACAATCTCAGAAACCAGAAAAACAATGGATACCACGCAAAGCAGCCCGATCCCTGTTAACAGGATCCGGCCACGGCGCCACAGTGAAGCGTCGCCCTCTCGCCTATTCGAAAGGGCCTGAATCATTCTTCGATGGTCATTCGATCCAGCTGCCATATGCTACGTGAATAAATCACTTCTGTTCTATAGTCACTGGAAGATGAGAACGGGTAGATTACCCAAAGTGGACCTTTGTCGCGGCGCGACATCTGCTGGCCGTCCATGGCAAAAGCCACAATCGGCCCACCTGCCGTCGCATCAGAGGTCGGGATCTCTACGGTGTAGTCATTGATAGCGGTTGCTTTGATCAACCCACCTTTTGCGCCGACATGCTCCAAGAGGGTCTCAAGACGCACACCTGTAAACGTATGGGTGGCCGGCGTCCAAATCGTTTCGGTTACGATTTCAGCGTTATCAAGGGCACGGAGCATGACACGATCAAACTGTGCGGTGCCGTCGACATTGGTGTTTTCGATCTCACCTGAAATGGTCAAGATCACAGGACCTGTCGGTTTCGGCAACGTGTCAGAATAGAGCGGCGCAGCAAACGTTGCAAAGGCGAACGTCAGCGCAATTGCCAGACGGTGAAATGTCATGTCATGCCTCCTTTTTGATTGCCTGCACCATTTCACACAGATCGGGAGTTCGCACTTGGCCATCGGGATGAAGGGCCTACCCATTCGGATAGCCCCTCCTATCTATTCTACATTTTTAGTAGGCACCCCGCCCTGAGATTACAGCGCGTGCGGTCAGCGCCAAAAGCATCACGTCGAGCAGAACACTGCGGGACCGGACATAGGCCACATCCATGTCCACCATTTTGTCGAACCCGATGTCGGCACGACCAGACACTTGCCAAAGGCCGGTGATTCCGGGACGGGCATCCAGACGTTCCATGGCAACGCCAGGGTAGGCTGCAACTTCACGTGGCAGAGCCGGGCGCGGACCAACAAGCGACATGTCACCCTTCAGAACGTTCAGGATCTGCGGCAGTTCATCCACAGAGTAGCGGCGCAGCCAACGGCCAACACGGGTTACCCGAGGATCGTGACGCGCTTTGAAGCAGATACCGTCGCGATCTGACTGGGCGCGAATGGCCGCCAGGCGTTCCTCGGCGTCCGTATGCATCGTCCGAAACTTGAAGATCGTAAACGTCTCGCCATTGCGGCCAACGCGTTCCTGCCGGAACATCGCGGGTCCTTTGCTCTCAAGACGGATCAGGGCGGCGACGAACAACAGGATCGGAGCGAGCATCAGAACCAGCGCACCACTCAGGACAAAATCCATGGCGCGTTTGGCAACAGCGCCATTGGACTTTTCCTGAACCGCATGAACTGCAGCCCGTGCCAGGAAGGTGCCGTTCCCGATCAGGTAACGTTTGGCCAAACGGCGTGGTTCTTGCATCAGTCGCCACACCCATTCGGATTTTGCTTTGCGAACCCATTCAGGGGCCCGGACGACGTTTCCAGCGAGAAAATCAAAGAGTGCGCCGACACCCAGAACAAGCCGTGCGTTCAGGTCAGGCAGATTCCTGTCGATCCACATTTCCTGCAGGGGAACACCCATCGCGACAAGAACAATGTCGGCACCAGACGCGTTGATCACGTCAATGGCGTTCTGTTCGTCTGCTGCGCCGGCATATCCATCCAGCGTACCTGCAATCCGCAGGCCCGGGATTTGGGTGGCCAGCTTGTTGGCGGCCTGTTCAGCCGTACCCGGGCGAGCACCAAAGAGGAAAACCGACATGCCGCGGCGCGACGCCGCGTGGAGCAAAGCAGGAGTGAAATCGGTGCCGTTCAGGTTTTCAGTCAGGCCCCCACCCGACATTCTGGCCGCCAGTTCAACACCGATCCCATCAGGAAGGATTGCATCCGCACGCGCAAGAGCAGAAGCATATTCGCGATCCTTGGCGCGCAGGTTCGCGCAATGTGCGTTCAGGAAGTAGACGCTGCGTGCAGCCCCCGACAACAAGGCCTCAACCGCCTGCTCTGATGTTGTATCAACAACCGGCAGACCCAGTACGTTGCGGGTCGGCAACTCGTAGTTTGGTTGATCAAAGGCTGGAACGGCGTTCCGGAAGTGTGTTGGCAGCTGGTGTTGCATGTGGGGGCTCCAAGGCATGTGATTTCGTTGCCCTAGAGGTGCGCCATCGCACCCGATTCCCGCAATTTCGCCTCCGTACTAGTGACTTACGCATCGGTGAGCCGAACGGCGCATAGGCGCGATATAGGCTCGGAAGGTTATCCACAGACGCCCAGAGGAAGCGCGCCTTACCCGGTCGTTCAGATCGCGCTATCCGTTGGTGTAGCGCAATGCACCCATTCTTGACCCAATTTCTCCCTAAAATGGAACTTTACCTTCATGCATATTGAAAAAATGGCGTATGCTTTGTTGCAAAGACTACCAGAGGTGAATTTTGAAGATGCGGGTATTGATAGCCGATGACCACGACCTGCTCCGCGATACTCTTATTGCCTTTCTAGGGGCAGAAGAGGGTATTGAGCTAAGCAGCGCGTCCAGTTTTGACGAAGCCTGCATCAGGATCAATGAAGACGAGGCGTACAATCTTGTGCTTCTCGACTACAAGATGCCTGGAATGAACGGTCTCGACAGTCTGGCAAAGGCTTTGGAAATGAACGGCGGCCAGCGCGTCGCGTTGATTTCCGGTCAAGCGACCAAAGAGATTGCGGAACAGGCGCTCAGCATGGGGGCTGCGGGTTTCGTGCCGAAAACCCTGCCTGCAAAATCGCTTGTGAATGCGATCAAATTCATGGCTATGGGCGAACAGTTTGCCCCCATTGATTTCATGACTGCGCCGGATTCGACCGAATCCCACCCAATGGCCAAAGGTTTGACGAAGCGCGAACTGGAAGTGCTACAGGGCCTGACCGAGGGCAAATCCAACAAGGAAATCGCCCGGGATCTGGACCTGACAGAGCCGACAATCAAGCTTCATATGAAAACGCTGTATCGCAAACTCGACGTGAACAACCGCACCCAGGCCGCGATTGTCGCGCGCGACGCTGGTCTTTTTTAGACGAACTCCGGGTATTGTGTATCGATAGAGGCACGCTGTTTTGGGGCAGCGTGGCCGCTATTCTTTTCTGAAAACCAGTGTTTTTTGCCACCGAACTGTCCCAAGGGATAGTTTTTGGGGCAAACGCCCGAATCCCCATACCTCCTGCGCATAACACGTCCGGCTCAAACTCCTTTATCTCTGTTCGCGAAGGAGAACCCGGATGACTATGCAAGATATTTCGCCGAACGATCTGCGGTCGAGTTTCAAGTCGAACATGAACGCGCAGCAAGCGTTGCGGCGCGCATTTCGTGGTGGATCGACCCGCGACGTACGTCGGCTGCCCCGCTATGTCTGGTTCTGCATTTTGGGACTCACGATTATATGGACCCCGATCAATACCTATCTGAAAACAGCCGCGCCGGCATTTGACAGCCACATGTCTTTGATCCTGCCCGGCTCTGGATCTGCCTCCTCTGTGAACCTTGCAAACATTGGTCAGGCATCCAGCCACGCAAGCTCGGCCTTTGCCAGCAACTCTGTCAGCCCCACCGAAACATACAAACGCCTTCTCGCGGCTGATCGCGTGATAAAAGACGCGGCGGGGCGCCTCGGCATCACGGCCAAGGAGTTTGGCAAGCCGCGCGTGCAACTCGTCGATCAAACGGCCTTCATTCACGTTAAACTGACGGCGTCCGACCCGGTCGCAGCGCAGTCCCGCAATGCTGCTCTTCTGGCCGCCTTTTTTGACGAAATCGACCGCCTGCGCGGCGACGAGTTGAACAGTCGTGAGGACGGCAGCTTAAGCGCAATCCGCGACTATCGGGATTCCGTATCCGCGACACGGTTGGAAATCGAACAGCTGCGTTCTGAAACAGGATTGCATTCGGCAGAGCAATACAATCGTCAGGTCGATGAAGCCGACGAACTGCAAGCACGCATCGACACAGCAAACTCCGAATACGAAAGCAAGGTCGCATCTGTTCAGCGGCTTGAAGATCGTCTTGGGGCTGATGCGGATACGGCCTCCCGCATTCTGCGTCTCAATGGCGACACGTCCTATATCGCTCTGGTCGAAGCAATGGCCGACGCGGCAGCAGAGCTGGCGCAGGCCCGCGCCAACTATGGCGATCGCCACCCTAAAGTTGAAAAGGCCGCAGCGGCCATGGAGTCAGCCCGGACAAAAGCCGCTACACGCGCAGCAGAATTGACCGGCGATGCGAGCGCTTTGGAACGGTCTGTCGATGGCGGTCGCGCCGCGCTTTTGACCGAGTTGGTTCGTCAAGAGTCCGAGCGGGTTGGACTGCTGGCCGAGCTTGAAGAAATGCGCGCCCTGTTCCAACTGCAAACCGCGCGTTTGAACCGGTTGGCCCCCAAGGCTGCCCGGCTGGAAGATCTGCAACGCGACTTCAACGTCGCCGAAGCGGTCTTTGCCTCTGCCATCGCGCGCACGCAATCCAAGAAAACCGATGTCTATGCATCTTATCCCTTGGTTCAGGTCCTCGAAGACCCGACCTTCCCCGAAGAGCAAACCACCCCGCGCAAGAAACTGGCCTTGGCCGCAGGCGGTGCAGCAACCTTCATGCTGCTGTTCGCACTGTCCCTTGGGTGGATCCGAAGCTGGCTGATTGAAATCCTGCTGAACGCGAAGAAACGCTAATCATGACTTCCGCGCCAATCAGCCCTCAAAACCCTGCTGAAGCGATGGTCTGGAAGACGATAGTCTGGACCTGGCCGTTCTATGCCGTCGGCGCGTTGTATGTCGTCGGACCGGTTCTGGCATGGTTGATGGCAGGGCTGGTGGTCTTGTCGCTCTACCTTGGCCCGGCGATCCGTGACGACTTGAGAGCCACCGGCTCGATCCCACCTGTGATCTGGGGATGGATGATCGGCATGCTGGTCATGCTGGTCGCGCTTTGGATCGGTCATCTGGACTGGGGCTTGGGTCTGAAAAAGACAATCAAATCCTCGATCGGATGGGCAAAGGGCTGGGCGCTTCTGGCGCTGTTTCCTTTGATTGGTGCTGTCCTGCCGATCCGCCGTGAAATCCTGATCCGGGCACAATGCCGTTTGGGGTTCTGGACGCTTTGCATTGCGCCGGTGCTTTTGATCGCGCCCTACGTCGGATTGCCAGAACGCATCTTCACATCTCCGCTCAAGGCGGTTGGCGGACCGGGGCCAGAGTATTTTTCTGTCTACCTGTTTACGTTTGACCCTGCATCCTGGACACCCCGGTGGCAATTCTATGCACCATGGTCGCCCTTTGCAGCCTTGTTGGGCGTGACGATGGTGTTGTTCGCACTGGAAGAAAAAGACAACCGCTGGCGCGCCGCAGGCGTCGCTGCGGGCACTTTGATGATCCTTGCCTCCAAATCCAGAATGGGGCTGGTTGGCTTGGTAGCCTGTACCATCGGGCCACGTCTGATGCCTTTGGTCCTGCGCAGTTGGGCCTGGGCTGCGCTGTCCGGATTGACGGCCTCGCTGGCGATAACCGGGCCTTGGCTGGCTCAATCCATCGGGGCCGGTATCGAGGGGTTCAAAGCGGCCCGTGCCGACAGCACACGCGTGCGCGCAACACTGCAAAGAATTGCCAAAGAGCGCTGGGAAGAAGAAGCCGTCTGGTTCGGTCATGGCACCGTCCAGCCGGGCCCGCATCTGGTCGAATATATGCCAATCGGCAGCCACCACACCTGGTTTGGCCTGCTGTTCGTCAAAGGGCTGGTTGGGTTTCTTGCCTTTCTGGTTCCTCTGCTGTGGCAAACGGGGCTCGCGCTTTGGGATGCCGCGGCAGGGCCGCGTGGCCGCCTGCCCTTGGGTATTTGTATGGTTCTCGTGCTTCTGTCTTTCGGTGAGAACATCGAAATCGAAGCTTACCTTCTGTGGCCGGCATTGGTTTGCCTTGGCATTCACGCACGGGAATGCGCCACCACGCCCAGCCACGAACTGACGTTGAATGAACCAAAGGCACAGTTCGCCTGATTCATGTCCTGTCAGTGCGTGCTGGTCTCATCAATGATGAGCGGTCGCATAGTCGATCAATCGGCAGGTCAGCATCATTTGCGGGTCGCCGTCTGGCCGGTTCATCGAGACGCCGAGAACAGGTAAGTTCCATCCCGGCCGCACGCGCACCAATCGACAGGTCTTAAGATCATCGCTGCTGCCTTCTTTCAGTAAATCACGAATACCCAAGCCCGCCCGCACAGCCAAAACCGCTGCAATAGGGAAGGCCGAATTTCCGGGCTAGACTGATGGGTTCCCGCTCAAACTGATCGCGGAATACTGGACAAAACGACTATACGCGGTGCCGTGGCAAAAAAACCGTAAGCCTGCAAAGTTTTTAGCGGTTTGTGCGACGGATTGGCGACTGTGTTGCGTTTAACAACACAGCGAAAGGAACATTCAGATGAAACAGATCAAATCAATTTGGGATCACCCCTTCACGTTTTGGGCTTTGTTGAGCATTCCGGCCATCCCGATGATCATGGGGCTGGCAAGCGGCGATGCAAAAACGATCCATGAGCTTTTGCATCCGTCCGGCGAATTCGCCGCCCGTTTCATGATCATCACAATGATGATCACACCATTGACGATGCTTCTCAAAGGTTGGCGCGGCCCCCGCTGGCTAATGAAGCGCAGACGGTATCTGGGCGTTGCCGCATTTGGATACGCAGCCTTGCATACAGTGCTCTACCTGATTGACGAAGGCGCCGTTGCATTGACGGGTGGCGAGCTTTCCAAGCTGTATATCTGGACAGGCTGGATTGCCTTTCTCATCTTCGTTCCTTTGGCCGTCACATCAACAGACGGCTGGGTGCGCAAACTGGGCCCGGCATGGAAATCGCTGCAACGTTGGGTCTATGCCGCAGCCGTTTTGACACTGGTCCATTGGGCGGCCTTGCATGACTGGGGCGGGATCGGTCCGGCAATGGTGCATTTCCTGCCACTGACGCTTCTCGAGATTTATCGCGTCATTTCCAATCGCAATCGGCGAATTGCCCGGGCAGCGGCCTGAACACCTGCCGCAGGATGGATCACTGCAAAATTGCGTTGGTCCATTCCTTTTGAAACGCCCGCCGTTTTAATGCGTCGAGATAAACAAGCAGTCCTGGCCCCAGATTGATGCGGCTCAGGGCTGCACCATCTGATGGCCCCAACCAGCGCCTGATGTCAAAATTACCGCTGTTGCTGTGGGCCTGCTCCAGCATGTGATCCGCAAAACGACCGGCAAGTTCAGGCGAAGGCGCGGTCTTGGGCACCACCACAGACCTCAACATAACCGTTGTGAAATCAGATGGCAGGACAATTCGTATTCCATCCAAATCGCTGCGCTGGAACGCATAGCTGCCCAACACATTATACGCGACAGCCAATTCGCCCGAAGCCACGTCGTCGATCATTTGCGAAGAACAGCAATAAAGCCGTGCCCCTAGACTGCCCATGACTTCGGTCAGTCGCCAATAGGTTTCCGAAACCCTGCTTTCCTGCGTGGCAAAAAGATATCCCAAACCAGACTGCCGCACATCATACGTGCCGACTCTGCCGCGAAAGCGTTCAGGATTGCGGCGCATCGCGGTGATCAGATCTTCTCGGCTACGCGGCATGTCCAAACCCTGAAATGCCGCTTCGGAAATCACGATTGCTGCGGGTTCCTGAGTAAAGGCAAACACCATGTCGTTCCATTTCGCCCAAACCGGAAGCGCGCCTGTCACGCCGGAGACATGTTTTTGCACGTATCCGTCGTTGGCAAGCTTGGTCTGCAAGTCCATGGCACTGGAAATAACCAGATCGAACGGCTGCGACTGCTGCAGAACTGCGCCCATAACGTCAGTCGAACTGGCAACCGTGTAGTCGATAAAGGTGTCTGGATTATTGGCCAGATAGCTTTGGATCATCGGTGCAAAAATCGCCGTATCCGTCGTTGACAGAATGCGCAGAACCTCTTGCGCCTGCTTGGGGCCAAAGGTGGAATGATCTTCGATTTCAAACGCCGCAACCCGCGCCGTAACAAGGATCAGGACGAGGGAAAAAACAAGCTTGCGCATGCGCCGCCTCCTGCATTGTTTTCCAAAATTAATCGGCCGCCATGGGCCGTCGCGACGTCCCGTGCAATGGTTAGCCCAAGGCCTGATCCGACGATCCCGTGCACATTGTCCCCCCGCGTAAACCGTTCTGCCAAATCCGCATCACCGGCTTTAGGGAACCCGCGGCCTTCGTCACAAACCTGAAGGCTTATTCCGGTGTCGCCCTTGGTCAGTCGAATTTCAACGCGGGTGTCTGCAGGGCTGTATTTGATCGCATTGTCCAAAAGATTGCGCAGGGCATTTTGCAAAAGGATGCCATCTCCTTGGATAGTTGCTGGATCAGAGCACACAATCACAAGGTCGATTTCGGCGATTTCAGCAACAGGGCGAAGCCGTTCGACCATGTCATTGACCAAAGAGGCCAGATCCACCTTTTCCTGCGCGAGACTGTCCAGTCGAAAGGAAACCATGGCGTGGTCCAACAACTGACCAGCGGTTCGGGAGCTTTCATCAATCGCTCCGATCATTTCGCGCATGGCGGCTTTGTTTTCCGGCTTCCGGATGTGGCGCTGGATGATTTCAGCCTTGGTTCGCACAACAGCCAATGGCGTTCTGACACGGTGCGCGGCCTCTGCGATGAAATCTTCCGACCGGTTCAGGGATGCCTCCAATCGGGACATGAAACCGTTCAAAGACGTCACCAAGGGCGCCATTTCCTGTGGAACGGCCGCCGTGACAGGCCGCAAATCGGTTGGGCCCCGACGCGACACCGACGCCGCTAGCCTGTCGAGTGGTCGAATGGTGGCGCGAGCAGTCAGCCAAGCCAGAACCGCCGCCAGCGCAAAAAACCCGGCACCAACCCCGAGCGCCAATCTGGAGGATCGGGCCAGTGTCTGCCTTTGGCCCGACAATGTCTGTGCAACGCTAACCTCTAGCCGGTCGCGGCCTAAATCAGCCGAAAACGATCGGCTGACCGACGCGATACGAACCTCTTCGCCCAGAAAATCGGCCGACATATAGGCCGTTTGACGAGCCTTGCTCAGCGGGGGACGCGGAAGCTCGGCATAGCCAGTCAGGACGTCTTCACCAAAACGAACGACGTAAAAGACCCTCTCATCGGTAACGCTGTCCAGCATGGACAAGGCCGAATAGGGCAGATCAACGATCACTTCGCCATCAACACTGCGGGCGCTGTCGATCACCGAAAGCGCCGAGGCCGCCAAAATATTGTCCTGACTTTGTTGTGCCACCTGACGGGCCACAGACTGAACCACGAAGTACAAAAGCACCGCCAACAAGGCAGATGCACAGAAAAGCAAAATCAAAAGCCTGCGCTGGATCGAGCCTGACAAAACCGGCTGTGTCATGATTGTTCCAGCTTGTAGCCAAGCCCGCGAACGGTGACGATCCCCACGTCAGAACCACTCAGGTGTTTGCGCAGGCGGCCGACATACACCTCGATCGCGTTTTCCGAGACATCATCGTCATAGGAAAACAGCCGGTCGACCAAGGCCGATTTCGAGAAGATTTTTCCAGGCGCGTTGATGAAAACCTCGAACAATCGCAGCTCGCGGGTGCGCAACTGGATGTCCAAGCCACGTATATTCAGGACCCCGGTGCCAGAATCGAATCGCAGCTTGCCCAAGACTTTCTGGTTGCTGACATCGCCGCCACGGCGTCGCATCACTGCCCGGCAGCGGGCCTCCAGCTCGGCAAAATCGATTGGTTTGACCATGTAATCGTCGGCACCCAGATCGAGCAGACTGATCCTGTCGGACACTTCGGAACGCGCGGTCAACACAATGATCGGCGTCCTGCTTTGCTTACGTCTTTGGTGCGCCAGAAAATGGCTACCATCTCCGTCAGGCAGCATAATATCCAACAAAATCATATCGTAAGACGTTGTCGCTGAAAAATCCTTGGCTGTCTCCAGATCTGCAGCATGATCCACCACATGCCCGTCCAGACTGAGACGATCAACCACGGCCGTTGCAAGAGGCGCGTTATCTTCGACCAGTAAAAACCGCATGCGCTCGGGTTCCTTCGTCATCCATGTCAGCTTCGTGTCAGGTTCTTTATGCACACCATTCGGCACGGGCGCGCATACACCATGCCGCCAAATGGGAGGAATAATCTATGACTATTGCAATGGGCCGCCGCGCCCTTCTTGCTGCTGTGGCAGCCTTCGCCATGTCCGGACCTGCACTGGCCGATGGCCACAAGGTACTCGACAAGATTCACTTTCTGATCCCCGGCGGCGCCGGTGGTGGTTGGGACGGCACCGCACGCGGCACCGGTGAGGCGCTGACAAACGCCGGTCTGGTGGGTTCGGCATCCTATGAAAACATGTCCGGCGGCGGCGGCGGCAAGGCAATCGGCTATCTGATCGAAAACGCCGACAGCCTGCACGACACCCTGATGGTAAACTCGACTCCGATCGTGATCCGTTCGCTGACCGGCGTTTTCCCACATAACTTCCGTGACCTGACACTGGTGTCCGGCACAATCGGCGACTACGCCGCTCTTGTGGTCAACGCAGACAGCCCGATCAATTCGATGGCTGACCTGATCGCAGCCTACGATGCAGACGCCAACGGCACAGCCATCGGCGGCGGTTCGGTTCCCGGTGGTATGGATCACCTCGTGGCAGCGATGGTCATGGAAGCTGCGGGCAAAGACGCGCTGAACGTCAAGTACATCCCCTACGACGCTGGCGGCAAAGCCATGGCAGCGTTGCTGTCGGGTGAAATCAAAGCTCTGTCCACCGGCTTCTCCGAAGCGGTCGCACTGGCCGAGGCCGGCGAAGTCAAAATCATTGGCGTGACCTCGGACGAGCGCGTGGATGCATTTGCAGACGCCCCAACCATGAAAGAGCAGGGGATCGACACGACCTTTGTGAACTGGCGTGGCTTCTTTGGCGCGCCAGGTCTGCCGGATGACAAGCTGGCAATGTACCAGGATGCCATCGCCAAGATGTATGAAACAGAAGAGTGGGAAGCCGTTCGGTCCCGCAACGGCTGGGTCAACATCCACAACCCAGGCGATGACTTCAAAACCTTCCTCGAGGGCCAGGAAAAGGTCATCGGTGATCTGATGAAGAAGCTCGGCTTCCTCTAAGGTCACGACTGTACGACACCGTCGGCGGCCGCGAGATAAAAATGCGGCCGCCGATTTTATTCAGGGAGGGGAAAGAATGGCACTCGATCGTTGGATTGCCTTTGTCATACTGTGTGTGTCCGTGGTCTACGCCTATGCTGCGTTTTTTACGATGGACCAGTTGCTACCACCATTCATGCAGCGAAATCCGATCTGGCCCAGCACCTTTCCCAAGGTTCTGTCCATCATGGCGATAGCGGCCTCGTTGATTATTGTTCTGGGGCTCGAAAAAGCGCCGGACTCCGACAAGGAGCCGGACATCGATTATCGCAGACTTGGCGATTACGAACTGATCCCGGCCCTGACGTTGCTCGGACTGATGGTGGCCTATGCCTTGCTGTTGCGTCCCGCCGGTTTCTTGCTGGCCACATCCGGATTTCTGATCATCGGAGCCGTCGTTTTGGGTGAGCGCAAGCTGCACATCCTGATCCCCGTCGCCTGCGTCGCCACGGGATTTGTCTGGTACCTCGTCGAAGAGGTTCTTGGCATTTTCCTGCGTCCCTTGCCGTTCTTTTTCTGAGGAGTTTGGACAATGATTGAAGGACTTCTCATCGGCCTCGGAGCCGCCTTTTCACTTCAAAACCTTATCATGGTGATTGCAGGCTGCCTGATAGGCACCTTCATCGGCATGCTGCCCGGCCTTGGGCCAATGTCGATCATTGCAATCATGATCCCGGTTGCAATCACGATCGGTGATCCATCGGCTGCCCTGATCCTGTTGGCCGGGGTCTACTATGGCGCAATCTTTGGTGGCTCGACCTCATCCATTTTGCTGAATGCACCCGGTGTGGCGGGAACCGTCGCCACCAGTTTTGACGGATACCCGATGGCCCGAAAGGGCCAGGCTGGCAAAGCGCTGACAATCGCTGCAATCGCGTCGTTTTGCGGTGGCACAATTGGTGCGATCCTTCTGATGGCCTTTGCACCAATGCTGTCGACCGTGGCGCTGCTGTTCCATTCCGCCGAATACTTCGCCCTCATGGTCGTGGGCCTGTCGGCGATCGCGGCCTTTGCCGGAACCGGCAACGTTGCCAAGGCCGTCTTGATGACGCTGCTCGGGCTGATAATGGCCACCGTCGGCGAAGGCGCGCTGTTCAACATGCCGCGGTTCACCATGGGAATGATGGATCTGCAGTCCGGGTTCTCATTCATCACTTTGGCCATGGCTATGTTCGCCCTGCCCGAGGCAATCTTTCTGGTGCTGAATCCGGCACGTTCGGCACAAGGGGGCGGCAACGGAAAGATCGAAAATCTTCGCATCACCCGCGAAGAAGGTCGCAAGATCGCCCCGGTGATTGGCCGCCAATCCGTGCAAGGCTTCTTTATCGGGGTTTTGCCCGGCGCCGGCGCCACGATCGCTTCGTTTCTGGGCTACGCGGTAGAACGCAATATCGCCAGCAAGGAAGAACAGGCGGAATTCGGAAAAGGGTCGGTCAAAGGACTGGCAGCCCCCGAAAGCGCAAACAACGCTGCCTGCACTGGATCCTTTGTGCCGCTGCTGACACTCGGCATTCCCGGGTCCGGTACAACCGCGATCCTGCTTGGTGCCTTGATTGCCCTGAACGTAACGCCCGGTCCACGCCTCATGTTGGACGAGCCACAGATTTTCTGGGCCGTGATCATTTCGATGTATATTGGCAACCTCGTTCTGCTGATCCTGAACCTGCCGCTAATTCCCTACATCGCCAAAGTGCTCACGATCCCAAGAACGTTCCTGATCCCATTCATTTTGTTCTTTACGCTGATGGGCAGCTACATCGGTCAAAACAATGCGACGGAACTCTTGATCCTCGTTGGTATGGGCGTCTGCGCGACCATCCTGAGATTTGCAGATTATCCGCTGGCACCACTTTTGATCGGCTTCATTCTGGGGCGGATGCTGGAAGACAACTTTGCCCGCTCCATGCAGCTCTATGACGGGATCGGGTTTGTTCTAGACCGTCCGATGACACTGGGTCTTCTGGTGATAGCCGGACTGCTGGTGATCGTGCCCAGCTATCGCGCGCGCCGTGCCAAGGCCCGCCAGAAAGGTGTCGCCGATGGCGACTGATCAGAGGGCGGCGCAGAGTGGATCTGCGCCGCTTTCCGGCATCCGTGTGCTGGATCTGACCAACGTGCTCGCCGGGCCATATTGCTGCTATCAGCTGGCTTTGCTCGGCGCTGAAGTGATCAAGGTCGAACGCCCCGGGTCAGGGGATCTGGCCCGCGAACTTGGTGCTGACCCGGCTCGCAACGCGGCGGGTATGGGCATCAGTTTTCTGGCGCAGAATGCCGGGAAAAAATCAGTCACGCTGGACCTGAAGTCAGCCCATGGCAAGACGCTGCTGAAAAAACTGGTGGCTACCGCCGATGTTCTTGTCGAAAATTTCCGGCCCGGCGTTATGAAACGCCTTGAGCTGGATTACGACACGCTCAAACGGTCCCAACCCGAACTGATCTATTGCGCCATCAGCGGCTTTGGGCAGGAAGGGCCGCGCGCAAACGATCCGGCCTATGACCAGATCGTGCAGGGTGTTTCTGGCGTGATGTCGATCACCGGGGCGTCGGATACGGCCCCCTATCGTGTCGGCTATCCCTTGGCAGACACGACCGGCGGAATGACCGCCGCTTTCGCGATTTCAGCGGCGCTGAATGCGAAACCTCGGGGGGCATTTCTGGATATCTCCATGACGGATGCTGTGTTGTCCTCGATGGGTTGGGTTGTCTCGAACCATCTTATCGGCGGCGTCCCCCCTGCCCCGCATGGCAACGAGAACACAACCTCAGCTCCTTCAGGAACCTTTATGGCGGCTGATCGCCCCCTGAACATCGCCGCCAATCGCGAAGCGCAATGGCAAAGCCTTGCCCGTCATTTAGGTCGCGAAGAGCTTCTGGATCATCCGGACTATCGCACCCGCGAAGATCGCAAACGCAACCGGGATGCGCTGCGGAGCGCGCTGGAACAAAGTCTGCGCACAAAACCGGCCGAACATTGGGTCAGTGAACTGAACGCCCTTGGTGTTCCCGCAGGGCCGGTTCTGACAGTTCCGGACGCCCTGACCGACCGGCAAATGGTAGAGCGCGGGTTCATCGCAACGGTCACAACCAGTGACGAGACGCTGCCGATCACCGCCAGCCCCATCGTCGTAGATGGCGAACGTCCAGCGCCGGACACGCCGCCCCCCGATCTTGGGAAAGACAACGATCACATTTGGGCTGAGCTCGGACTGAGCGATGACGAGATTGCCGCGCTGAAATCCTCGGGTGTTATCTGAACACCCAAATGTCCTAGTGGCCCCAACGCAATGCAATTGGATCAAGCGGGCGGATCAATTCAAACAATTGGTCACGCGTCCAATCCGGCAAGGCCGGAATGGGGTGCCGGCAAAACGCCGAGTGAATAACGCCGCCCGCTTTCATGGTTTCTTTAGCTGCCCTGAACCCGCATTGGCGGTTCTCGTGATTGATTGCTGGCAGCACACGGGCATAGGCATCCAACGCCGCTTGTCGGTCACCGTTCAAAAAGTGAGCGACAACCGGTTTGATCTGATCGGTAATGGTTGCCGAAGTCATTGTGCCTGTTGCCCCCGCATCCAGATCCGCCATCAGCGTGATCCCCTCTTCGCCATCGAAAGGTCCGTCGATATGTGCATCCGCTTCGGCCAAAAGAGCCCGAAGCTTGGCAGCCGTTCCGACGCTTTCGATCTTGAACAGTTTCAGCATTTCAATCTCGCGCGCCATTTTGGCCAGCAGCGGCACGCTCAGTTCCACCCCGGACAGCGGCGCATCTTGTAGCATTATAGGCAGACCAACCTCGCCTACTTTGGCAAATTGTTCATAAGTTTGCTCCGCAGTGCCCTTGAGCAAAGCACCGTGATATGGCGCCATCATCATGACAATGTCCGCCCCCATTTGCTTGGCCTCATTGGCGCGCCCAACAACAATGTCGGTTGCGAAATGGCTGATCGTCACAATCAACGGCACGCGTCCCGCCACATGCTCGACCGACATTTTCGTCAGATCGTAGCGTTCGGAATCGCTTAGCAAAAACTGTTCGGAATAGTTGGCCAAGATACAAATGCCATCCGAGCCCTGATCGATCATGCAATCGAGCACGCGCGCGGATCCCTCCAGATCTAGAGTTCCATCATCATTGAATGCAGTCGGGGCGACGGGCCAAATGCCGGAATAGGGTTTCATTGTCGTGTCCGTTCTTGGATCAGGTGCGCATCATTTTGATGATCACACTCTAACCAAGTATCGACTGAAAGGAATCCTTATCCGGTTGCGATGCACGTCTTTCCATTTTCCAAACCAAGCTGCCTGCCGGCGATTCATTCACCTTCGATATCAGGCGGATCCAGAGCGCCCTTGCCGAATTGTTCAGCGATTCTCTTTGACGTCGCCACAGCAAGGGCAACGTGATCGACACAGCGCCAAATTGTCCGGAATCATGCGACCAGCCGTTCGTCGGCTGGCCTGCTTCACGCAGGCATGCATCCGGATTCGCTGGCAAACTTGTGCCACCCCGCGCCTGCAACCAATGCGCACCGGACAGCCAATAGGCCAAGGCCTTAAGATCACACGATTTTATTGGAGATCAGTGGTGAGCCGTGCAGGGTTCGAACCTGCGACCCACTGATTAAAAGTCAGTTGCTCTACCAACTGAGCTAACGGCCCACTAGGCGGCGTATCTAGAAACTGCGCGGCACAGGGTCAACCCTTAAAATTGGCAAATTTCCGATTGATGTGAACTACGACGTCCGGCGGCACTGGAAAGGGGCCTTTAACAGGCGTATATGCGCCCGCATGACGCATGCGAACACACTCTCAGTGCCTTTCATGAAAATGCATGGGCTTGGAAACGACTTTGTCGTGCTGGACGGCCGTGCGCGGCGCTTTGATGTAACCCCTTCGCTGGCCATTGCGTTGGCGGATCGGAATCGCGGCGTGGGGTTTGACCAACTCGCGCTGATCGAAAACCGGGGAACCGGGGACGCGCATCTCACATTCTACAATTCCGACGGCACCACATCTGGCGCTTGCGGAAATGCAACACGTTGTATCGGGCGCTTTCTCATGGATGAAAGCGGCCAATCCGCCTTGGAACTCACGACGGATCGCGGCACGCTTTTCGTTGAAGACAGAGGCGACGGTGTGACCTCGGTCAACATGGGTCACCCTCAGCTGACCTGGCGCGAAATCCCGCTGGCCGAGGAAATGGATACGCTGGAGCTACCGATTGAAGGCGCACCAACGGCCACGGGCATGGGCAATCCGCACTGCACCTTCTTTGTCGATGACGCCGAGGCCGTCGCGCTAGAGCACTTTGGCCCGCGTTACGAACACCATCCGCTCTACCCTGAGAGGACCAATGTGCAGGTCGCCAGTGTGATTGCAAAAGATCACATTCGCATGCGCGTCTGGGAACGGGGCGTCGGTGTAACGCTTGCATCGGGTTCTTCATCCTGCGCGACCGCGGTGGCTGCGGCAAGGCGTGGCCTGACCGGTCGCCATGTGCGGATCGATCTTGATGGCGGCACATTGGATATCGATTGGCGTGACGATGGTGTCTGGATGACAGGGCGCACGTCTCATGTCTTTAACGGCGTCCTGACGGCCGATTGGCTCGATCAGATATGAGCGCGCCTCGCTTCACTACACTGGGTTGCAGGCTCAACGCCTATGAAACCGAAGCGATGAAACGTCTGGCCGAAGAGGCTGGCGTCAAAGACGCCGTGATCGTGAACACCTGCGCCGTCACGAACGAGGCGGTTGCAAAGGCCCGCAAGGAAATTCGTCGGCTGCGGCGTGAAAACCCGTCGTCTCAGGTCATTGTGACCGGCTGCGCTGCACAGATCGATCCTGACAGTTTCGCGGCCATGGATGAAGTCGATGCCGTGATCGGCAATACCGAGAAAATGGCCCCCGAGACCTGGCAGGGCCTAGGTGCAGATTTCATCGGCCAGACCGAACGGATTCAAGTCAATGACATCATGTCAGTGACCGAAACAGCCGCGCATCTGATTGATGGCTTTGGCTCCAGAAGCCGCGCTTATGTCCAAGTCCAGAACGGCTGTGATCACCGCTGCACTTTCTGCATCATTCCCTATGGCCGGGGCAACTCGCGCTCGGTTCCCGCCGGGGTCGTTGTCGATCAGATCAAACGGCTTGTCCAAGAGGGCTACAACGAGGTGGTTCTTACCGGCGTCGATCTGACGTCCTGGGGTGCTGACTTGCCCGGCGAACCGCGGCTGGGCGATCTTGTGATGCGCATATTGCGCCTGACCGACGTTCCACGCCTGCGCATCAGTTCGATCGACAGCATAGAAGCTGACGAAAACCTGATGATGGCAATCGCCACGGAACAACGGCTTATGCCACATCTTCACCTCTCGCTTCAGCATGGTGACGACCTGATTTTGAAACGGATGAAACGTCGGCATCTGCGTGATGACGCGATCGCGTTCTGCGAAGAAGCGCGCAAGCTGCGTCCGGACATGACCTTTGGCGCGGACATTATCGCGGGCTTTCCGACCGAAACTGACGCGCATTTCGAAAACTCACTGCGCCTTGTGGCAGATTGCGATCTGACCTGGCTGCATGTCTTCCCATATTCTGCCCGTCCCGGAACGCCCGCAGCGAAAATTCCCAACAAGGTCGACGGCAACACGATCAAGGCGCGTGCCGCAAAACTGCGTGCTGCAGGATCTGCCGCGGTGCTCAAACATTTGCAGTCGCAAGTGGGCAGGCATCATGCGGTCTTGATGGAGTCGGTTGATATGGGAAGAACTGAACAATTCGCCGAAGTGCGCTTTGACGCCCCCCAAACCGTTGGTACCATCGTTCAGACCCAGGTTCAGGGTTTCGAAAACGGTCAGTTAACCGCGGCCTGAAACCGCAAAAATTTTGTCATAGTGTTGCCTTGGTTCGGGTCTACGACATCCGTATGACACGCAAAGAGACGGAAGCCAGACGGCTTTATTCCTACCTGACTGCCATCGGGTTGGTAACGGCGGCATGTTATTTGTGCTTGATTATGTGGCTTGCCATCCGTGCCCCCGAAGTCCTCAACCACGAGGACAAAGTGGTCGCCTTGATGATGATAATTGTCCTTCCAGGCAGGCTGCTGCTTGAGAGGGTCTTCACGCTATGCGACACACCCGAACGTCAACGCGTGCGTATTTCGGGGATGCTTTTCGTAGGACTGTTGGTCAGCCTGTATTCGACGAAGGAGGCCACAAGCTTCCATCACGCGACGATAGAATTCGTGGTTACATTTCCTTGGGCTGCAGCGGTGTACATTGTGTTGGATGCGGTTAACGCCAAAACCTTCGCGGTGTGGAGCCAGCGGAAAAAGAACGTCGCGCGCGCCTGAGCGCTGAACAAGTCGCCAACGCGTTTCGTATCGATACAATGTTTTGCGTGACAGCCGATGATCGGCTTCGGCAAAAGGCAACACGATCCAATTGTCTTGGAACTTGTGATGCACCCCAATCCGATTTTCAGAAAAGCCGAAGCAACAAGAAGTCTCGAGTTCGCCCGATCACGCGGCTTTGGCATTCTTGCGATCTCGACTGATACAACACCCTTGTTGTCGCATGTTCCGTTCCTGCTGTCTGCCAACGCCACCTACGCGCGGTTGCATCTTGTGCGCTCCAACCCGATTTGCCGCGTTGTTCAAGACGGCATTCCGGCCACGATCGCCGTCAGCGGGCCAGACGGATACGTTTCTCCGGACTGGTACGAAGTGCCGGATCAGGTGCCCACATGGAACTATGTCGCGGTACACTTGATCGGCACATTGCATGCACTGCCAGCAAAAGAGATGGAGCAAACACTGGTAGACCAAAGCGCCGGTTTCGAAGCGGGGCTGAACAAAACACCTTGGACGCTCGACAAAATGGATGCAGAGGTTCGTGACAGAATGATGCGGATGATTTTGCCGTTTCGATTTGAAATTCACGACATGCAAAGCACCTGGAAACTGAACCAGAACAAACCGGATGACGTGCGCCTACGCGCGGCTCAGCGCATTGGCGAAGGTCACGGCATGGAACTGGACGCCTTGGCGAGATTGATGACTGACCCGCCCAAGAACGGCGTTGATGGCTGAAGCGGCACCGCGTTTTCCGGGCAACCCGATTGTGTTTGGATTATCGTTTTCTGACTTAAGGTAAGCCTGTTCTTCCAGTGCAATTGCAACCGGTGCGCATTTCGTCCATGACAGTCCCATGACAATGCAAATGCGCGCGCTCTTCGTACACCTCCTCACAGCCACCGGTGCAGTCTTTGCCATGCTTGCGTTGCTCGCAGCAGCGCAGGAGCAATGGTCCATCATGTTCCTGTGGCTCGTGGTCGCTTTTGCCGTTGATGGAATCGACGGCCCATTGGCCCGGAAATACGATGTGAAAACCTATGCGCCGCGCTTTGACGGTGTCCTGCTAGATTTGATCATCGACTATTTGACCTACGTCTTCATTCCAGCTTTCGCCCTGTTCCAATCGGGGCTGCTGCCCGGCTGGACCGGGTGGTTTGCGATCATCGTCATCACCTTTGCCAGTGCAATGTATTTTGCCGACACCCGAATGAAGACGTCGGACAATTCGTTTCATGGCTTCCCCGGCTGTTGGAACATGCTGGTGCTGGTGCTCTTTGCGATTGAACCGAATTTCTGGGTTTCACTCGGATTGGTTGCCGCGCTTGCATGGGCCATGTTCTTGCCGCTCAAGTTCATTCACCCGGTCCGGACCGAACGCTGGCGTTGGTTGTCACTGCCGATTGCGCTTGCGTGGACATTCTTTGCAGGCTGGGCCGCATGGGTGGATTTCCATCCCGACAGCTGGGCCCATTGGGGTTTGGTGGCCACGTCAATCTATTTGGTCGTCGTAGGTGTGATGCAGCAACTGATCCCTGCCAAACCCTGAAATCTCTACCCCTTACCCCGGAAAATGACACGCCGTCTGGTGCGCATCACCAGCCAAGACCGGAGCCGTTTCCCGGCACAGGCTTTGCGCCTTGGGGCAACGCTCGGCAAAGGCGCAGCCCGTTGGCGGATTGATCGGGCTGGGAGGATCACCCTTGAGTTTCATCGGCCGGGTAAAGCCCCGCGACTTGCGCCGTGTCATCGAAGGTGCCGCCGCGAGCAGGGCCTGTGTGTACGGGTGCTGCGGCGCTGCAAACAATGCCTCGGACGAGGCCAGTTCGACGATCTGCCCAAGATACATTACCGCAACGTCCTGACAGACATGGCGCACCACACCAAGATCATGACTGATAAACAGGTATGACAGCCCCATTTCATCCTGCAATCGCGCCAGCAGGTTCAATATCTGCGCCTGAATGGCCACGTCCAAAGCGCTGACGGGTTCGTCGCAGACCAACAGTTTTGGACCGGGGGCCAAGGCACGCGCAATTGAAATGCGCTGCCTCTGACCGCCGGAAAACTGGTGCGGGAAAAGACTCAGCTGATCAGGTCGCAGCCCGACCTTTTCAAACAATTCCTGAACAGTGTCACGGCGCTCGGCTTCGGTGCCGACCTGCAACAAATCCAAGGGCTCGCGAACGATGTCACCCACCCGAGCACGCGGGTTCAATGACGAATAGGGGTCTTGGAAAATCAGCTGAATGTCGCGTCGCCGCTGGCGCATGTCCTCGGGACTGAGCGTCAGCAGATCGTCGCCCTGGAACAGCACCTGCCCGCCCGCGGCCTCTTCCAGCCGAATAGCGGCCATGGCCGTCGTGGTTTTTCCAGAGCCGGATTCACCCACGATCCCAAGGGACCGCCCCGGCATCAGCGTAAACGACACGCCCCGCACAGCCCTTAGAACAGGGCGCGGTTGGAACGGAGCGGGCCGAGGCAGTGAAAACTCAACGCTCAGGTTTTGCACATCCAGCAAAGCGGTCATAGCCAACCCTCCGCAGCGCCATGGCAGGCTGCAAGATGCCCCCCAGTTTCGCGCAGGCCAGGTTTGGCCGACCGGCATTGATCACGGGCATGATCACAGCGCTCTGCAAAGGCGCATCCTGCACCGAGCAAATGGAGTGGCGGCACAACTCCGGGAATTTCGCGCAAGGCCCCGCCGTGATCGACCGAGGGAATGCAATCGATCAAACCCTGTGTATAGGGATGGCGCGAATGATCGAGCACATCATCCGCCTGCCCTGTCTCGATCACACGGCCTGCATACATGACTGCCACGCGATCTGCCATTTCCGACACAGCGCCCATGTCATGTGTAATCAACAGAACGGCGGCACCAAAATCATGCTGAATTTCGTTGAGCAGATCAAAAATCTGCGCCTGTACGGTGACATCCAACGCGGTCGTCGGCTCATCCGCGATCAGCACCTTGGGGCGACAAGACACAGCCATTGCGATCATCACCCTTTGGCGCATGCCCCCAGACAGTTGATGGGGATAGTCCCGCGCCCGAGCATCAGGGCTGGGAATGCCAACACGGTCCAGCAGGGCAACAGCATCGCGCCATGCTTGGTCCCGGCTGACGGTCTGATGCAAAAGAATGGCCTCGGCGATTTGGTGCCCAACGGTGAATACCGGGTTGAGGCTGGTCATGGGCTCCTGAAAGATCATGGCGATTTCTGCACCGCGCATGGCCCGAAGCCGGGCATCGCTGGCGCGCGTCAGGTCTTCTCCGGCCAGCCTTATTGCACCACCTGCGATGCGGCCCGGGGGCATAGGGATCAATCCCATTGTCGAAAGCGCGGTAATAGACTTGCCGCATCCGCTTTCACCCACCACGGCCAGTGTTTCGCCGGCTTCGAGCGACAGCGACACACCGTCCAGCGCGGTCACAACCCCATGGCGCGTGCTGAACGTCACCCGCAGGTCTTCTATCTCCAGCAGGCTCATCGTTCCCTCAGCTTTGGATTAAAGGCGTCGTTCAGGCCGTCGCCGATCAAGCTGACCGAAAACACCGTCAGAAAAATCGCGAGGCCCGGGAAGGTCACAGGCCACCACGCGTCTAGGATATATTCGCGGTTTGCACCGATCATCAGCCCCCAGCTCATGACATTGGGGTCGCCAAGACCAAGAAAAGACAAACCCGCTTCGAACAGAATAGCGACGCCGATCGTCAGGGTTGCGGACACAATCAGCGGCGGTGCTGCGTTGGGCAGGATCACACGCCACATGATCCGGCCATTCTTGGCCCCGATGGCCCGTGCCGCGGTTACGTATTCGAGCTCTTTGATCTTGAGAAACTCAGCTCGTGTGAGGCGCGCTGTTTGCGGCCAGCTGACCACACCAATAGCTATCGCGATGGTCCACAAGGACGGGCTGAAGAGTGTCACCAGAACCATTGCGAACAGCAATGCAGGCAACACCTGAAAAAACTCGGTGATCCGCATCAGCAGATTATCGACCCAGCCTCCGAAATACCCGGCCAATGCCCCAAGGCTGATGCCAATGACCATGGTGATCGCCGCCGCAGCAGCCCCCACAGCAAGGGTCGGACCGCCGCCTGCCAGAATCCCGGCGACGATATTGCGGCCCAGATAATCCGTCCCCAAAGGAAACTCGGGCGTAACCCCGGGTGGCTCGTGCGGGGCCCAGACGATTTCATAGGGATCGCCTGAGTAGATCAGGGTTCCATACAGCGTCAGCACGACGATCACGGTCAGAATGGCGAGCCCGACCAAGGCCGGGATGTTGCGCCGGAACATGCGCCATGCTTCGCGTGCCGGGCTTTCCGCCACCAGCGTGTTGTCGTTTTCGAGCCCGCTCATGTTCGCCCCCTCAGCCGTGGATCAGCCAGTCGATAGCTGAGGTCGGTCAGAATATTGGCCACGACGACCATTGCCGAGGCAAAGAACAGAACCCCCATGATCGTCGGATAGTCCCGCCTCAGAATGCTGTCGAAGGCCAATCGCCCCATCCCCGGCCAATTGAAAACCGTTTCGACAAGCAAGGCACCGGAAATCAGGTTGCCGAACTGCAGTCCGGCAACAGTCAGGATTGGCAAGGCGGCGTTCCGCAGAGCATGGCGGAACAAAACGGTGCGTTCTGCGGCACCCTTGGCCCGTGCTGTTCTGATGTAGTCGGATCCCAGCACCTCGAGCATCGAGGCGCGGGATAGCCGCGCGTATTGCGCCAGATAGATGATCGCGAGGGTAAAGGCAGGCAGGATCAGATGGTGCGCGATATCAGCCCATTGAACATACCACGGCGCATCCCGCAGCTTGACGCTGGCCATGCCTTCGACAGGGAAAATCGGAAAGACCGATGCAAACAGGATGATCAACATGATCCCCGTCCAAAAGACGGGAACGGCATAGCCGATCGTCGCAAAGACAGAGACAAAGGCGCTCATCAATCCGCCCGGTTTGCGCGCGGCCAAAACCCCAAGGAAAACACCAAGCAGAATTGACAAGAGTTGGGCGGTGATGACCAGCAGGATCGTCGGCCCTATCCTTTGCGCAATCAGGCCCGCGACAGGCTGGTTGAAAAAGAAACTCTCGCCCAGATCACCCCGGATCACATTGCCCAGATAGATGCCCAACTGCACCAGAACCGGCTCATTGAGACCGTATTCCTCACGAATGCTTTCCAGCATTTCTTCGGTCGCACCACCCATTTCGCCGGCAATGACCACCGCCGGATCCCCCGGAGCGAGACGTATGAGCAGAAAGTTAAGGACAACGACCCCGAGCATTAGCATCAGCCCGTAGAGTATTCGCCGTGTCAGGAAGCCGGACATACAGTCAGCCTTTGCTGGAAAACGTCGTCAGTTCAGGCCGGGTTTCGGAAGGCCTTGAAATCCATAGGCCATTCGCTCAGGCGCGGACGGCCAAAGTCTGTGCGGTTGGCCAAGGTCTGTGCAAACCCTGGCCAACTGCAATTGGTGTTACTCGCCCCAGTGGACGGTATCCATTGGGTGCATGCTGCCCCAGATGCCCACAGGCACGTTCTGGAGCCGCTTGTCATAGGCCGTGTGGTACGGCAGCGCGTTGATCCAGTAGACCGGCAAGTCGGTTGCAACCAACTGCTGGAATTCAGCGTAGAGCGCGGCGCGCTTGGCAGAGTCCAGTTCGACAGCGGCCATGTTCAGCAACTCATCCACCTTGGCGTTGCTGTACTGCTGCGTGTTGGACCAGATCACGCCTTCGCGGATATTGTCGGACAGGTAGGTGCGGTGCACACCGATCACCGGATCACCCCAGTTGAACACCACGTCCATTGTCAGTTCAAAGTCATAAGAGCTAACGCGACCGGCCCATGTCGGGAAGTCTGGCGCGGCACGTACGGTCACATTGATGCCGATCTTTTTCAGCTGTGACTTGAGGTACTCTGCAACGCTTTGCTGCTGTTCTTTGGGTCCCGGAATATAGTCGACCGTCAGATCCATTCCGTCGCCAAACCCGGCTTCAGCCATAAGAGCATTGGCCTTGTCGAGATTAACATCATAGGCGGGAATGCTCTCGTCAAAGAATGGCGAGCCTTCGATGATCGGGCCGCGCTGCGGGCTGGAAACACCGCGATGCAGGGCCTTCGTGATGAAATCACGGTCGACGGCGTAGGCGATCGCCTGACGTACCTTGGGATCGCTCAGCTTTTCCGACTTGGTGTTAAACGCCAGCCAGTTGATCGGACCGACCGCCGCATAGCCGTCAGAGGTCACACCCAGATGTTCAGCCTTTTCCAAACGGCGGATTTCCTGGCTGCCTGCCATAAACGGATACATGTCCGCCTCTTGGTTTTCCATCGCGATCAGCAAGGCCGATGGGTCTTTGATGATGCGGATGATGATTTCATCCAGCATCGGGCGGCCATCGATAAAGAAGTTCGGATTCTTTTTCAGAATGACGGCTTCGCCGGGCGTGAATTCTTCGAGCATGAAGGGCCCCGAACCGATCGGCGCCGAATTGGCCGGATGCGATTTTGGGTCTTGGCCGTCATCGTAAATGTGCTTGGGCAGCACCGGCGCCAGAGCCGGAGACAGGGCCAGCAAAAGTGCGGGATGCGGTTTGCTCAGATTGATCACCACAGTGTGCGCATCGGGTGTATCAATGGTGTCGACCGGTGCAAACATCGACTGGAACGGGTGATTGTTCTTGGTGTTCATGATCGAGAAAGCGACGTCTTCGGCTTCGACCGGCTCTCCGTCGTGGAACGTTGCACCCTTTACGAGGTTCAGTGTGACGCTCATACCATCATCGGCCACGTCCCAGCTTTCCGCCAGATAAGGCTGCGGTTCCCAGTTTTCATCATAGCGCAGGGGTGATGCGAAAATCTGGGTGGATGGAATTGCCGTCGCAATGCCAGATTGTACCGATCCGTTCAGGTGACGTGGCACCTGCGTGGATGCAATCACCAAGGTTCCACCATCAGCAAAGGCCGCCGGAGCGGTCAGCGCGGTCGCACTCAACAGTGCGGCGCTTAGAATACTCTTGAAGTAGGTCATCAGATTCTCCCGGTTGGACTTTTGTCTCTTGATCCAAAGCCTAGCCGGGGCACTAAACACAGAAAACCGTGTTTTCTGATACTGTGCACCACATTTTATAAACTTAGCTGTCTGCCATGATTAGATGCGAAAACGCGCCCGCCTGCCCAACTTCCCTGCAGGTTTGCAAGACGGATTGCACCAAACTGGATCGGGCGGAACTGGCGGAATAGGCCAAACCAAACCGGGGGGCGTCTTCGGCATCGATGACAGGAAGGGCAACATAGCCACCGGATCCGTCTCGGTCCGTCGGCCCGCAAATATTCAAGAGCGAAAACCCGAACCCGGCCCCGACCAGCCCCCTCAGCACGAGGCTGGATTTCGTCGTATGAGCGACATCAACAGCCAGATCGCGGTTATCAAATAGACCCATGAAATATCGGCGCGTGCCCGGAAGATCCAAAAGGATCATGGGCATTTTTGACAAATCCGCCAGACTGACCGTCTTGGCCTGCGCCAACTGTTCGGTTGCCGGAATCAAAGCCCAGGGTGTCGCGCGGAACATGGCTTCGAACGGCTGCCGTTCAGGCGTTTCGCGTTTGTAAGTCAAGGCAACGTCGACCACACCCTCTGCCAGCATCTCGTTGATACTTTGCATGTCACCCTCGCGCAGATCGACACGGATTTGCGGATAAGCTGCGCGAATGGCCTTTAGAATCGGCGGCAACACATAGGGTGCCGATGGCGCATAGCAGCCCATGCGCAACACGCCTGACGGACTACCGGTCAAACTCATCAAATCCGATTCCAGAATTCTGGCTTCATCCAGAAAGCTTTCGATCCTTGCCCCAACCGCATGGCCCAAATCCGTCGCCACCAGTCCTTTCGCCGGAATTCGGCGGAACAGCTGTTGATCCAGCTCTGCCTCCATAAGATCAATCGCAGCAACGATTGAACTCTGAGATATATTTAATTCCTTGGCGGCTTGTGCGATCGATCCTCTGTGCAGAACCGTCACGAGATACCGCATTTGCTTGAGCGTAAAATTCAACAGCAATCTCACATTTTTTGTCGCTTACGCTGACAGTAAAAGCATTTTTGCTACTATCAACCCTTGTCTAACCCTAGGGATGAAACCCCGGAGGCCTCTATGTCGGACATCACTGTTTTTGCCGCTCGCAAAATCATCACAATGGATCCAAATCAACCCGAGGCGACCCATGTCGCAGTACGAGACGGCTATATTCTTGCCGTCGGAGATGCAGAATGCGCCAATCCTTGGGGCGGCGGCACATTGAACAACGAACTGGCAGACAAGGTGTTAATGCCTGGGTTTGTCGAAGGTCACGCCCATATGATGGCCGGTGCCATCTGGGACTACACCTATGTCGGCTATCACGACCGCACAGACCCCGAGGGCCAGCATTGGAGTGGGCTCGACACCCTGGATGCCGTGGTGGAACGGCTGACCGAAGCAGATTCGAAACTGCCCAAAGGCAAACCGCTCGTCGGCTGGGGCCTCGATCCTATATTTCTGAGCGACGAAAGGCTGTCCCGCCGTCATCTCGACGCGGTCAGCGCAGACCGTCCAATCATGGTGATGTTCTCAAACTTCCATTTGCTTTGTGCCAATTCAGCCGCTCTCGACCTTGTCGGTTACGGCGCGCACACCAATGTCGAAGGCGTTGTTATGGGCGCGGATGGCGAACCTACGGGCGAGCTTCAGGAAATGGCTGCGATGTTCCCGGTCATGCGGCGACTTGGCGTTGACTTCCGGGCACTTAGCCTGCGCGAGGACGCAGTTCGCAGCTATGCCAAGGTTTGCCAGCGCGTTGGCGTTACGACGGCGACAGATTTGTTTTCCACCATCGAAGAATCCGACATCGGTCTACTGCATCGCATCACTGCCGATCGCGATTTCCCGCTGCGGCTGGTTCCGGCCTTGGGCACCACCGAAGCACCAGAGGCAAATGCTGCAAAGGCCCTCGCCCTGCGCGAACAGTCAACCGAAAAACTGCGCCTTGGCGCGATCAAGCTGATGACGGATGGCTCGATCCAAGGCTGGACGGCCCGGGTACGCTGGCCCGGCTATATCGGCGGACAGCCCAACGGCATTTGGAACACAGCCCCCGATATGATCCACGCTCTTTGCCTTGAAATGCAGCGCGCGGGTCTACCCATGCACATCCACGTCAATGGCGACGAAGCCTCCGAAGTGGTCATGGACGCTCTGGCCGAGGCCAAAGCAGCCCACCCGCGTCCCGGCCTGCGACATGTTCTGCAACACGCCCAAATGATGGACGCGCCTCAGTTTGCCCGCGCCAGAGAACTGGATTTGTGCGTCAATCTCTTCGCCAATCATATCTGGTATTTCGGCGATCAGCACGTGGCCCAGACCATCGGACCGGACCGGGCCGCCTCCATGGATGGCTGCCGCGCGGCACTGGATGCGGGCGTGAATCTGGCGATTCATTCCGACGCACCGGTGACACCAATGGGACCTCTCTTTACTGCGTGGTGCGCCGTCAATCGCCAAACAATGTCCGGGCAGACGCTGGGCGCAGCACAAAGGCTTTCGGTACAAGAAGCGCTTTATGCAATCACTTTGGGCGCTGCATTCACCCTTGGTATGGATCACGAAATCGGCAGCATCGAAACGCGCAAGCGCGCCGATTTCGCTGTCCTTGGGGCAGACCCAACCCAAACCACACCAGAAACTCTGTGCGACATCCCCGTGCATGGAACGGTGTTGGGCGGAACGGTTCACCTGCTGTGATGCGCCTGCCACTGACGGTGATCGGGGGCTATCTGGGCGCTGGCAAGACAACGGTGCTGAACCGGCTGTTGTCCGAAGCGCATGGGCAGCGTCTCATGATCATGGTGAACGATTTCGGCGCGGTAAACATAGACGCAGCGCTTTTGGAATCGCGTACAGACGATACCATTGCGCTTACAAATGGATGTGTCTGTTGCACCATGGGCGCGGATCTGTTCATGGCCATCGGCGACATTCTGGACAGACCGGCCCGTCCTGACCACTTGCTGATCGAGGCCTCTGGCATTGGCGACCCCGCCGCGATCGCGAATGCCGCTCTGACTGAACCGGAACTGGCCTATGGTGGCATCGCCACGGTTATCGACGGCCTCACTTGGGATACCCTAAGCCAGGATGCAAAGATCGGCGCCCAGATCCGCGGCCAGGCCGAAGCCGCCCAATTGCTGCTGATCTCGAAATCCGCAACGACCCCGGCGTTTCTGCCTGATCGGACAACGCAAAACTTGGCAACTCAGGTCCCCTTGGCTCCGCTTCTGCTGGATCAAAGACCGGTCTCGACACCCAGCCGAAAAACCATTCCCCATCCCGCCTATACCAATTGGAGCGGATGTCCCGCTCGGTCCATGACCGCGCCAGACTTGCGGGCAGCCCTGAACACGCGACCAGACAGCCTTTTCCGACTCAAAGGCTGGGTCGATGCCCCTTCCGGCAAAAGCTGGGAAGTGCACTGCGTGGGATCTCAAACCGACATTAAACCGGCGAAGAGGACCAAGGCCCATCTCATAGGGATCGGACTTGCAGAACAGTCCGACCCTTCAGTCTGGCAGTCTTGGCTCACAGCTTCTTTGTGCTGAAAATATCCCGGGGGCGCGGCGGCGTAGCCGCGGCGGGGGCAGCGCCCCAATACATGGGACGGCGGGCGGGGCGACGCGCCCCACGGGCGCGAGCGCCAAGCGTCTTTCTCAGGATTTCGCCTCAAGTGCGTCGAGGCGAGCCTTCAACGCTTCATTCTCTTCACGGGCTTTCTGGGCCATCGCGCGCACCGCATCAAATTCCTCACGGGTCACGAAATCACGATCCGCCAACCAACGGTCCACCAGCGACTTCATCGCCGTTTCGGCTTCGTCCTTGGCGCCCTGCGCGACACCCATGGCATTCGTCATGAGCTGCGAGATGTCCTCGAATACCTTGTTGCGTGTCTGCATAAGTCGCTCCATCGTTTCCTGATATCTATATGGGGCCTTGCTGCCCGAGTCTCAACCTTGACTTCCCTGCTCTGGCAGAGGCAACAGGACGCATGCACGCTGTAATTCCCTTTCCCGATCTGTCTCCCGAGATTTTCTCGATCTCGCTTTTTGGTCTGACCTTTGCCCTGCGCTGGTATGCGCTGGCTTATATCGCAGGCATTCTCATCGGCTGGCGGATTGCGTTGGCCACGGTGTCCCGGCCTCATCTTTGGCCCGCCCAAACGCCCCCCATGACCCGTGATCAGGTCGAAGATCTGTTGACCGCTGTCATACTGGGAATCATCCTCGGTGGCAGGCTCGGCTATGTTTTGTTCTATCAACCGGGATACTACCTGCAGAACCCGCTGGAAATTCCGATGATCTGGACCGGGGGAATGTCGTTTCACGGCGGTCTTCTGGGGGTCATCGTCGCCGCGCTATGGACATGCCGCAAAACCAATGCGCCGGTTCTGCAAACCGCCGACATGCTCGCGCTTGCAACGCCGATCGGATTGCTGTTGGGGCGGCTTGCGAATTTTGTCAACGCGGAGCTTTGGGGCCGCCCAACCGATGTGCCATGGGCGGTCATCTTTCCCGGGCAATCCGCGCAGGCCTGCGGACAAGCCGTCGGAGAGCTCTGCGCGCGGCATCCATCACAGCTCTACGAGGCCGCGCTCGAAGGCCTGATTTTGTTCATCGTTCTGGTTTGGCTCGCCTCTCGTTCAGCGTTCAAAGCACCCGGCACGCTGGCAGGCACATTCATGGCTGGGTACGGCCTGTCTCGGTTCATTGTGGAGTTTTTTCGCCAACCCGATGCGCAATTCGTAACCGAGGGCAATCCTTTGGGGCTGGCACTGCACATCGGTGGCTATGGTTTGACCATGGGTCAAATTCTCACACTGCCAATGATCGCGTTTGGCCTATGGCTCATCCAGCGGGCCAAGAGACACCCATGACTCCACTGCACGACATTCTGATCCGGCAAATCAGCCGGACAGGACCGATGACAATCGCTGAATACATGTCGGCCTGTCTCCTGCATCCCGAGCATGGCTACTACACCACCTCAGACCCGATCGGGCAGTCTGGCGATTTCACGACTGCTCCGGAAATCAGTCAGATGTTCGGTGAAATGCTTGGGCTTGCGCTTGCGCAATGCTGGCTTGACCAAGACCGGCCCGCACCCTTTGTCTTGGCTGAGTTGGGCCCCGGTCACGGCACCCTCATGGCAGACATTCTGCGTGTTACGGCCGCCGTGCCCGGATTTCACGATGCGGTGCACCTTTACCTGCTCGAAGCCTCTGGGACCTTGCGAGCGGTTCAGGAAAAAACGCTGTCTGCGCAAAAACCAACCTGGGTGTCCGACCTGCAGGATTTGCCAGATCTTCCCATGTTTCTGGTCGCCAATGAATTTCTGGACGCGCTTCCAATTCGTCAGTTTCAACGAGATGATCATGGATGGCGCGAACGGGTCATTGGCGTGAAGGACGGCGCGCTGACGCTCGGGCTGACCGATGCCGCACCGCATGCTGCCCTCGACCACCGGCTTGAAGACACCGCCACGGGACAAATCGTCGAAACCTGCGCACCGGCGCAGAATATCGCAGCCGCGATTGGCCAGCACATCGCTGCACAGGGCGGCGTCGCATTTATGATCGACTATGGGGATTGGCGATCCATCGGTGATACGTTTCAGGCGCTATACCAGCATCAACCAACCGATCCGTTCAAAGAGCCGGGAAAGGCCGATCTCACAGCGCATGTCGATTTCGAAGCCATTGCCAAGGCGGCAGAACCCGCCGCGCATTCAGCCATGACAACACAAGGCGTGTTCCTTGAACGTCTTGGCATCACGGCGCGTGCGCAGGCGCTCGCCAAAAATCTGGCCGGAACCGCGCTTGAATCGCATATCGCAGCACATCGACGGTTGACGCATCCGCAGGAAATGGGTTCGCTGTTCAAGACGCTCGCGCTGTTTCCAAAGGACAGCCCATTGCCACCCGGAGTCGACCCATGACACTGGAAATCATCACGGCTGACAGTCTGGGCGACATACGCCACGGCTTTT
Organism: Paracoccaceae bacterium; assembly: GCA_020630695.1. Lineage (GTDB taxonomy): Bacteria > Pseudomonadota > Alphaproteobacteria > Rhodobacterales > Rhodobacteraceae > Thalassococcus_A > Thalassococcus_A lentus. The sequence continues at coordinate 9,725 of JAHDIS010000027.1, read as the reverse complement.
TCACGCGGCGCGGCGGCGCGTCTTCTGGCGTGTTTCAGGGTTTGAATTGCGGCCCGGGCTCATCAGATCAGACCGATGTGGTTGCAATCAACCGTGCTCGGGTTGCCGAAGCCATGGAAGTCGCGCCCGATCATCTGGTCACGGTTCATCAGGTGCATTCGCCTGATGTGGTGACCGTAACGGCGCCCATCGTAGGCGAACGCCCCAAGGCTGACGCGCTCGTAACCGCGACACCGGGGATTGCGCTTGCGATCCTGACGGCAGATTGCCAACCGGTTCTGTTCGCCGACAGGGACGCTGGCGTGATCGGTGCGGCCCACGCCGGCTGGCGCGGCGCGCAATTGGGCGTTTTGGAAGCAACCGTAGACGCCATGGTTGCGATCGGCGCGAACCGGGACAGCATTCATGCAGTAATCGGGCCGTCGATCAGTCAAAGAGCCTATGAAGTGGGTCCTGAATTCCTAGAGGCATTTCTGGACCTCGACGGCGAAAACGGCCGCTTTTTTGCCGGTGGCGCCGACGACCGTGTTCAATTCGATCTGCCGGGCTTTGGATTGCATTGCCTGCGACAGGCCGGCGTCAGCGCGGAATGGACACGCCATTGCACCTATTCTGATCCAGACAGGTTCTTTTCCTACCGACGTTCGACGCATGCCAAAGAAGCCGACTATGGCCGCCTGATTTCAGCCATCCGGCTTTAGCGCTCGCCCCAAAACAAACGTCACCTTTCCGCAGTATTGTCCCCGCTCTGTCACAAGTGCGCCCTATTTGAAGTCGACATTCACAATCAAAGAACATGAATGTCGGCCAAGTGCGCCGGGGCAGGAGCAAAACAATGAAAACCCGTTTCATCAAGTCGATCACTGAGAATGCGAAACAGTCGACACCAGCGATGCCTTGGGCGCGCGGTGCACGCCGGGCCGAATTCATTGCCAAGCGCGACAGCGCCCCTCAGCCCGTCCGCCGCACAGCCTGATTGAACGGCAGACCAAAACGGCAATTCCACGCCTTCCGATTCGAGTCGCCACGTTTGGCCATCGGCCCAAATGTGGCGTTTTCGTTTTCCATTGGTGAACAATTTACCAAAATCAAAATCATTGAGGCCTCGATACGACTAAAATTGACATCAATTTTGACGTAGCAGAGGCATTCCGGCTTTATAGACCCAACGACACGCAATCGTCCTTTCGTCGTTGTTGGTGGGGGCCAGCACGGATGTGACCAACCCAAAGGGTGTTCACATGGCCAGCCTTCAGCCAGGCTTTGACAGAGCCGATCATACGCTTTCGCTTCGGGTTCCGAGACCGGAATCGCCTATGAATGACGGCGGAGCGCCGGGCAAAGTATCCCTGATGCGCAAGTATGAGATCGCGGCGCTCATGCCGAACCTCTCAATTGTCAGTAAATCGCACGTCGCGCCAGCAACCCAGTTGTTCGAGGAATGCGCCGCTGCATTTGCGCGGGGCACATTGATTCCCACCGTTCGCGGCCCCGTCGCCATCGAAGACCTATTGCCCGGCGACTACATCGAGACCGCGCAGGGTTCAGAGCCCGTGACTTGGATCGGTTCTACCACCTATATCCCCGGTCGCAGCGATGACGGCACCACGCTGACCCACCTGACCCGCATCACCACCGATGCCTGTGGCCTGGGCAAGCCGGCGATGGATCTCATGGTTGGCCCCGCCGCGCGGCACACGGTTCGGCATTCAAAACTGACCCGTCTTCTGGGCCAAGAGGCCGTTCTGGCACCAATTACCGACTACGCCGATGGCGACCGGTTTGTTCAGGTCACGCCCGGCGGTACCGTTCAGCTCTACCATCTGATGGTTCGCCAACACACGACGCTGAACATTGGTGGCATCGAGATGGAAACTTACCATCCCGGGAAATCCGCCAGCCAATTGGTCGGCAACAACATGCGCGCCCTGTTCCTATCGCTCTTCCCTAACATCGAAGGGCTGGAGGATTTCGGCCAGGTCAGCATGACCCGTACAACACGCGAGGTGATCGACAGCTTGATCGATACATAACGCACATTATCCAAGACACATGTTTTCGTTGGTCCTCTCCAGACCAATTTTTGTGTACATGGTAACGCCCCGCTTAGCAGTCGTGAGCCTGCTTTGCGGGGTTTTTATTTGCATGAGATGGGTATGGACCTATTCGGCGGCCAATCTTTGATCGCGCGCGCCCATCGCCGCAATTTCCAGAATAACCCCGCGCAAAAGCTTGCGTACCGCGTGAAAATCCTTGTTGGGCTTGATCGCAGCCTCATCCATATAGATCGAACGATCGATTTCGATCTGGATGGCGTGCTGATTGCGTGACGGCCTACCGTATTGCTGCGTCGTGTAAGCCCCGGCAAACGGTGTATTCCGCGCCACGATGAAACCAGCTGAGGCAAAAGCCGCCTCGACGCGATCCACCAAAAGCCCGGAGGCCGAAGCGCCAAACCTATCGCCGATAACGATCTGTGGTCTAGGAGCTGATCCACCCCCCGTTTCCAACGCTTCGCGCGGCATGGAATGGCAGTCGATCAGAACGGCCTCACCAAAAGATTCGCGGGATCGATTCAGCAATTCCTGCAATTTGGCGTGATACGGAACCCAAATCTGTGCAAGCCGCTGGTCTGCTTCCACGCGCGGCAGCTTGCCTCGGTAAATCGCCTTTCCGCCCGCCACAACGCGAGGAACGACGCCAAGCCCACTGGCCACGCGCGGATTATGCCCACTGCGGCGCACGCCTTCGATCAGTGCGGGGTCAAGTTCATCCATCGCTCTGTTCAGATCGACATAGGCACGCGGCGCGCTGGCACGCAGTAGCGGCGCGCCAAACTGGGGGGCGCAGTCGAACAAGCGGTCTACAAAAGCATCCTCAGAGGTGCGAATGGATCGTTCGTCCAGAACCGTCTTGCGCATGAATGTCCAAGGGTAATCCCGCCCCGAATGGGGCGAGGCAAACACCACGCAAGAGGTCAGATCCTCTGGCTCGTGAAGATGATATGAAACCTTTGGCATTCACCAGTCCTTGTTGCATAGAACATAGACCGATTTTATCCTTTTCCAAAAGCCCTTGATCCCGGTTTCGACTCCTTTTATAGACCGCTCACCGGCGCGGTTTTCCGCGCCCCTTTTCTTGGGGCGTATGACAACCGCATCGGCCATACGGGCGATTAGCTCAGCGGTAGAGCACTTCGTTGACATCGAAGGGGTCACTGGTTCGATCCCAGTATCGCCCACCATGGAATTCACCGCCTCAGGCCTTGCGCCTTTGGCAAAACGCAACGCAAAGGCGCTCGCGCGCCGTGAGATGAAGGAGAGGCACCATGAAGGTTGCAAACTCGCTCCGCTCGCTCAAGAAGCGCCACCGCGATTGCCGCGTTGTGCGCCGCAAGGGCCGCGTCTACGTGATCAACAAGACCCAGCGTCGTTTCAAAGCACGCCAGGGCTGATACCAGACGCCCTGCGGCGTTTCGGATCATCGGATCATCAAAAGGCCACCCCAGCGGGTGGCCTTTTGTTTTGCCCTGACAATTGCGCCCATCCGGCGGGCCTTAGGCCACGGCCATTGGAACCCTGTGCCCTTCGCTCCATTGCCTTGGTGACTGGCCATAGAGACGCTTGAACTCTCGGCTGAACTGAGACGGGCTGATATACCCCACATCCGTTGCTGCCTCGTTCACCGTCATCCCTGCGGCGATTTTCATGGCCGCATTGTTCAGGCGCATCGTTTTTACGAACTGAATTGGCGACATTGTCGTGACTTGCTTGAATTTTCGATGAAAGACGGCCCGGCTCATTCCGGCCCGCGCGGCCATTTCGTCGATCGAGATTGCTGCACCCAGATTGCCAGAGACATGCGCTATGGATCTCGCGATGGCATTTCCGGCGCCAAAAGCCTGCCGCGCGAATGAACCTGCCTCGCCCTTCAGGATGGCGTAGTGCAATTCACGCAGACGCAAGGCCCCCAACACGGCGCTGTCCATTTCGCTTTGCCCCAACTTCAACAGTCTCAGCAATGCGTCCGTAAACTCTGCATCCCAGGCCGCCAGTTTGATACCCTGCACATTGGACACACTGCGATCCTGAACCATGCTGCCAACAGCATTTTCCATTTCGATCGAGAGCTCAGACATTATGCGCGCATCAAGCGACACAAATACCCCATACAAAGGGTTTTCAGCCGAAGCCGTAGGGGTGCCCGCTTTGACCGGCATGGACATTGGGCAGCACAGGTAGTGCCTGTTGTCATAGACAAAGCGTTCCCCATCCAGAATGGCCTCTTTGGAACCGCTGACGATTGCGACAACACAAGGTTCGTAGACCGCCGGAACACAAGGGATCGACTGGGTGGCGCGGAAAACCTGCACGCCCTTCACGCCGGTTTCTATCAATCCATCTTCGGAGATCCGGGATGCGATAATGTTTTTGATCTGCTGCATGCTCATGGCGACACATTAAAAGGGGGCAACACGCATACTCAACCCACATGAGACAATCAGGCAAGTATTCACGACGATCTCGCCTATTTTCCACTTTCTTTGAGACTTATTTCCATTCCAGCACAAACAATCACTGCACAAATCGATGCATTGCTATGAAAGGAACATTGAAATGAAGGATACACAGTTTGGGCCCACCGGCTGGACACCTGATCGTCTCGGCTCGCTTTCTGGAAAGACATATTTGATCACTGGCGCCAATGCCGGTGCAGGGTTTCAGGCAAGCCGCATCTTTCTGTCCAAGGGGGCAAAAGTAATCATGCTGAACAGAAGCGCTGAAAAGTCGGTTGTCGCCATCAAATCGCTCAAGCAAGAGTTCGGCCCTTCCGCACAGGTCAACTTCATCAAGATGGACCTTGCTGACTTGAGCAGTGTGCGCGAGGCCGCCGCAAAAGTGCTGGAAACGGTTCCGCACATCGATGCCCTGATTTGCAACGCCGCAATCGCGCAGGTGCCAGAACAGAAATTCACCAAGGACGGGTTCGAAAGCCAGCTGGGCACCAACCACTACGGCCATTTTGTTCTGTGTGGGATGCTTTTTGATCGCCTTGAGGAATCACGTGGTCGGATCGTCGTAGTGGCAAGTCTGGGATACAAAATGGGGCTCAGGACTATCCAGTTCGATGACATGAACTGGGACAAGAATTACAGCGCCAACCCCGCCTACAGCCAAAGCAAGCTGGCGCAAATGATGTTCGCCTATGAGCTTCAGGACAAAATCAACGCAAATCAAAAGTCGGTTGAAGTCTACGTTTGCCACCCCGGTTCATCCGCCACATCGCTCATCAGCACCAGCGGTGGCCTCATGACACGCGTGGCGTTTTATTTGATGTCGTTGTCGCCCATGGTGCAATCCGCGGAAAAAGGTTCCTACCCCGAAGTCATGTGTGCCACGGAAAACGGACTGGAACAGCGGGCGCTCTATGGCCCCACGGGCCGCATGGAATGGGTTGGACCTGTCGGCAAAGGGACGCTAGAGCCCCATGCCTATGACAAGTCAGTCATGGAAAAGCTGTGGGTCATTTCCGAAAAGGAAACCGGTTTCGAATGGGCGTTTTGAAGCGTCGCCTCGTCAATCAGTCGTTTTGATCGCCCCAAGGGCCGGTAAGATGTCGAGGATGGACAGCCCCTTCATGTTGTCTTTTTTGAACCGCCCTGCCGTGACCAGTTGTGCGTAGCCGTGCACAAGGCTCCAAAGCGCAACCTGCCCCTTACCATTCATTTCATCGACCGTGCCTTGGTGCCAACCCAGGTCGGTTGAAATGTCAGCCAGAACCACGAAACAGGCCCCGACCTGACGCATAAGGTCGGGATCATCATTCACAACGCGGTCACGCGAAAACATCAGCTCGTAGAGCGACGGGTTTTGCTCGGCAAAAGCGATGTAGCCCAAGAGCGCTGTTTCGCGCCGTCGATCACGATCGGCATCAGCGGGCAAATCAGCAGTCATCATTTGAGCCAGCTCTGAATAGCCCTGAGTGACAATCGCCGTCAGCAAACCCGCCATATTACCAAAATGGTTCTTTGGAGCCGTATGGCTGACACCGACAACCTCGGCGCATTTGCGCAATGACAGCCCGGTCAGGCCATCCCGCTCCAAGAGACGGCGCGCCGCGTCGAGGAAAGCCTCTCGGAGGTTGCCATGATGATAACTGCGCTCTGCTTCCACGGATTCTTCCCTTCAATGTTTCCACTGTAAATTTCCGCTTGACCACACGCAAGCCCGAGAATACTTAATATTTCCACTGGAAATATTGCCGGAGCGCAAAAATGAAAAAGCTAGTTGTTTGGGTGTTATCGATAATCGCTTTGGCTGTTGCGGTCGGCGCCTTTGTCTGGTTCGCCAATCCCTTTGACATGCGGAACAATCTGCTGGTCAGCCAAATTGTAAAAATGCGGGTTGCACCGGCACGTTTGGAAAACCCCAAGGATCCCGGTGACTACGGCATGGTCTTCAAAGACGTGGATATCATGACTGCGGACAACGTGCGCCTGAGCGCATGGGAAATCGCCAGCCCCTCACCTTCTGACAAGACGGTAGTCGTGAACCACCCTCTCACAACAACGCGCTATGGTTCCGAAAGCGGCCTCGACGGCGTCGCGGCTGAATTCCTGCCTATGGTCAAACACCTGCATAACGCCGGATACAACATCGTTATGTACGACCACCGAGGACAGGGGGACAGCGACGGCGGCATTGGTTCAGCTGCGGTTGGCACCGAGGCACCCGTAGGCGCAGGCGTCACCGAATGGCAGGACGTGGCTGCATCCCTTCGGTATGTACTGGCTCACCCGGATTTTGCCGACGACGAGATTGTGTTTCTCAGCCAGTGCATGGGGGCCAACGCAACCTTCCTTGCATGGAAGAACGAGCCAGAGTTGTTTGCCAACCCGCAGATCAAGGGACTAATCGCGAACCAGCCGACATTGTCATACAACATGACCGATCGGTTCATTCGCGCAAAAACCGGATTTGATCTGGTGGATCGGGTTCTGGATGCACAACGCGAAAAATACGGGTTCGGATTTGCTGAAGCGTTGGACTACATCCCAAGCCTGACCGTGCCGGTGCTGTATGCGCAGGTCGAAAAAGACGTCTACACGTTCAACGACGCGACTGGACAAAACGATATCCAAGAGATCATGAACGCAACCCCTACGCCACATGACATTGTTTGGATCGGACCAGAGCAAGAGACGCCATTTGGCACGGGCCAGCGCTTTGACGGATACCAGTTTTTCAACAAGCATCCTGAAGCGCTGCTGGAATTCCTGGCCAAACACACAAACTGACGCAGCCAAGATCGATCCCGTCCCAAGCGGCGGGGTCGATCCATTGATTTTCGAGGAAACGAAACTGACGCCTTTCACCCCGCGATTATGCGGATCGGCTCAGACGCTCTTCCAGAATGTCAAAAGGAACGCCGGGCTCGTCCTTGGCGCCGCGGATAACCAGCGAGGTCTTCACACTCGCCACGTTTGGCGCCGATGTTAGCTGGCCGGTCAAAAACGACTGGAAGGTGCTCAGATCAGGCGCGACACATTTCAAAATGAAATCCACCTCGCCGTTGAGCATGTGGCATTCGCGAACCAATGGCCAACCTTCACAGCGTTCTTCAAATGCTTTGAGATCGGATTCAGCCTGACTCTGAAGTCCGACCATAGCAAACACCTGCACCTCGAAACCCAGTTCGCGGGCCTCGACATCAGCGTGATACCCTTTGATGAAACCTTGCTCTTCGAGGGCCCGCACACGGCGCAAACATGGCGGAGCCGAAATGCCAACGCGCTTGGCCAACTCAACGTTGGTCATGCGTCCATCTGCCTGCAGTTCTGCCAAGATCTTGCGATCTATCGGATCAAGCCTGTGCGCTCCCATGGCACCCCCCTATCGATGCCGGTTAATTACACCACGCATCCTGAGTGCGCAATAATATTTCAACACAGCGCAAGAATCTTGTCAGGAGGTCCATCTGATCGCAACTGCGTCATCTGTTGCTTTCACCCCTTTCGACTGCGGGCCAGCGGGTTTATATCGGTTCCCCAAACATGACGCCAAAGGTCAGGAGACATCGCATGTCCGACACCCGCCACACTAAGGTTCTCATCATAGGTTCTGGCCCTGCTGGGTACACCGCCGGCGTTTATGCTTCGCGCGCGATGCTGGATCCGATTCTGGTTCAGGGGCTGGAACCGGGCGGTCAGTTGACCACGACAACCGAAGTTGAGAACTGGCCCGGCGACACCGAGGTCCAAGGCCCCGACCTGATGGTCCGGATGGAAGCCCACGCCCGCGCCATGGGCTGTGAAATTATCGGCGACATCATCAGCAAGGTCGATTTCGATCAACGTCCCTTTGTGGCCCACTCGGACAGCGGAACCACATACACCGCCGATGCCATCATTCTTGCAACGGGTGCCCGTGCCAAATGGCTGGGGCTGCCTTCGGAAGAAGCATTCAAAGGCTTTGGTGTTTCTGCCTGTGCGACCTGCGACGGCTTTTTCTATCGAGGCAAGGAAATCGTGGTGATCGGCGGCGGCAACACCGCTGTTGAAGAGGCGCTGTTCCTGACCAACTTCGCCTCCAAGGTGACGCTGATCCACCGCCGGGACGAGCTGCGCGCCGAAAAGATCCTGCAGGACCGGCTGTTCAAGAACCCCAAGATCGAACCGCTGTGGTTCCACCAGCTTGAGGAAGTCGTGGGCGACGAGATGCCCAAGGGCGTGACCGGCGTGAAAGTGCGCAACGTGCAAACCGATGAGATCACGGAAATCCCCTGCGCAGGCGTCTTTGTCGCCATCGGCCACGCACCCGCCAACGAACTGGTCAAGGACGTGCTGGAAACCCACATGGGCGGTTATGTCGTGACCAAACCCGACAGCACCGAAACCTCGATCCCGGGCGTTTTCGCGGCAGGCGATCTGACCGATCACAAGTATCGTCAGGCGGTCACCTCGGCGGGCATGGGCTGCATGGCGGCGCTGGAGGCCGAGCGCTGGCTGGCCGAACAGGGCGACGCGGCAGAGCCCGCACCCGAGGCCGCGAACGAGCCGGAAAGCGCCTGAGGACATGTGCCTCTCCGTCTATATCGGGAGCAACAATCCCCTGACGGAGCCGGGCAACCTTTGTGACGGCGGTCTTGGACTTGAGCCCGCCGAATGGACACCCAAACCGCTTGCGGGCTACACCCATGTCTACCTACTTGGGGCGCGACACGCAGGAACCCTCGGATGTAGCTGTCGGCTTTCTGAGAGCATCGACTGGGAACAGGACCCGCCACGCCCTGCTCAGGACCCTCTTGCCGCTGTCGACGACTGCCCTTTCGACCAGTTACGCCGTTACGTGGAAACGGCTCTGGCGGGGCAGCCTCACGCCGGATTGGCCTGTGATGACAATGGCGGCGTCGAGTGGGAACTTGATGAGGACGACTACGACGCCGTCATTCTAACCCCCAACCTCATTCGTCCACGCGCCTTTTTGTTCAATGACGGTGTCGGACATTGGGCTGTTCGGCGGTTCACCGTGATCCACGACGTCGAACAAAGCGCTTAGCCGTTCCAAATGCGCCAACTTTTACCCCATACTTATCGCAGCTTTTCGGCAACAATTCGCACAACCGGCAGAAACGGGGTTTTCTGCACCTGCAAAGCGTGACATGTGTTCATCGCTGAACACACTTTGAGTCGCCTGATGAACGCGCAACATGCAATCGCCAATCTG
>JAHDIS010000092.1 GCA_020630695.1 Paracoccaceae bacterium | reverse complement strand
GCAAGCCTGTCAAAGACTGGATGCCAAGCTCGCCCTGATGCAAAAGTTGGGCGCGAAAACGCTGCTGGTAGGGACTTCTACGCACGCCAAGGCATCAGGTGATCCAGAGGCCATTCAAACGGATTTCGCAGAATTGGCGGATCGGGCAGGTCAGATGGGTCTGCGCGCTGCAATGATTGCCCTGCCTTGGGCCAAGCACATCCGAACCGAATTGGATGCCCTCAGGATCGTTGAGGCAATCGACAGCCCACACCTCGGACTGGCGCTCAATTCATTCTTTTCGCTGGCCGATGGGTCCCGTCCTGCACGCTTGCGCGACATTCCTGGCCACCGACTGTTCCATGTCCAGCTGTCTGACGCACCTGCGATGAATTTGGATATTTCCAAGCTCAAAAGTCATTTTGGCGTTTTGCCGGGGCAGGGGGGTCTGAACCTTGCCGGGTTCATCCGGGTTGTGGCGCGCACCGGGTATTCCGGGCCATGGTCTCTGGCGCGGATCAGTGACACCGCACAAGGCAGCCGCGATACTTATACTCGCGATGGTTTTCGAGCCTTGGTGTCCCTGTTGGATGAGGTTGCAACAACCGAGCCCGCGCTGGATCATCCACTGAGTGGTTTGCCTGGTCGGGTTACTCCCAAAGGGATCGAGTTTGTCGAATTTGCCGTTGATAAAGCATCCAAGACCGCATTGACCGATTTGCTGACCGGACTTTGTTTTCGCAAGGAACGGCAGCATGTGTCCAAATCGGTCGAGCTTTGGCGTCAGGGTGCGATCAACCTTGTTCTGAATTCCGAGGCCATTGGTTTCGCGGCCAGCGCGCTGGATAGGCATGGACCATCCGTATGCGATATGGGGCTGCGGGTCAGTGACGCTGAACAGACCGTCACCCGCGCGACGATGCTGGGCGCGCCGCCGTTTTCGCAGCCTGTCGGAACAGGAGAGCTGGATATTCCCGCAGTCAAAGGGGTAGGCGGCAGCGTTGTCCACTTCATCGACGAGAAGTCGGATCTGCATCGTGTGTGGGATATCGAATTTGAACCGGTTCCACGGACGAAGGTTCATCCCCCGGCTGGGTTGCGCCGGATCGATCATGTCGCGCAGACGATGCGGTATCAGGACATGCAGAGCTGGCTGACCTACTACACGTCGACCTTCGAAATGGAAAAAGCGCCAGTAGTTGATGTGGCTGATCCATCGGGTGTTACGCTTTCTCAGGCTCTGTCCAGCCCAGAAGGCGAGGTCCGTCTGAACCTGAACGGTGCTGGAGAACGCCGGACCTTTGCCGGTGCGTTCCTTGCCGATCAATTCGGTGCTGGTGTTCAGCACATCGCATTTCTGACCGACGATATTCTTGAGACATCGGATCATTTGCAAAGTGCCGGGTTTCCGCGCCTGAAAATGCCCGACAACTATTATGACGATCTGGCCGTGACCTTTGCGCTTGAGCCCACTTTCGTCGAGCGGCTGAAGGCCGGGCATATTCTGTATGACCGAGAAGGCGATACAGAGTACTTTCAGATATACAGCGCCCCGATTTTCCGCGGCTTCTTTTTCGAGATTGTCGAACGAAAATCCGGATACCAAGGTTACGGTGCGCGCAACGCGCCGATCAGGCTGGCGGCGCAAATGCGGGACACAAAAGAAAGGCAGCAATCATGAGCGAAGATGCAAAAGCGGTCCGTCATTGGTGGCGCACGTCAATCATTGACATGGAGCCGGGTCGCATCGCCTTTCGCGGACATCCGATTCAGGATTTGATCGGCAACGTCAGTTTCGCCCAGATGATCTGGCTCATGACCCGTGGGGATTTGCCCAGTCCGGAACAGGCAGCGTTGTTGGAAAGCGCACTGGTGGCAGGGGTGGACCATGGGCCACAAGCGCCATCCATTGCCGCTGCGCGTATGGCAGCGACCTGTGGTGTGGGGCTGAACAATGTGATGGCCACTGGCGTGAACATGCTGGGGGACGTTCATGGCGGCGCGGGTGAACAATGCGCCGAACTCTACCTCGATATTGCGGCCCGCATGGACGATGGGGCTGACCTGCAAACAGCCACGCGGGAAGGCATAGCCCATTGGCGTGAAACATATGGCAAGATCGTTTCCGGCTTTGGCCATCGGTTCCATAAACCCGTCGACCCGAGGGCGCCCAGACTGATGGCACTTGTGCGCCAAGCCGCGAGTGATGGTGCTGTATCGGGCCGTTTTGCTGACATTGGCGAAGCTGTTCAGGCCGAAATAGGGTCACAACGCGGGACAGAAATCGCGATGAATATTGATGGTGCGACAGCCGTCATCTTCTGCGAACTCGGGTTCCCGCCACCTTTGTCGCGTGGTCTTTTCTGTCTCTCACGCTCTGTTGGGGTTCTGTCTCATGGGTGGGAACAGATGCAGCAAGGCGGCCGGAACAAAGGCCCAATGCCACCTGCTTATTTGCCGGAATTTGAACCGAGATAAACTAATGAAGACCAATCCTTTTCGTGTCGGGCTGATCGGCACGGGCAAAATCAGCGACGTGTATCTGAAGAACTGCGCAGATTTCGAAGGCCTCGATATCGTGTGCTGCGGCAGCCTCAATATGGAAGAAAGCAAGGCGAAGGCGGCGCAATTTGGAATTCCCAACGTTGCGACCCCGGATGCGATCATCGCGGACCCGAATATTGACGGTATTCTGAACCTGACAATTCCTGCGGCCCACGCTGGCGTCTCAATCGCTGCGCTTGAATCTGGCAAGCACGTCTATTCAGAAAAACCATTTGTGACGGATCTGGCGGATGGTCAGAAAGTCCTTGATCTCGCGGCTGCGAGAAACCTCGCGGTGGGCAACGCGCCTGACACCTTTCTGGGGGGGCGTTGGCAAACACTTCGCAAATACATTGATGCCGGTGCAATTGGTGAGGTGACAGGTGTCAGCGCATTCGTGCCAACCCACGGGGTTGAACGGCACCATCCAAACCCGGATTTCTACTATGCGAAAGGTGGCGGCCCTTTGCTGGACCTTGGCCCTTATTATCTGGCGGCCATGGTCTTTTGTCTTGGGCCGATTGCCCGGGTTGCGGGCCTGTCGCGCAAAACTTTCCCGGAACGCATGATCGAAAACGGGCCGCGCAACGGTCAAATGATGCCGGTGGAAGTTGATACCCACTGCCTGAGTCTTATCGAGTTCGAAAGTGGCGTCATCGGGCAGATGATGGTGAGCTTTGATGTCTGGGAAAGCGAAACACCCCGTGTCGAAATCTACGGGACTGATGGCACTTTGTGCATCCCTGATCCGGATCCCGGTGATGGAGCAAACATTTTTCAAGGTCCGGTCTGGTTGCGCACACGGGCAACCTCACGATGGACCATGCGCCCCCGTCCAGCAGCACCTGCGGACTGGGCGATGGCAGAGAATACACACGGTTTGAATTTTGATGCCCGTGGAGTCGGTCTGGCCGAGATGGTGCAGGCCATTCGCGATGGCAGATCACCAAGGGCGAGCGGCGCATTGGGCCAACATTTGTGTGAGGTGATGCAGGGCATGCTGGATAGTCCGGGACTGGGTCAGTTCGTTAACATCCAAAGCACATGCGAACGGCCGCCGCTGCTGCCGGAAACAAAACAGACTGGTCTGAATGTCGATTTGGGAGTGAACACATGACCGTGGAAAACCTGACAATTGGCGATCCTTTCTTTGCACTGCGCGTTCTGCAAGACGAAGATCGCTATGACATTCACGACAAGACGATTGTTTTGAATTTGTCAGATGCGCCGATCACCGTACGCGAGCAGACTGTCGGGCCGCTTGAGTCCGTGGTCCTGTATCAAACAGCGATCGAGAATGTGAAACATGCGATCGTGATCGAAGGCTTGTCGCGTCACAGTGACGATGAGTTGTTGATGGCGGCGATCAGGAAAACCTGGCCATCGGCGTTTGAAGTGCGCGGCGAGGAACGCCTGCGCGGTGTTGAACACTACATGTCGCCCAAGGTCTGGCTCGGACAATTCGGCTTCACGCTTTATCACTCGGCTTCTGTGCCGTTGAATGTCGGTTTGCACAAAGAGCACGCGTTTTGCCCGGTTTCGGGGTTTCGTGAAGTGCACACCCAGATCGTCGGTTTCGGCAAAATGCAGCAATGCCGCGAGAAGGATATCGGGACACTCTATCTCGAAGAGCCTATGGCGCCGGGCACGACGCATAAGCCCATGTATGATGCTGAGGGCAACTATCCTTGGCACCAGTTTGAAACCATCACGCCTTCTGTTTTCATGGCCGTCGAAATGTTGCCTGACGGCGCGACACCTCCGGAGCTCTGATCTATGTCTATTCTGCCTGAAAAGATCGATTTTGATGGACCGTTCCCGCGTCTGTCCAGACGGCTTCGGTTGGGTGTTGTCGGAGGTGGCCGCATTTCCGGAATGCAAGCAACGGCCGCCCGGCTAACAGACATGTGGGAAATCACCGCCGGGGCTTTTTCGTCTGATCCAGACCGGGCCAAGAAAGCCGCTGCCGATTGGTATTTGCCGCAAGACCGCTGCTATGCATCGTTTCAGGAAATGGCGCAGGCAGAGGCAAAGCGCCCAGACGGTGTGGATGCCGTGATGATCACCACACCCAACCATGTCCATTTTTCGTCTGCGAAAGCCTTCCTTGAGGCCGGTATAGACGTGCTCTGTGACAAGCCGCTGACAAATGAGATCGATGAAGCTCAGACACTTGTTGAGCTTGCCCGGGAAACCGGCAGTGTTTTTGGCGTTTCCTACGTGATGTCCTGCTTTCCGATGATCCGGCAGGCGCGTCAGATCGTTGAAGACGGCGGCATCGGAGCAATCAATCAGATTCATGTGGAGTTCATGCAGGATTGGATGACGCCTGACAACGTCGCCGATGCGCCCCATGTTCAGTGGCGGTTGGATCCCGCCAAATCCGGGCGCACGTCCTGTGTTGGGGATATCGGTACACACGCGGCCCATCTGGCCAGTTTCGTAAGCCATCTGCCACTGTCTGAGTTGCGGGCAGAATTTCATGTGTGCGGTGCGCCAAAACCCTTGGAGGATACCTTTTTCGCTTGGACACGCTTTGACAATTCTGTGCCCGGAACGCTGATGGCGACCCGTCTTGCACCGGGAAACAGGGGTGGTTTGCGGCTGCGGATTTTCGGGTCAGAAGGTGGTCTGGAGTGGGATCTGGAAAAGTGCGACCAGCTTAAATTCAACCGCTTTGGCCAAACGGATCAAATACTGTCGCGGGGCCACGGGCATGGTGTGACAGGCCGTGTGGAACGGCTGGTCAGAACGGCGCGCGGCTTTCCCGAAGGCATTATTGAAGCCTGGGGCAACCTCTATACCGAGTTTGCCATGGCCGTTGCGGCGCGCAAGGACGGGCGATCCGTTCCTTTGACATGGTTGGACATGCCCCGCGTGGAGCAGGGCGCAGACGGTGTCAGGTTCATCGACGCCACGGTTCGGTCGCACGAGTCCGGGGGCGACTGGGTTTCCGTATGAAGGCAACGAAAATGATGATTTACAAAATATCTGATATTTTATAAATCATAGGGCATACCGCACAATTGCCGAGTCGGAGGGTGCGTCCTATGCCTGTTTCAAATCCAATGAACGAAGAGCCGCTCTTTTCGCTGGCTCATCTGACACTGATCAATTGCACGCCTGCCGAGCTCGTCTATGTGGCGGCGCGGGCCGGTTATGATGCGGTCAGCCCGCGTTTCATTCCGATGAACGTACCAGGTGAGTTTGCGCATTCCCCTTTGGATCCCGCGCAAGTGCAGGCCACCAAGACAGCGTTGGCAACAACCGGTTTGGACGTGCTGGACATCGAACTGGCACGGATCACCGAAGACTGCGATCCACGCGATTTTGAGCCTGCGCTGGAGCTGGGCGGGGAGCTGGGCGCGCGGCACATGATCATGTCTGCTTGGACGCCGCGCCGCGATGACCGAAACTTTATCCTCGATACCTACGCGGAAACCTGTGACTTGGCTGCGCCCTACGGTTTGACGGTCGATCTGGAATTTCCATCCTTTTCCCGGCTGCGCACACTGGACGAAGTGCTTGATATCGTGCGCGCCGCTGACCGCCCCAACGGCGGTATTCTGGTTGATACCCTCTATTTGCATCTCAGCCGGGTTGATCTGGGTGAACTGCTGCATGTGCCGCAGGAGTGGCTGCACTTCTTGCATATTTCGGATTGCCTGCCGGGTATCGCCGATACGCGCGAAGGCATGATCCAACTGGCCAGAGATGCCCGTCTTTATCCCGGCGAGGGCTGGATCGATTTTCAGGGAATAATCGAACGCTGCCCCCCGATGAACTATTCGATCGAGCTTCCGAACCAGAGCCGTGTCGCAGAACTCGGTTACGAGGAACACGCCAGACGATGCCTCGATCACGCCAGGCAGACCTTTGGATCAGCCAGATCCAAACGACGCACGCCCCTGGCGAACGCAGCTTGAAAATACACAAAGAAGGACGCCTGACATGGCAAGAGAACTGACCGAAGACGAACGGGCATTGGCCGAGGATATGGTCGCACGCGCCCGCGTTGCGCAAAAACAGATCGAAGACTGGAGCCAGGCGCAACTGGATCGCCTCAGTCAGGCCATTGCCTGGCACGCTGGCAACGAAAAGACGTTTACCCGTCTGGCACAGCAGGGCGTTGATGAATCCGGCATTGGCGACCGCGCGGGACGCCCGGCAAAACGTTTCAAGATCCACATGGTTCTGCGCGATGTGCTGCGTACCCCATCCACCGGCATTGTCGAAGTCGATGAAGCGCGGGGTCTGGTCAAATACGCCAAGCCTGCAGGTGTGATTGCCTCGCTCATCCCAATGACCAACCCGGCGATGACCCCACCTGTAACCGGGGTTTCGTCTGCCAATGCGCGCAACGCGGTTATCTTTTCTCCGCATCCGCGCACAGCTCAGACAACTTGGGAAATGACCGAAGTTATGCGCAACGCCTGTCGCGTTGCAGGCGCGCCAGAGGATCTGTTCCAGGCCATCCGTCAGCCGTCGATCCCGCTGACTCAGTATCTGATGCAAATCTGCGATCTGACATTGGCGACGGGTGGCAAACCCATGGTTCAGGCAGCCTACTCCAGCGGCAAGCCTGCTTATGGTGTTGGCGCGGGCAATTCTTCCATTGTGATTGATGAAACGGCAGATATCGACATTGCCGCGCAGAATACCCGGATATCGAAAACCTCTGACTTTGGGTCGGGCTGTTCCGCTGATGGCAACATCATCATTCAGCGCTCGATCTACGATCAGATGGTGGCCGCATTGGAGGCAGAAGGCGGGTATTTGTGCTCGGCCGAGGAAAAGGCCCTGCTGGAAAAGGCCATGTGGGACGAAAAGGGCAATCGCACCTTCCCGACGATTGCATGTCGCCCCCAGCAAACAGCGGACGTCGCCGGTTTTTCAATCCCGGAAGACCGCAAGTTTCTGATGGTCGAAAATCAGGGGCAGATTGGCCCAGAGCACAAGTTCAGCAAAGAAAAACTGACAACGCTGATGGCACTCTACCACTTTGAGACCTTTGACGATGCTCTGGATACTGTCAGCCAGATCTATGCGGTTGGTGGCACTGGACATTCCTGTGGCATCTACAGCCACAATGACGAAAACATCGACCGCCTTGCGCGCCTTGCGCCCGTTAGCCGGATGATGGTGCGTCAACCGCAGTCAAAGGCCAATGCAGGCGCCTGGACCAACGGGATGCCCATGACCTCGAGTCTCGGTTGCGGGATCTGGGGTGGGAACATCACCAACGAAAACGTCACCATGAAGCACATGATGAACTACACGTGGGTCAGCCGCCCCATCGCCGAAGACCGCCCTTCTGAAGAAGAGCTGTTTGGTGAGTTTTTTGGTCAGGAGGTAGCATAATGGACGGCAGCAAACTGACCGGAAAAACAGTCGCCGAGCACATCGTCGACTTTCTCGAACGGCGCTCGGTCACGCATGTCTTCGGGCTATGTGGTCATACGAATATTTCGGTGCTTGCAGCCTTGGCGGAGAGCCCGATTGATTTCGTAACTGTTCGCCACGAACAAATTGCCAGCCACGCCGCAGACGCCTATGCGCGTGTACAGGGCAGGGCTTCGGTTGTTCTGTCCCACCTCTCCCCGGGTCTGACAAACTGCGCAACAGGTGTTGCCAACGCCGCGCTTGATTGCATCCCGATGGTGGTTATCGCAGGCGATATTCCAACGCACTATTATGGCAAGCATCCGCACCAAGAGGTGAACCTGCATGCCGATGCAGCCCAGTGGGAAATCTACCGCCCCTTTGTCAAACGCGCTTGGCGGGTGGATCGTGCCGACCTGATGGCGGAAATCCTCGAGAAGGCTTTTCACCTTGCCGAGAGCGGTCAGCCCGGCCCGGTTCTGGTGAATGTTCCCATGGATATCTTCAGCGAGGTAATCCCGGCAGACACATTCGACCGCGTGGCCCGCAACACGGCTGCGCTTCGCAAGCCCTCTATCGATGATGACACGGCACGGGAAATTGTCGCTGCGCTGGCCAAAGCGGAAAAACCGGTTGCCTACGTAGGCGGCGGCATTCTGCTGAGCAAAGCCAGCGAAGAATTGCGTGCTTTCGTAGAGCACATGGGGCTGCCAGTCGCGCATTCATTGATGGGCAAGGGCGCCTTGCGCGACGATCATCCGCTGGTGATGGGTATGACCGGGTTCTGGGGTACCGAACTCGTCAATCAAAGCTGCCTGAACGCGGATTACGTGTTTGCGGTCGGGACACGGTTCAAAGAAGCCGATTGTTCCAGCTGGTACCCGGGTTACACCTTTAATATCGGCGCTGAAGGCAACGACACCAAGGTCATCCACATCGATATTGAGCCGCAGGAAATTGGTCGGAACTATCCGACAGAAATCGGCGTTGTTGCCGATGCAAAGGCAGCGCTGCGGGTTCTGACGCGCGTTGCCAAGGAAATGTATCCCGAAGGCTTTGACCGCAGCGAGAAAAAAGCCGAAATCGCCGCGTTCCGGACAGCGTTCAAAGCATCGAATGTCGAGATGCAAACCTCGAGCGCCTTTCCAATGATGCCAGAACGCATTCTGGCAGACGCCCGCGCAGCCTTGCCAGATGATGCGATCATCACGACGGACGTAGGCTGGAACAAGAATGGCGTTGGTCAGCAATTCG
Source organism: Paracoccaceae bacterium (assembly GCA_020630695.1). Classification (GTDB taxonomy): domain Bacteria; phylum Pseudomonadota; class Alphaproteobacteria; order Rhodobacterales; family Rhodobacteraceae; genus Thalassococcus_A; species Thalassococcus_A lentus. Next base: position 377 of record JAHDIS010000092.1, on the reverse strand, counting down.
ATATTCTGACGCCGGGATCGATCCTGACACCGGGTGGTTTCGCGACCATGGGTTTCGGTCCTCCCGGAGCCTTGGGCGCAAAGCTTGCCGCGCCGGACCGTGTCGTGATCAGCTTGGTCGGCGATGGTGGATTTGGCCAAAATCCTTCGATGCTGGCCACCGCGGTCGAACTGAACCTCGGCATTATTTGGCTGGTGATGAACAACAATGCGTTCGGGACAATCGCAGGGCTGCAAAAAGCGCACTACGGCCTGACATACGGGACAACATTCCCCGGCACACCTGACGCGCCCACCAACGGCCCCGGATACGCGGAAATTGCACGAGCCTATGGAGCAGAAGGCATCCGGATCAGTGCTGCAGACGAATTGTTGCCA
>JAHDIS010000026.1:39510-48059 GCA_020630695.1 Paracoccaceae bacterium | reverse complement strand
GCGTCCTGCGACCCTTCCCCGGTGCGGATTTCCACACGCCCTTGCGTTCGTCGAGCGGCGCCATTGATTATCTCCCTGAGCATGCTGAAGCACACCAATTTGTAATTTTCTTTATGTTCAATTTTTTTTCCTAACAGTCAACTCATGAATCTGGAAATTTCCAGCTGGGGCCTGTTTGGCGGATTGAACGTGGCCAGCCATCAGCCTCTAACTTTGTGGTCCGGTCATCGCTGCCCATGGAACGGCATTGCTTGATCAAAATGCGGCGCATGGAACAAAGGCACGACCGAAAGTCAAAAAAAATGGCGACGCAAAATGCGTCGCCAAACCGGTCGTTGGTTGCCCGGCCGCGCTGAGCCGAACGATCAGTCTCGGTACTTGCTCATCACCATCGATCCGTTTGTGCCGCCAAACCCAAAAGAGTTGGTCATGACAGAATCGAGACCAGCATTTTCCACCAAGGAAGTGGCAATCTCGGCGGGTTTCAAAGCTGGATCAAGCGTTTCGACGTTGATCGAGGGAATGATGAAATCATGCTCAAGCGCGAGCAGGCAGTAGATCGCCTCCTGTGCGCCGGTTGCACCCTGAGAATGACCGGTCATCGACTTTGTCGAAGACACCGGCGGTGTGGAGCCGTCGCCAAATACGCGGCGGACGGCTTCGATTTCGCCAACGTCACCGACCGGCGTCGAGGTTCCATGTGCATTGATATAGCTGACGCTGCGGCCTTCTGGCAGCGTGGACAAGGCAACGCGCATCGCCCGCTCTCCGCCTTCGCCGGAAGGGGCCACCATATCAGCGCCATCGGACGTGGCACCGTAGCCGGTCACCTCGGCATAAATCTTGGCGCCGCGAGCTTTGGCGTGCTCAAGCTCTTCCAGAACGACGATGCCACCGCCGCCACCGATCACAAAGCCGTCGCGATCCGCATCGAAGGCGCGGCTGGCCCGTTCGGGGGTGTCATTGTACTTGGAAGACATCGCACCCATGGCATCGAATAGACACGACAGTGTCCAGTCCAGCTCTTCTCCGCCGCCCGCAAACATCACGTCCTGTTTACCCAGCATGATCTGCTCGGCTGCGTTGCCGATGCAGTGCAGAGATGTCGAACAGGCCGAGGTGATCGAATAGTTGATGCCTTTGATCTGATACGCCGTGGCAAGGTTGGCGCTGACCGTTGAGCACATGCATTTGGGCACGGCAAACGGCCCGATGCGTTTGGTCGCGCCGTTTTTCAGAACGGTTTGATGCGCTGTGAGCATTGCGCTCGTGGATGGCCCGCCCGATCCGGCAACCAGACCGGTGCGCGGGTTTACAATGTCGTCCTGCTCCAGTCCGCTATCGGCAATCGCCTGCCCCATCGCGATATAAGCATAGGCGGCGCCGGGCCCCATGAAACGCAAAGTGCGCTTGTCGATATGCTCTGAAACATCCAGCTTGATGTCTCCGGCAATCTGACTGCGGAAGCCGTGCTCCTTCATTGCCTCATTGGCAGTGATCCCGGATTTTCCGGCTTTCAGCGAGGCAAGAACCTCTTCGGCATTATTCCCGATCGAGGACACAACCCCCAGACCGGTAACGACAACACGGCGCATGTGGCCTCCTTCATTTGGTTGGGTCTTGTGTAGGGCAAGCAGGCCGTAGGGTGCAAGACAAGCTGACGAAACAGAACGGCAAGCGGCCAAAACAGAACACAGACACCAACCCAGACATGAAAAGGGCCCGCAGCGAACCGCGGGCCTTCCGGCTTTCGCCTGCCATCCAGGGCCTCAACGCGTTCAGGATTTATCCTTTGATTTGGAAGCAGGTCCCGATGGTCTTACCCTCGGATTTCGTCTCGAGGATGACGTTCAGCAATTTCTCGCCCGAGCAAATCTGAGCGGCTTTGATGCGTTCTTTTTTGCCAGGGTTCTTCACACTCGGCCAAGTCTGCATGATTTCGACAGCTTCGCGGTATCCGTCCTGCTGGATGCTAGGGCTCTGGAAGTCACCGCCTTCGTCATTGGCTGGCGCGAACGTGTCGCGCAGCCAATCGCCGACATAGTCGCGGGTGCTGAATGTGTCGCGAAGCCAGCGCTCGATATCAAACGCATGGGCAGGCGCGGCTGCGCCGCAAATCGCCGCGGTGGTCAAAGACGCAAAAACAATCTTTTTCAAAATGGTCATAGGTCGCTCCAATAAAATGTACTGATTTATGTTGACCGTTGGCCTGCGCACAGCGCCCAAACCTTCGGCCACCCTGTCGGTACTGAAGAGCCAAAAGTTATACAATTCCATCAATATGTTATCGGATAGCAGCACAGGAAAACGGCACCATAAGTCCCGAATTCAAATCCTAAGGCATCAAAGCCTGCGGGATGCAGCGGTCATTTCAGTTCAGAACGGCTTTGTTGTTCTTTTTGTGCCGCATCATCAGCTTTCGTTGTCGCTGCCCTGGCGGGATGTATCGCGCTGAAGTCTGGTTCGCCCAATTCCAGGTCTCGGCGGGGAAGATAGCCGACAGCTCTTGGGTGCCGTCTTGTGACAGGGCCTTCTTCGCCTCTGTTCCAAGATACAGGCTCTCGGTCCGGGCGCCTTCGGCCAGAACCAATTCATGTCCATCGAAAAGGATATGGATGTATTCGACAGCGTCGATGGTCTTGTCGACAAAAATACCGGGCAGTTCGGTCAGACGAATGGCAGACACCAAAACTTCGGCCGAGCCGAACATACGGGCAGCAACTTTGGAACTCACGACAAAACGGTGCTGCCGGGAAACAAGCAAATCCCGCCTTGGCAACCGTTCACCCAAAGCACCTGCGCTGATCCTGACTGGCCGCAATTTGGGTACCTTTTCCAAATCAATCCCATTCAGTCTGCGCCGGCCGATCCACCGGATATTCTGCGGGCCGTTGTCTACGGTTTCCACCAGATCACCGACGCGCAGATCCTCGATCCGCTTCAGGCCCATTGGGGTCGTGATCTTGGTTCCAGCCGTAAAGCACGGGATCAGCCCATCTTCAAAAGCGATGATGCCGACGGTTTCATTGATATGATTGACTTCGGTATTCGCGGATTGCTCTTCTTCGATAAAGACGCCGACGTTCGCACCAGTTTGACTGTCGATAACGACAGTCGCTGTATCACCGCCGTTGATCGTTTGGGTCTCTGCAAGAACGACGCTGTTGGTAAAAGTCGCGCCCAACCCCAGAACATCTACGTTTTCATCGACGCCACCATAGGCATTGGCAGTTCCGGATGTTGCGTCGCCTCCACCTTGAATCGCGATCCAGCCAATCGTTTCGGTACCATGCACGCCATCTTGCGCTTCTTCTTCCTGCAGGGTCAGGTCAAAGCCAGATGCCGTGATGTTGTTGGGGTCGCTATCGACTGTTGTGGTGTCATTCTCTGACATGACCGAAGTCAGTACAACGGGGGGATCTGTGAAACCTGCTGTGAAACTGGCGCTTCCGCCGGTGTTTTGACCGGTGCTTGAAATGTCGGTCGTACCCGCCTCGATGACGCGTCCATCCGGAAGAGTGTGGACCCCCTCTTCAATGGCGAGCCAGTTGACGGTCTCGGTCGCACCGTGGGGACCGTCGTGGTATTCCCATTCCTCAATAATAAAGGTGAAAGCAATCGTATCACCATTGGCGTCGAGGGTTTCACCCACGACCCGCAAGATGAATTGGTTCCCACCATTATTGGTCGCACTGAGAGCAAAGACGGGATCCGTCAAAGGCTCTCCCAAAGTGACCGTAATGGGTTGGTTCTCCGTCGGTGAATTCACCGACAGGCTGCCTGCCTCGCCTATCGCCATGCCCTGCCCCGCAAGAAAACTTCTTGCTTACGTTAACCATTTAACACAGGTGACGGCTCGTCCCGCACCCTACCTCAGTACACCGCTTTTTTATGCGGCTTTCTTTCGTGTAGCTTATCATGAACCGGCAGAAAGATAGCGCTACAGACCGCCAAACCATTCAATCTGTTGCAAAAAAGTTGCCAGCCTATCAAAATACCAATGGCCGCGCGCCCCGATAAGGGAGGCGCTGGCCGGGTAACTGCAGACAATCACACGGAAAATTGCAACCTTAAGGCGATTAGCTTTCGCTGAGCGCGACCTTCATGTCTTTCACCTGATAGATCACTTCACCGTCCGCCTCGACGATGCCATCGGCGACACCCATTGTCAGGCGGCGGGTTTGAATCGCCTTGGTAAAGTCGATCTTGTAGGTCAGCATCTTGCGGTCAGGACGGACCATCCCGGTCAGTTTGACTTCGCCGACGCCCAGCGCGTAGCCGCGCCCCTGCCAGCCGCGCCAGCCCAGATTGAACCCGGTCAGCTGCCACAAGCCATCGAGACCGAGACAGCCCGGCATGATCGGATTGCCTGGGAAATGGCAGTCGAAAAACCAAAGATCAGGTGTAATGTCGAACTCGGCCAAAACGTGGCCTTTTCCATGTGCACCACCGTCGCCCGAGATCTCGGTGATCCGATCCATCATCAGCATCGGCGGAGCAGGCAACTGCGCATTGCCCGGCCCAAAAAGTTCGCCGCGCGCGCATTTCAACAGGTCTTCCTTGCCAAAACTGCTCGGATAGTCAGACATTGCCGTGCCCCCAAATGTTCTCGTTGCATTTCCCTTAAGACCGTCTAGCACCCGGTGTGCGCGGCATGCAAGAGCGCCACGCAATGCCCGCCTCCCCCACGGATGTTGTCAATTTTGTTTGAAATCACAGGCAGGCAGGCTCTATATAAACACTATGGAAAAAGAGCTTTGCGAGACACAAACAGAGGCGCACCGTCTTGGACAGCATTGGCTGGCCGGTTCCGACCTGCGCCCTACACGGCAACGGGTGGCCTTGGCCGCGCTGTTGGTTGGTGATGGTCAGCATCGCCACGTGACGGCAGAAAGCCTGTTTGCCTCTGCCAAAAAAGCTGGTGAATCGGTTTCGCTCGCGACGGTCTACAACACGCTCAAAGCGTTTTGCGATGCAGGTTTGTTGCAGGAAGTCACCGTCGACGGCTCCAAAAGCTACTTTGATACCAACACCCACGAGCACCCGCATTTCTATTGGGAAGACGAAGGGCGTCTGTCGGACGCTCCGGCGGACCAATTGGTCATCGCTCGCGTCCCAAATGCGCCGGATGGGGCTGAAATTGCTTCGGTGGATGTCGTCATCCGCCTGCGCCGCGTCTAGTTCAACACTCAGCTAAAACTCGGGGCTGGCATTCCCAGTGTACGCCAAAGGCCCTAGCCCGGCTGGTACCCGCGGCCGGACTCGAACCGGCACGGCATTACTGCCTGGAGATTTTAAGTCTCCTGTGTCTACCATTCCACCACGCGGGCCAGCGAACGCGACAATAGCCTTTGTGCGCGCCGTGTAAACCGGAGGGGCACCTACAATTGTTGGATTTTCTGTGGATTAAAGCTCTTCGCCCGGCAAAGGTTTGAGCAAGAAACGCTCGCCCAGCCAAGGGTTTAACTCCAAGGCCTGCCTCAGAACAATCTGACCGTCCAAATCACGCCCCATCTGAAACAGTGTGAGTGCTTTGCCGGACAACGCTCCAACGTGTCTGGGGTTCAGCTCCAGCGCCCGATCCAGGTCTGGTAACGCCTGCTCGAATTCTTCGCGCAGGAAACTAACAAATGCTCTTTGGTTGTAACCTTCCGCATAAAACGGGCAGTAGCCGACCAAAGCGTCAAACCGTTCCTTGGCCGCGATATAGTCAAAGCTGGATCGGTGCCGCATCCCCTGGTCCAACATGGTCTGACTGGGTTCATCTGGTGCTTCCAGCCACAGTTCCCAAAGCTGATTTGAAATGACCCGCGCTTCCATATCGCCGGAAGCGACCTGAAGTTCGGCAAACAGCTTATCCAGTGCAGGTGTATGATCCGGGGCCACCGGACAGCCATCGGCGAATGCGGTTGAGGCAGTTAGGCAAAGGGCGAACGCAGTGATTTTCATGCACCAAAACTGGCACAAGAACGCCCTCGGTCAAGTCACATCAGCGAGACCGTCTTCCTTGACGGCTTGCATCGCAACATAAGTCGACGTCAGCGACACACCGGGAAGTGTTGAAATTTTCTCGGCCAGAACCCGGCGGTAAGCAGGCATACCGGCGGTACGGACCTTGATCAGGTAGTCAAAATTGCCCGCGATCAGATGCGCTTGTTCAACTTCGGGGATTGCAGCCACGGCCTTGTTGAATGCTTCAAGCGCGGCTTCTCGAGTATCGTTCAAACGGATCTCGACAAACGCGACATGGTCCAGCCCCAAGCGGATCGGATCGAGGATCGCGCGATAACCGCGAACAATTCCGGATGTTTCAAGCCGGCGCAGGCGCGCCTGAGTGGGTGACTTGGACAAGCCAATGCGCTTGGCCAACTCGGTCACCGAAATTCGCCCATCCTCGGCCAAAGTGGTCAGAATCGCGCGATCAAAGCGATCAAGATCTTCCAATTCATTCTGCATCGTATTTCCCGCAATTTCAGTCTGAATAGTGCGTCAATCCCCATGATCCAGTCAGATCGACCGGTGATTAAGGGATATGATAGACCAAACGCCGGAGTATCGCCATGCCAAAAGACACCAATCAAACCCTGCGCGCGCGCATCGAAGCCAATGCCTACGCCGATGAACAATCGGTACTGGACACTCTGATCACGCAAGCCGGTCTTTCAAAAGAAGAACGAGCGACCATCGTTGATCGGGCAGCTGCCCTAGTCTCAGAAATCCGGTCCAGCACCAAACCCGGATTGATGGAGGTCTTTCTCGCTGAATATGGCCTCAGCACGGATGAAGGCGTTGCTTTGATGTGCCTTGCTGAGGCGTTGTTGCGCGTACCCGACGCAGAAACGATCGACGCACTGATCGAAGACAAGATTGCCCCGTCTGACTGGGGCCAGCACATGGGGCATTCCACGTCTCCGCTTGTGAACGCGTCGACATGGGCGCTGATGCTGACCGGCAAGGTTCTGGCTGACGAGCAACCGGGCCCTGTGGGCCACTTGCGCGCCGCCATCAAACGGTTGGGCGAGCCGGTAATCCGGACTGCCGTCGGGCGCGCCATGCGGGAAATGGGTGCTCAGTTCGTCCTTGGTGAAACCATCCAAAAAGCGATGACCCGTGGCGCGGCGATGGAAAAAGATGGATACACATACAGCTATGACATGCTCGGCGAAGCAGCGCGCACTGAGTCAGACGCCAAGCGGTATCACCTCGCTTATTCCCGCGCGATCGGTGCGATAGCAGAGGCTGCGCGCGGCAATGACATCCGCACCAATCCGGGCATTTCGGTCAAACTGTCGGCTTTGCACCCACGCTATGACACGCTCCAGCGCGGAACGGTCATGGCTGAAGTCGTTCCCCGGCTGCGCACATTGTGCCAATTGGCCCGAAGTGCCGGAATCGGGCTGAACATTGATGCAGAAGAAGCAGACCGGCTGGATATTTCTCTCGACGTCATCGAGGCGGTCCTGTCCGAGCCTTCGCTGTCTGGCTGGGATGGGTTTGGCGTTGTGGTTCAAGCCTACGGGCAGCGTGCAGGTCTCGTGATTGACTGGCTCTATGAACTGTCAACGCAGCTGGATCGCAAGATCATGGTTCGGCTTGTTAAGGGGGCCTATTGGGATACGGAAATCAAACGGGCGCAGGTTGCCGGTGTTGATGGCTTTCCCGTTTTCACGGACAAGTCGGCGACCGATGTTTCCTATATCGCAAATGCCCGCAAGCTTTTGGGGATGACCGACCGTATCTATCCTCAGTTTGCAACGCACAACGCACATACCGTCGCTGCCATTCTGGAAATGGCAGATGACCCGGCCAGTTTCGAGTTCCAGCGACTGCATGGCATGGGCGAGACGCTGCACGAGCTTGTCAAAGACACCCAAGGCACGCGCTGCCGGATTTATGCGCCTGTGGGTGCGCATCAGGATCTGCTGGCCTATCTGGTTCGGCGTTTGCTGGAAAACGGCGCAAACTCGTCATTTGTAAACCAGATCGTTGACGAAGACGTTCCGCCCCAAGACGTGGCTGCCGATCCGTTTGAGACGTTGCAATCGCGCGGCTTGACCAAGGGCCCTGAACTCTTTTTGCCGGAACGCCCGAATGCCAAGGGTTTTGAATTGCGGGATCGTCCAACACTGCTGGCGATCGAAGCCGCGTGCCGAGCTTTTGACGATCACAGCTGGCAAGGCGCGCCCATCACAGCGGCCAAGGCAGCCACAAACCCGGCCCAACCTGTTTGCAACCCGGCAGACCCATCGGACATCGTTGGGCATGTCATCTGGGCTGATGCGGCGACCGTGGAATTGGCTGCAAAAGCCGCGGGGCGTTGGGATGCTCCGGCTGAGGAACGATCAAAAGTCCTGAACGCCGCTGCGGACCTGCTCGAAGCCAACTATGGCGAAATTTTTGCTCTGCTGCACCGAGAGGCCGGCAAGACACTTTTGGATGCTGTGGCCGAACTCCGCGAAGCCGTTGATTTTCTGCGCTACTACGCAGCCCGCTCGGATGGGGCACCTGCACGGGGTGTATTTGCCTGTATCAGCCCTTGGAATTTCCCT
>JAHDIS010000026.1:27754-39500 GCA_020630695.1 Paracoccaceae bacterium | reverse complement strand
GCCATTTTCATCGGACAAGTTGCCGCTGCATTGGCCGCCGGAAATGGGGTATTGGCAAAACCGGCCGAGCAAACCCCGCTGATTGCCAGCCGCGCCGTACATTGGTTGCATGCCGCCGGTGTGCCTGAACATGCGCTGCAATTGTTGCCAGGCGCAGGCGAGGTCGGGGCCGCGATTACCGCCAATCCAGCCGTTCAGGGCGTGGCGTTCACCGGATCAACACAAACCGCGCAGATCATCCACAAATCCATCGCCCGGCACCTTGATCCCGGCACGCCGTTCATTGCCGAAACCGGCGGTTTGAATGCCATGATTGTTGACAGCACCGCCCTGCCGGAACAGGCCGTGCAAGCCATCGTCGAAAGCGCGTTTCAATCTGCGGGCCAGCGATGTTCTGCCTTGCGTTGTTTGTATGTGCAGGACGACATCGCCGAGGATTTTCTCGAAATGCTGACTGGCGCCATGGACGCACTCGTCATGGGTGACCCCAGACAGATCGAAACCGATCTGGGGCCCGTCGTTGATGCCGAGGCAAAGGCGGGCATCGTCGCACACATTGAGGCGGCGCAGGCACAAGGCCGCGTGGTCAAAACCTATCCGACACCGGATCGTGGGTTCTTTGTTGCGCCGACGCTCATAAAAATCGATGGCATCGCGGATCTGGAGCAAGAGATTTTCGGCCCGGTCCTGCACGTAGCAACATTCCGATCACAGGATTTGGACGCAGTAATCGATGCGATCAACGCAACAGGCTATGGGCTGACCTTTGGGTTGATGACCCGCATCGACGACCGGGTGCAACATGTGACCGAACGCGTTCAGGCCGGAAACCTCTACGTAAACCGGAACCAGATTGGCGCGATCGTTGGCAGCCAACCCTTCGGCGGCGAGGGGCTTTCCGGCACCGGGCCCAAAGCTGGCGGGCCGCTCTATCTGGATCGTTTTCGCGCGCATGCCGCAAAAGAGTCGGCACAGTCCGATGCCGCGGCACTCAGCCCCGAGCAGATCGAAACAGCCCTGCGCACGGCTGGTTCCAACAAAGCGGAGCCACGGACAATCAATCTGCCGGGCCCAACCGGAGAGGCAAACCAATACCGCACAGAGCCTCGCGCTCCGGTTCTTTGCCTTGGGCCGGGCGCGGAGGCCGCAGAACAGCAGGCCCGAAAAATCCGTGATCTGGGCGGTATCGCCGTCACCCTGCAAGGGCACGTCGCGCCCGACATTCTGCTCAGCCTGGAAGGCTTTGCAGGGGCTCTTTGGTGGGGAGACGAGGCGACAGCCCGGGCATACCGGCGCGCGCTTGCTGACCGTACCGGGATGATCCTTCCCCTGATCACCGGCGCACCGGATACCGGGCATGCCATGGCCGAGCGTCACATATGCATCGACACGACAGCAGCGGGTGGGAACGCGTCGCTTTTGGCTGGCGAGGCGTGATCCAGCGCGGGCGGAGGCATTCCATGCCTTGACGCCCGCGCCATTCACGCCAAAGCTTGGCCCATGTTTCCCATTCGCGATCACAACCCGTCGGGGCGCACGCCCTATGTCAACTACGCGCTGCTGATTTTGAATATCGGCATATTTCTGAGCACGTGGCATTTACATCAGGACCAACGCGCCTTGTTTGCCTTTTACGGCGACTATGCTCTGGTGCCTGCCCTCGTTTCGGAAGGCGCGGGATACTCCGGGTTTCTGACGTCCATGTTCGTGCATGGCGGTCTCGCCCATTTGGGCGGCAACATGCTGTTTCTCTATATTTTCGGCGACAACATGGAGGATGAACTCGGGCATCTTGGATATCTCGCCTTTTACCTCATCGCAGGACTGGGGGCTGGGCTGACACATTATCTGGCGGCACCCGGATCACCGGTTCCGACGGTTGGTGCATCCGGCGCAATCGCGGGTGTGATGGGCGGCTATCTGTTGTTGTTCCCGCGCGCGCGCATCGACATTCTGGTCATCCTCGTCATCATTTTCCGCATCTTTCCCCTGCCCGCATGGGTCGTTCTGGCAATCTGGTTCGCGATGCAGATTTTTGGAGGCTTCGGAAGCGCTGCGGATCAGGGTGGCGTCGCCTATTGGGCACATGCAGGTGGGTTCATCGCCGGCCTTGCTTTGATCCTGCCGATTTGGGTGCGTCGCGGAGGCCCAGACTACTGGGCCAAGACCGATGGGCATCCGCCGCACCCAGAGGCAGACTATCAGATCAGACGCACCAGCATCCCCAAGATCCCGCGCCGATGACAGAAGCCAAGACAAAAATCGCGACTTGCCATTGCGGCGAAGTGGTGTTGCGCGTGACGCTTGTGGATGGGTTTAACGACGCGTGGCGCTGCGATTGTTCATATTGCAGGCGCCGCAGCGTTCCCACCGTCACTGCACCTCTGGACGGCATCGAAGTGCTTCGTGGGCAAGACAAACTGCGTCTTTATCAATGGGGTACGATGACCGCCAAACACTACTTCTGCTCGACCTGCGGGATCTACATGTATCACAAACGCAGGTCTGATCCGAACCAGTTCGGCGTAAATCTGTATGCTTTTGATGAGGCCGACCCAAAAGATTTTGAACCAATCGGTTTCAACGATGGTGTAAACCACCCGTCAGACATATAGCGGCGCGAGCCGATCAGGCGTCGCGCAAAATCTTGACCATCGGATCAAACAAGGCGCCATTCGCGCACAGCAGGCTGCCGCTTTCCAATGGGTCTTGATCCGCGCGCACGCCTTCGATCAGGGCGCCAGCCTCTTTTGCGATCAGATAGCCTGCCGCAATATCCCAGATGTTCAGCTCGCGCTCCCAATAACCGTCATAGCGGCCAGCCGCGACATAGGCCAAATCCAACGATGCGGCACCCCAGCGACGCACACCCGCGCATTCAGGCATCAGACGGGCCAGATCCTTGAGTGTTGCAGGAAGCGTACGCTTTGCAGCAAAGGGAACGCCGGTTGCAAAAACCGCCTCGATCATCCGCGAACGGCCCGAGACGCGCAAACGCTTGGAATCATTCAGCCATGCACCCGCGCCTTTTTCGGCGTAGAACATTTCGTCCTTGGCCGGGTCAAACACGACCGCGGACACGATCTGGCCCTTGTGCTCAAGCGCGATGGAAACAGCCCAATGCGGCATGCCGTGCAGGAAATTGGTGGTGCCATCGAGCGGATCAACGATCCAACGGCGGGTCGGGTCTTCACCCTCTTCCTCACCAGTTTCTTCACCAAGCCAGCCATATGTCTGTCTCGCCCCGCGCAGTTCTTCACGCAGGATCTCCTCGGCAGCGGTGTCAGCACGGCTCACAAAGTCACCCGCCCCCTTCATCGAGACCTGGAGGTTTTCGACCTCGCGGAAGTCTTTGACCAGTGATCGGCCTGCTTTGCGTGCCGCCTTGATCATGATGTTGAGATTTGCGCTGCCCTGCATGGTGCCGCCCTTGGTTCAAAAAGAAATCAGGCCGCGCGTATACGCGGCCCGATCGGGAATGCCAAGGCCCACAAATGCGGGCCGTTCCGAACCGCTTAGCGGTAGACGACGCCTTTTTCGCCCACGATCACGCGCGGCGCAGGACGGTGATGAACGCGCTTTGGCTTGTGAACCTTGCCCGGACGATCAACGTAGGCACCGGCATTTGGTTCACCACAGCAGATCACGCCACCCATCATCACAGGCTGCAGGCCAGCCGGGCAATGGTTTGGTGCGCCGTAGGAATGCACCAGAAAGTTGGAATTGGGGTCATTGGTGGTGTCCCCCATGTACATGTCGCCCCAAGCAAACGCTGCGCTGCCTGTAACAGTCAGAGCCGCCGCTGCGGCAAGAATGCGAATGGTCCGCATAGTGTCCCCCATTAAAATCACAATATTGCGGCAAGGCTATCAGGCCCAGCCTTGCTGTCAATTTATTCGTGTATTTCGCCTTGATATTACGACGCTTTTTTAACCTTTGCCGCTGTTCGCCGCAGACATCAGCAAGGCTAGAGACAGGCAAATCGGCTTGATTCACCGACTGTAACAGTTCGCTTGAAATGCCCCACGCGCGATCACGAGCGCTTGATGGGGGCTAGGATTGCGCCCCGTTGAGGTTCAGGTTTTTGGCATCGAACGCCCATTGTCCCTCTTCGGAAAGGAACCCGCCCATGACAACCCTGACCCGCCGCAGCCTATTGGCCGCAACCCTCGCAAGCCCGGCGCTTGTGTTTCTGAACACACCAGCCGCCGCGCGTGAGCCAGAAATTTTCGCCAAGGGCGGTGTGGCCATCAACGCAACAGACCCTGTTGCCTACTTCACGCAAAACGGCCCTGTCCCCGGCGCAGCTACGCATAGCGTGAACTGGAAAGGCGCTGACTGGCATTTTGCGGATGCCGACAGCGCCGCCCGCTTTGAAAACATGCCGATGGATTTTGCGCCTCAGTTTGGCGGCTACTGCGCCTTTGCCGCATCGCGTGGTTATCTCGCGCCGACCATTCCCGAGGCGTGGACAGTTCACAATGGACAATTGTTCCTGAACGCGAACCTGCGTGCGCGTGAACTCTGGCTGGCCGACATGGAAGCCAACATCGCCAAGGGGCGTGAAAACTGGCCTGGCATTCTCGGCTGATACACGGCTTGCGGCTGTCAGCAGCAAACAGATTGCCGACAGCCCAAAAACCGATCAGCGGCATAGATGACACGAAGGATCAGCGCCGGCTCTCGGCCCCAGAAAATCAAATCATGATATACTGCCCCAGACGCGCAACACCCTGAGCGCGCCGAATTAACCGGGTAGAAGGAGGGCTACCCGACGCTCGGTGCATGCTGTGCACCACCACCGGAAAGGAGCCAACCAATGACCAATTTTCTGGCTATGATGACGCTCTACTACATGTGCGATCAGGCCGCTGCATTCCGCGGCCTGACACCTGACGAAGTCACGAATTGCATGGCCAATTACGAACGCATGAAGCTGGAATTCATTGATGAACGGCCCGCGGCGCTCGGCAGCGCGGAACGGGCCAAACAGATCAGGCTGGGCTACCGCGGGTTCAAAGCATGGGAAGCCGCCAATCCCGAGCTGGTCTTGCAAATGCGCCAAGAGGCGCGCATTGCGCTTGGCTTAGGCTAGTTCTGCCTGCCAAAGAAAACGCCCCGCTTCGACTAACGAAACGGGGCGCAAAACTCGTAACCACACATACCGGTGCCTTTGCCAACAATCTGGCGGAAGGTTCAGGAATTCCGCTTCATGCCCAACAAAGCGCGCAACGCTTCGGGGCTAAGTGGAAACAGGCAATTCTGGCTTTCCGCCTTGGACTGCATGACATCCTTCCCTTCTTTATGAGAAAAGGTTTAACGCATTCCTGACAGGCAACGTCAGGGGAGAAGCCGCAATCACTTCCCCTGAAAAGAAAAACGCCTTGGATCAGAGCCAAAGGCTATTTTTTCATCAGTCTGTCTGCTTTTTTACGCACCAGAACAGTCCGCAGATCGTGCATCGCAAGCAGCAGATCGTTGGTCACTTGTTCCAATTGCTCATCGCTGGCGCGTGATTGGGCCCATTGCGTTGTCGTATTGAGGTAGTCAACCGCGCGGTGGATGTCGTCGATGTCCCGCATGGCAAGCAGGGCTTCACGTTCGGTCATCCAGGCCTTGATCGCCTTTTTGTCTTCACCTGTCAGCTGGTAGTCGCCTTGGGGGCGGATCTCACCCTTGTTCAGGTTTACGACGGCAATCTGGTCTAGTTCGATACGGCGTTGACGGTTCTCTGTATCGACCAGAAACACCATCGCACCATTGTCGCGAACTCTGAAATAGTACTTCGGCAGATCGTCCGACATGTTTTACCTCAACTATTTCAGGCCATCACAGAACACAGAAATCCGCCGACATGCTTCGCGCAGATCATCTTCTGACGCGGCATAGCTTACACGGAAATTTGGGCTCAGACCAAAGGCCGCTCCAAAAACAACGGCGACGCCTTGTTCCTGTAGCAAAGCGGTGCAGAAATCTTCGTCACTGTCGATTTTGGCGCCACCATCACTCGTCTTGCCGATACAGTCTGAGATGCTTGGGTACACGTAAAATGCGCCTTCAGGCACCGGGCAGGTGATACCCTTGCAACCATTGAGAGCCTCTACGACCAGATCCCGTCGATCGGAAAACGCCGCGCAGCGTTCGGCCAGAAAATCCTGCGGACCATTCAGCGCCTCGACTGCAGCCCACTGACTGATGGAGCTGGGGTTCGTGGTGCTTTGTGACTGTACCTTGCGCATCGCCGCGATCAGATGCTCCGGGCCGCCTGCATAGCCAATGCGCCATCCCGTCATGGCATAGGCCTTGCTAACCCCGTTACAGGTCAACGTACGTTCATAGAGGCCCGGTTCGACCTGGGCAGGTGTGACAAATTCAAAATCGTCATAGGCCAGATGTTCATACATGTCGTCAGTCATCACCCAGACATGCGGATGACGCATTAACACATCTGTCAGCGCTTTGAGTTCGTCACGGGTATATCCGGCCCCCGTTGGGTTGCTGGGCGAATTGAAAATGAACCACTTTGTCTTGGGTGTGATTGCCGCTTCCAACTGATCTGCGGTGATCTTGTAGCCATGCTGACGTTCGGCCTCGACGATGACAGGCTCGCCGCCACCCATCTTGACCATATCAGGGTAGCTTACCCAGAACGGCGCGGGGATCACCACTTCGTCGCCGGGATTCAGCGTTGCCATCAACGCGTTGTAGAGCACCTGCTTGCCCCCGGTGCTGACGCTGATCTGGCTCGGCTCATAGGTCAGACCGTTTTCGCGCGCGAACTTGTCACAGATCGCTTGCTTCAACTCCGGTATACCGTCTGGCGCAGTGTATTTCGTTTTTCCTGCGTCAATCGCCGCTTTGGCCGCAGCCTTGATGTTGTCGGGCGTGTCAAAATCAGGCTCGCCAGCACCCAGCGAGATGATGTCACGGCCTTGCGCCTTCAATTCGCGGGCAAGCTGCGAGACCGCGACGGTAGGTGACGGATTCACGCGGGAAAGAGACTCGGAGAGGAAGGGCATGGGTGACCTGTTTGTAATGCAGTGATCCCTGTCATAGTTTGCAGCCCGAGCCCGATCAAGCGGCATCGGATCATAAGGAAACGAACGATGAGCGAAGCAATTGATTGGTACAGCCCCGAAGCGGCCACTTTCGGGGACAGGCTCGCCGCCGGACGCGAAGCCGCCGGCATGACACAGCAGGAGCTGGCCAAGCGACTGGGTATCAAACTCAAGACGCTGCAAAGCTGGGAAAACGATCTTTCGGAACCGCGGGCAAACCGTTTGTCCACGATGGCCGGGCTTGTGAATGTCTCGATCACATGGCTGATCAACGGCGAAGGTGAAGGCCTGTCCGCACCCGAAGACGAAGCCATTTCGCCTGACCTTAATGCCGTCATCATGGAAATCCGGACGATGCGCGCCCAAATGACCGCCTCGGCCGAAAAGCTCGGACGTCTGGAAAAACGGCTGCGCACTTACGTAAAGCATCAGGAAGACGAATGACCGAAGACCGCGCCACAAGGATCAAAAGGCTTGGCATGCGCTCTATGCGCAGGGGCACCAAGGAAATGGACATCCTTCTGATCCGCTACTCGGACGCCAAGCTGGCGGATATGGATGACGGCGCACTGGACGCCTACGAAGCTTTGTTGTCCGAAAACGATCAGGACCTCTATCAGTGGGTTTCAGGCCAAGTCGCGGCGCCAGTGGAACACCAGCCCCTGATCGCAGATATCCGGGCCGTTGCGGCCGGATCGCCTGACGACCGGTGATCTAACCAAACTTAAACCTATTTTTCCGCAAGTGCGTTTCGGGTTTAACGCAATGTTGGTCTTTTTGTCCGAATCTCAGCCAAGTTACACAGGCGGAGACTGATAATGAGCATTCACAGCGCTGTCCCCAACAGCCAGGAAAAGGGCTATGTCAGCAGCTATCTTGACGCGCTGGCTTTGGTTGAACGGTTGCACAGATTATTGCTGGACGTCATCAAGGACGAATTCGAGCGTTTGGGCATTATCGACGTAAACGCCGTGCAGGCCCTCTTGTTGTTCAACATAGGGGACAACGAGGTCACGGCGGGCGAGCTGAAAACACGCGGCTATTATCAGGGCAGCAACGTCAGCTACAATCTCAAGAAGCTGGTCGAAATGGGCTACATGCACCATCAGAGATGCGAAATTGACCGCCGTTCGGTGCGTGTCCGGCTCACCCCACGTGGTCGGGAAATTCGCGATATCGTGGCCAAACTTTTTGCGCGCCACGCCGATGGACTACAGGACCGGGAAGTTCTGTCGCTGATGGGCCTTGAAGACATAACAACATCCCTGCGCCGCGTAGAACGATATTGGACAGATCAGATCCGGTATATCTACTGACCAGCCCCTATCGAGCAGACAGGATCAGCACCTGCAATTCACGCTTTAGCTTGCGAACCATCGCGGATTCGTAGGCTTGAAACCCAAGTGCCGTTTCAACAAATGCGCCACGGCCTTCTATGACGTATGCGTTGAAATAGCTGCTCAGCTCACCAATCCCTGGTGAGGAACGCCCACCGGTTTCCGGCTCGCCAATGACCAGAGCATTCACGGTCACATCATTGAGCCGCACGTCCTGCGGCGCCGGCCCCTCGTTGGATTTACCATCGCCAGAAATATCCAACACCCAGTGCTGGCAATCCATTTGGGTGCGCAGGGTCGCAGCACCCAGAACCTTTGCCGCACCGAGAGCGGTGGCGTCTGGCATTTCCATACGCTGCGTTAGGCGCAGTTGGTCCGCAATCGCACTCAAATCAGCGCTATCGCGCACTTCGGTCCAGCCCAGCAACTCCCTCTGGGCACCGACTCCGCTCCACTCAAAAATCGACAGTCGTACCGGGCTATCCGGCAGCGCAAGAAAGGCGTCCCGCACCTCGGGGTGAAGCAGCGCTGCAGCCAATCCATCCACTTGTAACCGGTATTCGCGGGCGTCGACCGATCCGGAAACATCCAGCGCCATCGCCAAAGCTTGTCGGCACTGGGCGGTCGCTGAGGAAGCCGTTGCAACCACCGACGCAGCGAGCAGAAGCGCTTTTAGCCCGGCGACCAAAACTCTGGCCCCAAGTTGGCACGCCCAACAACCTGATCATTGATTTCGCGAAACAGCTTGCGGGTCATCGCCTTGCGATAGCCTTCGTAGCCATCGGATGTTTCCACAAAGGCGCCGGGGCCACGTTTCACTTCGAAAATGTAGTGATCCAGCACATCCGGGTCCGCGCCCAGAACCGCCAATCCATTCACTGTAATGCCTGAAAACGGGAAATGCTCGTAGGCCTGAAACGGCCAAAATCCATCGTTGGTGATCCCGTCACCCGAGACGTCGATCACTTGCCGGTCGCAGGTCGGTGCCTGACGCATCAGAGTTGCCCCAAACCCCAAGGCATAGCCGAGAGCCGTCGGAAACCGAGAATAGCTGCGGCTGGTGGATCGAATGCGTGTAGCGACCGTTTCGATCGTCTTACTGTCCCCCAAGGTAATCCAGTCTTGCACGACAACCGATTGACGTCTTCCGCTCCATTCATAGACGGCAAGAGAGACGGTTCCGCCCTGCTCCAACAGGGCTCGCTGGATATCATCATCAAGCAATGCATCCGCCAGACCGTTTTTCTGCAGAGCGTATTCCGCATCATCCACCGAAGATGACACGTCCAGCGCCAGCAGAAGCGCAAGCCGACAAACAGATTGCGCAGAGGCTAGGCTAGGCAGCAGCAACATAGCCGCCACAAAGCCCAGCGCTTTTTTCGACAAGATCACCAGTGACCCGTGTTTTCCATGCTGGCCCAGGGTTCCTGCGGTGGCAGCGACTCGCCTTCTTGCAGCAACTCAATCGAAATGTTGTCCGGGCTGCGCACAAAGGCCATGTGGCCATCCCGCGGCGGGCGGTTGATGGTGACACCCGCGTCCATCAGCGTCTGGCAGGCGGTATAGATGTCAGGAACAGTGTAGGCCAGATGCCCAAAGTGACGGCTGTCGCTCGGCAATCCATCATCACCATCCCAATTGTAGGTCAGCTCCAGATCGGCATGTCCATCCGCCTGCCCGGGCGGGCACAGGAATACCAGTGTAAAACGTCCCTTTTCGCTTTCTGAGCGTCGGCGTTCCGTCAGGCCCAGAAGCTCATAAAACGCAATGGATTTTTCGAGGTCTTTCACCCGTACCATTGTATGAAGATATTTGATGCCCATTGTCCTGATCCTCGGTTGTCGCGACTGCGGTCCGGATCAGAATACCGATCTGATCCCCAACCGCAAATCGGTGCTTTCGCTTTCGAACAAGCTAAAGTTGGAGCGTCGGTCGCGAAAGGAAACCCCCACTTCGGGCGCAAAGCCGTAGTAGTCCATTTCCGGCAGCAAAACATTCAACGACAGGCCCAGTGTCCTGTCCTGGCGAGTGCTGACACCATAGAGCGGACGGGCAAAATCCATTTCCTCATAGCTCAGTGATAGCGTGGGAAGCATGCCCAGTTTTGGCTTGCCAAGGCCATAGCTCAGCGTCGCGCGGCGTGTGACAGAGGCAACCGCCGAAGAATCCGAAGTGGTGTCGATCCCCTGCACCTGCATCTGAAGCCGGTTCCCGTTTTCAAAGCGTTTGGCAACGGTTGCTTGCAGCGAGAGGCTGCTGGAATCTCGCAAAGCCAGATCATGTCGCTTTTCGATTTCGTAGGACAGAAGCGCACCGGCGGTCAGACCTTCACCGATGCGGCGGTTGTACCCCAATTCAAACCGGGCAACATCAGACAGAAGGTTTCCGGCTTGCCAATCGCGGCCAATCGACAGCCCGGCACTAGCCAGCCATGCACCGCCTTCACCCATCTGCTGATATTCCAGACCCAATAGAAGAGCGTCCCGGCTGTAGTCACTGTTTTTCGCGCTGGGCACCTTGTTCCGGGCCTCTCGTGACAACGAAACCCGCTCACGTTCGCCGGAAAAAGTCAGGTTAACGCGCCCATTTGGCCCGGTCAGCCAGCTGTAACGCCATTGACCTTCAGCGCTGTAACGCAGCCCCGACAGCGGCACCGCGGCTGGATTGACAAAGCGCAACCCGCTCAGCGTAAATGAATTCGTTTTCGGAGCGCCGTTGATGTTGTCGGCAGGCGAGACAGAAAACGCAAAGGACGCGCGCCACGGGGTAGTTCTGCGAACATGGCGGAAATCGCGAACTGCGACGGCCTTCAGGTTGTCGTCAGGGGCAACCTGCGCCGCATGTCTGAGCCAGTATTGCGCCAGCCCCCGCTGCCCGCCTGATGCCTTGGCCTGAGCCATCACGAGGGCGGCAAAGAAACGATCCTTGTCTGTTCCCGCAACCTCAACCGCAGTCCGAGCTGCGGCCTCTGCATCCTTGGTGCGGCCCATATCGCGAAGCGCGCGGGATTTCAGGATCAGTCCGGGGATATCATTGGGCGCGCCCAAGAGGATGCCGTTGGCCAGTACCAGCGCCTCTTCGGGACGCCCTTCACCCAGCATTTTTGAGGCCAATGACCGGGCTTCTGGCAAGGTGAGGCGCAATTCACCCGACTGCGCCAGGGCTGGGCCTGAGAGAGCCAGCCACAGCATAGCGGCACAGGCGATAGCCCAGCGCATGGGGGAAAATGTGCGCCCCATAAAGATCAGCGTTCTGCGATGAAGCCGCCGGATTCGCGGACCTGAACCTCAATATATTCGCCAGTGTCCGGATCAATGCCCACAGGCCCTGTGCCTTCGGTGAACACAATGC
>JAHDIS010000026.1:0-27744 GCA_020630695.1 Paracoccaceae bacterium | reverse complement strand
ACCTCTTCGCCATTGGGCCCTGTAAACAGCCCTTCCCAGTTGCCCGATGCCGTCGCCGTGTTGTCCCGTATGACCGAGGCGGTCGACGAATTGATTGTCCAGTTGTCGAAGTTGATCTGCGACGTTGCCAGACTGATGAAGTCCGCGCCAGCGATGTCCGTGATTTCGATCCCATTCTCATCAAAGAACTGACGGTTCGAAACGATGCCTTGCACTGCGCCGATATCGTCAAAGTCTTCGATGTCCACATCAATCCGAACTGTGCCAGCGACATATTGGATTTGCGAGCCAGTTGTGTCGTCGATGATCGTACGGACCGCAGCGTATTCTCCGGTGAACACATAGGCGTCGTTTGTATTGGGCAGTGATCCATCACCGTTCAAGCGCTGCGCCGCAACACCGCCATAACCAAAGGAGACATAGCTGTTTGTTCCCGCAGCAGTCACCTGACTGTTGGCCGTCCGCCGGAATACGGCAAAGTAACTGTTGCCACCACCGACGTTGGCATAGGCGTCAAAGGTGCTGCCTGCAGCGCCCAGCGCGTCCGAAACTGCGGCTGCACGCGCGTACCGGTTGCCTTCGCCGTCGAACGGCATGTTGTTCAGGATGATCTCGCCCGTGTCTTCGTCGAAATCGACGTTATTCATGGTCAGATCCGCATTGATGTCGGCACCGAACTTGTCGGTTCCTTCATCCTCTGTGGTGGTTTCACCTTCGGTTTCGGTGTCGGTTTCCACGATCAATGGCTGGTCACCCGTTCCGACGCCTTCGTCATTGCCAGCGTCATTCGGATTGCCGCCCGTACAAGCGGAAAGGACGCCCGCTAGCGCGAGCGCGATAATTGTTCGATACATCTGACTGCCTCAGGTCTTGCCCGTTTATATTTTGTCATCAGGCTGCGCTTGAGACCCGTAAAAGTCAATCACGTGTCAGCAAACCGCCGCAAATGCGACTTAGGTGAGGCAAAAGCGCCGCTACCACATGCTGTGGTTTGGCTGCCCGTGGCAACTAGCCCTTTGATCCATCTTCGAGTAACCGCTACATCTTGTGCCGCACGCCGGATGTGCCACGATTCGAGTGGCCCACGGCAGGGACCAAGGGGGACGGCCAGTGCAGGAATATCTGAACGCGTTACAAAAGGTGCTGGACGAAGGCACCGCATCAACGGACCGCACCGGCACCGGCACGCGATCGTATTTTGGAATGCAGTGCCGATATGATCTGACAAAGGGTTTTCCACTGGTAACAACCAAGAAACTGCATCTGAAATCCATTGTCCATGAATTGCTGTGGTTCCTCGCAGGAGACACAAACATCGGATATCTCAAGGAAAATGGCGTTTCGATCTGGGACGAATGGGCCGATGAGAAAGGCGATCTTGGACCTGTCTACGGCCATCAGTGGCGGCACTTTCCCAAGATCGAAGGCACCGCAGATGCCCCCGTGATCGGCGAGGTCGACCAGATCGCCGATCTGGTCCGGGCAATCGAGCAGACCCCCGACAGCCGTCGACTGATCGTCTCGGCATGGAACCCCGGCGAAGTCGAGCAAATGGCCCTGCCCCCCTGCCACACGTTGTGGCAGGTCCGCATTCAAGGGCGGAAGATGCATCTACAGCTTTATCAGCGCAGCGCGGACATGTTCCTTGGCGTGCCGTTCAACATTGCCTCTTACGCGCTGCTGCTGGAAATGCTGGCCCATGTCACCGGCTACGAAGCCGGGGAATTCATCCACACAATGGGCGATGCGCATATCTATTCAAACCATATGGATCAGGTGGCTTTGCAGCTGTCACGCAGCCCCCGGCCCCGGCCCAAACTCAGGATCAAGCGGCAGGTCACAGATCTGTTCGACTTCCGCTATGATGACTTTGAATTCGAAGACTACGACCCCCATCCACTGATCAAAGCTCCGGTGGCCGTATGATTTCCCTGATTGCAGCCCGCGCCCGCAATGGAGCCATCGGCAAGGATGGTGACATCCCGTGGTACGCACCCGAGGATCTGGCCTTTTTCAAACGTGAAACGCTGGGCGGCGCGCTGATCATGGGCCGCCGAACATGGGAGTCTCTTCCGTTCAAGCCACTGAAAAACCGCCTGAATATCGTGGTGTCCCGTGACCCTTCGCTTACAGAGCATGTTGTCAGTTCGGTTGATGAAGCCGTCACGCTCGCGCAATCGCACGGCTATGCCCGCATCTACGGGATTGGCGGCCAATCGATCTATGAAGCCATGATGCCTAAGGCACACCGCCTGCTGATCACCGAGGTCGACCTCGAGATTGAAGATGCGGACGCCTTTTTCCCGGAAGTGGATGAGGCCATCTGGCGGGAAAATGCGGCGATCGATCTGTCCGCCGATCCGGGCTGCACTCTTAGAGAGCTGATCAGACTGTGACACTGGCAGATTGGCCGGAACACAAGCCGGTCCAGCGTCCTGCATGGATTGTGCAAGCCCATTCGCTCTGCCATAATCCCCGCAACCCATAAAACAAAAGAGCACGAGCATGGCCGAAGATCTTCTGACAGCTGCCGATTCAGGCGACTATGACGCCTCCTCGATCGAGGTCCTGGAGGGACTGGAGCCTGTCCGGAAACGCCCGGGTATGTACATTGGCGGCACCGATGAACGCGCGCTGCACCACATGGTCGCAGAAGTTCTGGACAACTCCATGGACGAGGCCGTGGCCGGGCATGCCAACCGCATCGAAGTGATCCTTCATGCCGATTATGCCGTTGAAATCAAAGACAACGGTCGTGGCATCCCGATTGATCCGCACCCAAAATTCCCAGACAAATCTGCACTCGAAGTCATCCTGTGCACCTTGCACGCGGGCGGCAAATTCAGTGGCAAAGCCTATGAAACCTCTGGCGGCCTGCACGGTGTAGGTGCGTCGGTTGTAAACGCCTTGTCCGATTCCATGGTCGTGCAGGTTGCCCGAAACAAAGAAGTTTTCGAGCAGCGGTTTTCGCGTGGCATACCGCTTGGCCCGGTTGAAAAGGTTGGCAGCGCACCCAATCGGCGCGGCACCACAGTTACTTTTCACGCCGACGAGGAGATCTTTGGATCACACAGGTTCAAACCCGCGCGTTTGTTCAAAATGGTTCGGTCCAAGGCCTATCTATTCTCGGGCGTTGAAATCCGCTGGAAATCCGAGATCGATGACAAGGAAACGCCAACAGAGGCGACCTTCCATTTTCCTGGTGGACTGGCCGACTACCTGACGGAAACGCTCGGCAGTGCATCGACTTATGCGGAACGTCCGTTTGCCGGGGTTGTCGATTTCAAAGAGAAGTTCAACACACCGGGCAAGGTCGAATGGGCCATCAACTGGACCCCATCGCGCGATGGGTTCATTCAGTCCTACTGTAATACCGTTCCAACGCCCGAAGGCGGCACACATGAAGCAGGCTTTTGGGCTGCGATCCTCAAGGGTGTGCGCGCCTATGGTGAGTTGGTCGGCAACAAGAAAGCCGGGCAAATCACCCGTGACGACCTGATCACTGGCGGCTGCGCGCTGGTGTCGTGCTTTATCCGCGAGCCGGAATTCGTCGGGCAGACCAAGGATCGTCTGGCCACCACCGAGGCGCAGCGCTTGGTTGAAAACTCGGTCCGTGACCATTTCGACAACTGGCTGGCGTCCGACACCAAATCCGCAGGTGCGATCCTCGATTTCCTCGTGCTTCGTGCCGAAGAGCGCCTGCGCCGCCGTCAGGAAAAAGAAACCCAGCGCAAGTCCGCGACCAAGAAACTGCGCCTGCCCGGCAAGCTGACAGATTGCACCGCCAAGTCACGCGAAGGCACCGAGTTGTTCATCGTCGAGGGCGACTCGGCCGGCGGGTCTGCCAAGGGTGCCCGGTTCCGCGAAACCCAGGCACTGCTGCCGCTCAAGGGTAAAATCCTGAACGTGCTCGGCGCGGCGTCAAACAAGCTGACCTCGAATGCCGAGATCCGTGATTTGTGCGAAGCGTTAGGCGTTGGCTTGGGCACCAAGTTCAACCTCGATGATCTGCGCTATGAAAAGATCATCATCATGACTGACGCCGACGTGGACGGCGCGCATATCGCATCTTTGCTGATGACCTTTTTCTTTACTCAGATGCGCCCTCTGATCGATGGCGGTCACCTGTATCTGGCCTGCCCACCGCTCTATCGCCTGACGCAGGGCGCTAAGCGGGTCTATGTGGCAGATGACGCCGAAAAAGACGAAGTGATGGCCAAGGGTCTGGGCGGTAAAGGAAAGATCGATTTGCAGCGTTTCAAGGGCCTCGGCGAAATGGACGCAAAGGACCTCAAGGAAACCACGATGGATCCGGCGACGCGCAAGCTGATCCGAGTCACAATTGACGAGGACGAACCCGGCGAGACCGGCGATCTGGTTGAACGTCTGATGGGCAAGAAACCAGAGCTGCGGTTCCAGTACATTCAGGAAAACGCGCGGTTTGTGGAAGAGCTGGATGTTTAAAGTCAGCCACGTGACTTTATCGCCCTAGGCTCTTTGATCAGCGATACGGACGGTCAACAGGGTTGATCTTGCCGCGCGTGCGCGCAACTCTGAACACATGCGCATTTTTCTTTTGGCTTTTCTTATCCTTGCCGCTTGTGGTCGTCCTCTGACGGAGAACGAGACGGCCTATTTGCAGGCTCTAAACGGCGAGCAGGTCGACCCTAGCCCAATACGCATCAAGAACGGTCATTTCGCAGGCTCTTTCGTCTACACTATCCCTGTGCGGCCTCGCACCACCTGTCAGGAGCGCATATGGCCACCGATCACCAAGGCGCGTACGATGGAAGTGTCCCCGGCGGCGACCGTTGTTCATTCCAAGATCCTGATGCGCAAAGACATATATCGGCCCGATATGATGGCTGGATGGCCGGAACAGATTGACCTGTTCAGTGCGTTGCTCTTTGCCCATGAGGCTGTCCACGTCTGGCAATGGCAGAACCGTGAACTGACGGGCTATTCTCCGCTCAAGGCACTAAGGGAACACACGTCCAGCGCCGATCCCTATCTCTTTGATGAAACGACCAACTCAGATTTTCTGGATTACGGCTATGAGCAACAGGGGTCGATCGTCGAGGAATATGTCTGTTGCCGTTTGCTGGATCCGGCAGCCCCGAGAACCGACCGCCTACGCCAGATGATTTCGAAGTACATGCCCATCGAGGGGCTTGAGTCCGCGATAGACAGGCCTCTGGTTCGTTTACCTTGGGCAGGTGCAAAACCTGAAGGGATTTGCCGCTAGAAGCCGGTCACACCACCGCCGTCAGATTGGCTGTACGCTTGCGGCCATCGCGCGGCCAAGGGGCTGCTTCGCCATCGATGCTCAGCAGACAGTGGCCCTGTCCGAAACCGCGTGGATTGGCATCCAAACGCAACTGAGCCCCGTCAAAATTGCGCAGCGTTACGCTGGCCGATGTATTGTCGCGTTCCAGAACATCCCGCAACAAATTCAGAGCGATCGCTTCGCCATAGCGTAGATCCGCATGGTTTTCGGCCGGGAAGTGGGTGCCGAGAGTCGTCCGGGCCAGCGCAACCTGCGCCGCAACCGCGTCGCAGCTTCGACCCAGCGCAGGATCGCCGGAAACCAGACCGGGACGCTGCAACTGCGGCCGTGCATCTGTATCAAAGATCGCCTTGAGCAGGGTCGCGGCTGCACCTGCAACAACAACCGACGACGCGAGATCCGCAGGATGCGGAGGCATCGCTTCGGCATCCTGTAGCGGCAGAAAGAGGTTGGTTTCAAACCTTTGCGGCCCCCGCTGCACCTGATTGGCTTGGCTGGCCCAATGGCACAGATTGGGTGCGCAGCGGGCCAGTTCGGCCGCCGCCAACCGCAGGGTTTCCGGATCATTGTCGCGTCGCGCTTCTTCGCGGCTGAGCTGAACACTCAGTCGTGCCGCCATAACTGCAGGACGGGACAGGCGATCCGCCTGCAAGAGACGTTGCCGGCCCAGTGCATTTCCCTGAACCTCGGCCTGAGCCAAGAGAGAAAACAACCGTGTGCCTGTCCAGGCAGACAGGCTCGAATCCTGATCACGCAGTCCGGGATCAACCGGCGTGCCGCGTGTCAGAGCATCGAATACCATGTTGAAGAACGGGCGCGTTACCGGCGTTTTGGTCACGGTTTCGGCGTTGGATGACAGTGTGACAGCGGTTGCTTCACCGCTGTCACCGGGGCGACGCAGGCCCGCTCCGTTATGCTCTACACACCAATGCACCCAATCGGACATAGGAGCATCAGCTGTCAAAGGCTCCAGTGGCCCCCGCACGTCTTGATCTGGCGTTCTATGTTCCCAAATCTGTGCGGGTGCCTCACCATTTTGAACGATACCTCCCCGAAACAACGTACGCAGTGTTAACTGCCCATCGCTGTTCCAGCGAATGGAACGGCGATGGGCAGGGTCACACGCGCTCGCCGGGGAGTGATCGGCCGCGCGCGGGATACTCAGGATCGAAAGACTGTTTTCATTCCATGACAAAGACCGCAATTCGCAAAGCATTTCATGCAACGAAAAGGTCGTCCGTGCGTCGATGGAAACCTCCGCATGAGGGTTGGTCAGCTCTGCCATTGGGACATGCCGCAGCAATCCCATGGCAAATAGCTCTGCCACTTCGGCCGCCATTTCTGATGCCGAAAACTCTGGTGTGCTCATCTGCGGCAAAGCGCTGGAATAGTCAGCAGGGCCGCCACCGTCTGAGACGAGTCTAAGCCCTGTTTGGCTTTTTGCCGCTTCTTTTGTCATGTCGCATACCCCACTTAAATCGCTTGGATCGAAAAGAATTGACCCAAGGTTAACGGAGGTATGCCAAACCATCGTGAAAGCAGCGTCAAAGCACCGCCAACCCAACTCAAAAAAGGGCGACTATTTCGGACAATATACTACTTAAGGTTGTTTTTTGCCAATTTTGGCAGCAGGAGCGCCAATGAGCGAGAAACTATCGGAGTTTGAGCAACAAAGATCGTGACGGTAGACCATCAATCGGCAGGCCCTTAGCCCGCTGATAGGCCCGAATTGCGGCTTCGGTTTTTTTACCAAAGACGCCGTCCGCCTTGCCCGCATCAAACCCAGCACGGGTCAATCCCTTTTGCAGATCTTTGCGGTCTTGCAGTGTCATTCCGTATTTGTCGGGCCCAAAGGATGCAACGAGAGGGCCGCCACCGGCAAGTCTGCCCGCCATGTAGCCCACGGCAAGGCCATAATTCTCTGACGGATTGTAGCGCAGGATCATGTCGAAATTCCGAAAGACCATAAAGGCCGGCTTGCCCAACCCCATCGGCGCCAAGATCGCGGCCGCCCCATGATCAGGCAGTGTGCCGCCCCGCGCGGGACGAACCCCGGCCGCGCGCCAACTGTCGACGCTGCGCTTGTTTCGCCTTCCAAGAGAGCCCGCATTGAACCCCGAAGGCAATGTTACCTCGAGCCCCCAAAGCCCACCTTTGCGCCAACCGGCCTTGGCAAGAAAATTTGCCGTGGTCGCGAATGCATCAGTTGGGTCATCCGTCCAGATATCCCGTTTACCGTCGCCATTAAAATCTACGGCATGCGCCTGATAGGCATCCGGAATCAGTTGTGTGTGGCCCATCGCCCCGGCCCAGCTGCCTTTGAGCTGCGCAGGTCTCGCATCGCCGGATTGCACGATCCGAAGCGCATTCATCAGATTGCTTTCGAAAAAACGGCCCCTGCGCCCCTCCCAAGCCAAGGTCGACGTCGCCGAGATCACAGGGATCTGCCCCCGCTTGGTGCCAAAATAGCTCTCAAGCCCCCAGATCGAGCCCATTATATTGGCCGGAACGCCGTAGCGCGCTTCGACCCGGGAAAGCGCGCTACGTTGCTGGGCGTAGAGCCGCTTGCCAAAAATCACTTTGTCTTCGGGCGCGACAATCGCGAGATAGTCCTCCAAGGATCGTTTGAATTCGGTCTGATTGCGGTCGCGTTCAATCACACCAGGTAGATACCCCTGCCCCCGAAAGGCTGCATCCAACGTGGCATTCGAGATGCCGCGCGAACGCGCACGATCCCGAAAGGCGCGGACCCACGCGTCATAGCTGGCGTTGGGTTGAGGGCGTAGCCCAGGATCCGTGAGTGGGTCAGGCCGTGCCACGGCCGGAGTTCCTGCGCGACACCCAGCTAGGAATGCAGCTGCAGACACGGTGAAAAATCGCCTGCTAATCGTCATGATCTACCTCGAATTCACCCGTTTTCCGGGCTTTGCCGTTTCAGCATATCGCGATGGGCGAGCAGGGCAAAGTCGGGTATGCCTGCCGTAGATGCAACAGGCCAGCTTTTGCCGACGGGGATGGACAGAAATTCAAATTTGTCGCTGCGCAGTTGCATCAAGCTGGTTTACAAAGAACAGGGCATTGGGGGACGAACGAGAAGATGGCTGTAACCTTGAAGGATGTCGCAGAGCGGGCTGGCGTTTCTCGCTCAGCGGTTTCGCGTACCTTCACCCCCGGTGCATCCGTGTCGCCAAAGATGCGCACCCTCGTCGAAAGGGCCGCGCAAGAACTGGGCTACAGTCCGAATGCTTTGGCTTCGTCTCTGACGACCGGGCGCACCAAGCTGATTGGCTTGGTCTCGAACAACTTTCGCAACCCGCTGTTTCTGGAAATTTTTGACCTGTTCACACGCGGCTTGCAGGATCTTGGGCTCCGGCCGCTGCTGGTCAATCTGTCCGATGAAACTGACCCGGCGAACTCGGTCCGGATGCTACAGCAATATTCGGTCGACGGTGTGATCGTGGCCTCATCAACCCTGCCCCCGGATTTCGCGCTTGCCTTTCGTGAGGCGCGCATCCCTGTGGTGAACAGTTTCGGCAGGGCCAGCGCTGCTCCACCGGTTCATGTTGTTGGTATCGACAACATCGAAGCCGGGCGCATGGCCGCGCGGCGCATCCTTGCGGCCGGATACTCGCATGTGTCCTTCCTCGGCGGGCCGGAAGATGCGACATCCACCCAAGATCGCCTGAAAGGGTTTGCTGAAATTCTCAGCCAGAGCAAAGCGCATTTCTCTTATAGCTTTGCTGAGGCCTACAGTTTTGATGCTGGTCGACGTGCCATGCAGGCCTTGTTGACACAGGAACCCGCACAGGCCTACTTCGGCGGCGATGATGTCTTGTCTATCGGTGCGCTGACCGCCATGCAGGAGGCCGGGCTCAGAGTTCCGCAGGACATCGGCATCCTCGGTGTGAACGACATGGAGGCCGCCAGCTGGCCCAACATCAACCTGACAACCATCAGCCAGCCGATACACCAAATCGTGGCAGCATCGGTTGATCTGATGGATAGCATGCTTGACGAACAAGCAGGCCCACCGCGCTGTCACGTGTTCCCCTGCGACGTAATAGAAAGGGGCACCCTAAAGGCGCCCCTTTCGGAAGATTAACAGATCGGGCCATTCTGCAGGCGGCTCTGTCCTGTTGAAGCCTAACGGAACATTGGCGGACGCGCGTCCATCCAGGCACCGTCCGCCTTGCCGCTTTCGGCGACCGCCGAAACCGCTGCCATCGAACGCAAGCCGTCTTCGGCTCGGGGGTACAGGTTCGCAGCCGGATCAATCGGACGGCCTTGCTTGTCGGCATTGATCGCCTCGGCAAGGTCCGCATAGATGTTTGCAAAGGCCAGCGGCATGCCTTCGGCGTGTCCGACCGTGACGCGGCTTGTTCGGTCGGCTTCGGGGGACAGGTTGCCTTCGCCGCGCTCAATGATCTGCACGCGTCCACCCAACGGGGTCCAGAACAACTGGTTCGGCTGCTCCTGTGCCCAGCGCAGACCACCGTTTTCACCGAAAACCTGCATGGTCAGCCCATGCTGATTGCCCAAGGCAATGGAGGATGTCCAAAGTCGGCCCGCTGCACCACCGTCAAAACGCAGGTTGACCATCGCGTCATCTTCCAGCTCGCGGCTTTGGATGCAGCTCACGGTATCAGCCGACAAACGTTCAGCTTCCTGCCCGATCACAAATGACGCCATGTGCAATGCATGAATGCCGCAATCCGCGAACTGCGCGGATACTCCGGCCTGAGCCGGATCATAACGCCAGCGCACCCGAGGATTATCCGCGTCGGCTGCATCGGCGTGATGGCCATGTGCGAACTCGGCTTTCACCATGCGAATTTTGCCAAGGTCGCCGCGCGCGACCATGGCCCGCATATGGCGCACAAGGGAATAGCCCGAATAACCATAGTTAACCGCACAAATCTTGCCTGTGGATTTGGCAAGCTTCACAATTTCTTCGCCTTCTTCGACCGTCATGGTCATCGGCTTTTCACACAAGACGTGGAAACCCGCCTCCAAAAACGACTTGGTGATCTCAAAGTGGGTTGAGTTTGGTGTGGCGACGGTCACAAGGTCAATGCGATCTTCACGCCCTTTTTCGCCAGCCAGCATTTCCTGCCAATCACCATAGGCGCGATCCTCAGCGAGACCGAGGCGCTGCCCGTATTCCCGGCCAGCGTCCGGGCGGTGATCCAACGCACCCGCGGTGAATTCAAACGCGCCATCCAGTCCGGCACCCAAGCGATGCGCGGGGCCGATCTGGCTGCCTTCTCCGCCACCGATCATGCCCCATTTCAATTTTGCCATGACAGCTTTCCTTAGTTGAACCCTATTGTGTGTAGATATGCGCGGTTTGCACGCGCGTCGTCGGTTGGAGCAATAGCCAAAGTGGGATCACAGTCCTGTTCCACAGTGCACCAGCCTTCATAGTTTGCGTCCAGAAGAACCTGCCTGACTGATTGGAAATCAACGTCTCCCTCTCCAAGACTGCAGAAAATACCCTGACCGCATGCCTCGTAAAAATCCGTGCGATTGGCGATCACCTTCGCTTTGACCTTTGGATCGATGTCCTTGAAGTGAACATATGAAATGCGGTCGACGTGCCGTTGCATGAAGGCCACCGGATCAAAGCCCGCATAGGAGTGATGCCCGGTGTCAAAACAGATCTTCAAAATCGAGTCATCGATTTCGTCCAGCAGTCTTTCGAGCTCCGGCTCAAAGTCGATGAAACCACCCGCGTGGGCGTGAATGCCGACCGTCAAACCATAGTCTTCCGCACCCATCCGCGCCACGGTTGCGATCCTGTCCCGAAAGCCAGCCCACTCGGCGGCATCCATCTGCTCAGCCTCGTGGGCGCGGCCTGCTGTGGGCGCACGGCGTTTGGAAATCGAGTCAATCAGCACCAAATGCCTTGCACCGTGCGCAGCCAGCGATTTGCAAGTGCGCGCCGCGCCATCCAGAACTTCGTCCCACCCCGCCGGATCGTGAAACGGACGAAACACAACGCCACCAATCAATTCCAGTGCGTTCTCCGAAAGCGCATCACCCAATTCGATCGGATCCTCAGGCATATAGCCCACCGGTCCCAACTCGATGCCTTTGTAACCAGATTCAGCGCAGTCCCGCAGAACATCACGCCAGACCGGGTTGCGCGGGTCGCTTGCGAATTCGACACCCCAGGAACATGGAGCATTGCCAATCTTGATACTCATGTTTCTCTCTCAATCACTCAGAAATCTGCAACATCCAGCCAACGCTTTTGCCGCGACGCTTCCATGGCCGTTGCAACAACGCGATTGACTTCGAGGCCATCCCGGAACGTCGGCCAAACGGATTGTCCGGTCTCGATAGCCTCAAGGAAGTCCTTGGCTTCGATGATGATCTGATCCTGATAGCCTGTGCCGTGACCCGGCCCCTGACAAAACGGCAGATAGTCGGGGTGCGCGGGGCCTGTCAGAATCTTGGTGAACCCACGGGTCGCCTCGTCGCCTTCCATACGGTAGAGCCAAATCGCATTTTGGTCTTCCTGATCAAATCGGATTGCGCCCTTGGTTCCAGAGATTTCGTAGGCGTATCCCATCTTGCGGCCCGTCGACACACGGCTGAAATACAAATGCCCCATGGCACCCGAAGCAAAGCGGCACATCATCTGAGCATGATCATCGTTTTCCACCGAACCACCCGGGCGCTCGGTGTGAACTGTTTCGACCTCAGCAATCAGGCTGGCGATTGGCCCAATCAATGCCAATGCGCCATTGATCATATGGGGGGCGAGATCTCCCATTGTTCCATTCGCATCTCCTTGCGCACGCCATGTGGCGGGCAAGCTTGGATCGGCGTAAAAATCCTCGGTATGCTCACCCCGGAACCAGGTCACATCACCGATGACGCCTTCGGCGATCAAACGGCGGGCGTATTGGCTGGCAGGCGTGCGAATATAGTTGAAGCCCACCATATTGGGGCATCCTGACGCTTCGGCAGCCGCGACCATGGCCCGGCTGTCCTGTGCATTTTCGCCCAAGGGTTTTTCGCAAAATACGGGTTTGCCCAATGCAAACGCGGCCTCGGCAACGGCCCGATGCGTGCTCTGAGGCGATGCAATAACAATGGCCTCGACTTTGGGATCGTTCACGAGATCCTGCCAATCAGAGGCCGCGCGACGAAAGCCATAGGCCTGGCGATACCGCTCCGCACTTTTCGGGCTGGACGCTGAAACAACTTCAAGAGACGGCCGCAACTTGGTCTCGAACACTGTGGCAACCGCAGACATTGCCACGGCATGCGCCTTGCCCATGTAGCCGCCACCAACGATTCCAATACCGATTTGCGCCATGTTTCCCGCTCCGCCAACGTTTGTGGGTGTTCGATTGCAATGCCATCTTGCAACCGGTTGCAAAATTAGTATCCTGATGGCATCAACAGCGCAAGATGCAAAAAACGGGCCCCGCCCGAATGGAGACTGACATGAGCATGGATCGCCTGTCTGCAGGCAAATACCTTGTGATCGGTCGTGTCGGCATGGACATGACTCCCACACCGCAAAACACCCGCACGCGAGAAGCCGAGACAATGTTCGTTTCAATGGGCGGTAGCAGCGCGAACATTGCCGCAGGGCTGGTTCGTATGGGATGTGACGCTTCGCTGGTTACCTGCGTGTCCGACGATTCCATCGGTTGGTATTGCCTGGATCAACTGGATGCATATGGCGTTGCAAAAAACCATGTGCGTAAAGTCACAGGAGAGTGTCGCACGTCGCTGGCAATCTACGAAACCCGTATCGAAGAACATCAAAGCGTTATCTATCGAAACAACGCAGCGGACTTCCAGATGGATGTCTCGGACATCGAGGCCATCGACTTCTCTGCCTATTCCGCCGTGATCACCACAGGAACCGTCTTTGCCGCAGAACCATCGCGCAGCGCCGCGTTCCTGGCATTTGAAAAAGCCCGGGCCGCCGGGCTGCCGATCATATTTGATGTGGATTACCGGCCCTACAGCTGGCCTTCACCGCAGGTCGCCGAAGAGGTTCTGTCGCGTGCCGGCGGCATGGCGGATGTCATCGTTGGGAACGACGAAGAATTCGGCTTTATGGCCGGTGACATTGCAAAAGGGCAGGATATGGCGCGACGACTGGCCAGCACCAGCGCGGCGATTGTTGTCTACAAGATGGGCCCTGAAGGTGCCGTGACCTTCGCAGATGGTGATGAAATGCACACCGGGGTTTACCCCGCAAGCGCCATCAAACCAACGGGTGCGGGCGACAGCTTTATGGCCGGGATGATGTCATCACTGACCCAAGGCCGACCGCTGCAAGAGGCCGTCTTGCGTGGGTCCGCCTGTGCGGCGATCGTTGTTTCCAACGTTGGATGCGCCGTCGCCATGCCGACGCCTGCCGCCCTTGACGAATTTCTGAACACCCATCCCGCGCCCCTCCGCGGCTAAAAGGATCTCTGATATGCATATCGCCCCATTTGACAACGCGAACAAACCAATCGTCGATATCGATGACAGCACGGTTCCCCTGAATTATTTCAACATTGTCAAACTGACCAAAGGCCAGTCGTTCGAATATCAGGTGCCCGGCTACGAAACCTGCATCGCTCCAGCCACCGGATCAGTGGATATTGAAATCGAGGGCGTATCCTTTCCAGCTGTCGGAAACCGCGGCGAAGACGTTTGGGACGGGGAACCAGAGGGCGTCTACGTGCCTGTTGGCGCCAAAGTCACGATGACCTGTGTATCCGATGAAACGGAAACCTTTGTGGCTGGCGCACGCTACGACAAGGTGCTGGATCCGTTCGATGTACGCGCCGAAGATATTGATTTGGTGCAATACGGATCAGACGACACGAAAACGCATCGCAAAATCAAACATATCCTTGGCCAGAAGCAGCATGACAAGGTGGGTCGCCTGTTGGTGTCAGAGTTGTTCACCGTTGGCGCTGGTGGTTGGTCCGGGTTCCCCAGCCACAAACATGACACCGACCGTCTGCCCATAGAGACACGCCACGACGAAACCTACAATTTCCGCTTTAAGCCCAACCACGGATCCGGCGTACAGATGCTTCAGCGCGAAGACGGCAAGCCCGGAGATGCCTACCACATCGTGGATGGCTCAACGATCTGCCTCGACAACGGCTATCATCCCTGCTGCGTGCTGCCCGGCTATGAAATGTACTACTTCACAATTCTCGGCGGGCTGAGCCAGCGTAGCCTCGTACAGTATTTCCAGCCGACGCATGCCTACCAAATCGAAACGATCCCCGGCATCAAAGATATGATTGCGAAATTCAAATGACCTTGGCGACACTTTCCGAAGTCCTTCAACCGGCCCTCAAAGGCCAATATGCAGTCGCCGGTCTGGTGACCCTTGGCTGGGAGGACATGCGCGCCTTTGCGGTCGCGGCAGAAGCCGAAGGCGTTCCGGTCATTCTGCAGGCTGGCCCGTCTTGTCGCGCGCACACACCTCTGCCCGTACTGGGCGCCATGTTCCGCAATCTGGCAGACAGCGTGTCAGTGCCCGTTGTGGCGCATCTTGATCACGGTGCAAGTGCCGATGAATGCCGGGCTGCGATTGATGCCGGTTTCTCGTCGGTCATGTACGACGGCTCGCGTTTGCCGCTGGAAGAAAACATCGCCCTGACCAAACAGATTGCTGCTGAAGCGCATTCCGCTGGCGTGTCCTGCGAGGGCGAGATTGGCTTTGTTGGCTATGCCGAGGGCGAAGCATCGGATGGCACCGATCCGCAAGAAGCAGAACGCTTTGCAACCGAAACAAACGTAGATGCGATGGCCGTTTCAGTTGGCAATGTTCATTTGCAGAAAACACCGGGCGCAGGGCTGGATATGAAACGGTTGCGGACCATCGAATCCCTGACTTCGGTGCCACTGGTTATCCATGGCGGCTCCGGCGTTCCCATCAGTGAAAGAATTATGCTTTCGCAAGGATCAAACGTCTGCAAGTTCAACATCGGAACCGAACTGCGCATGGCGTTCGGCGCGGCGCTGCGGATCGCGGTGACGCGTGACGCTGAGCGGTTTGACCGGGTTGCGATCCTGAAAGAAACCCATGAGCCGATGGTCGAAGCGACCCGTCAGGTCCTGCGGGCCTTTAAACCGGCCTGAGGACGGAACACCATTCCAGGCGACCAGAAACCAATGAGGCGGGCAGACGGATACGTTGGCCCGCCTTAGTACATCATCGTCAGTCCGACCATCAGCACGATCAGGAACAGAACCGTCATTATGCCGCCAGACCGGACGAAATCGACCACCCGGTAACCCGCAGGTCCCATGATGAGCGCGTTGACCTGATGGGTCGGAATGAGGAATGAGTTGGAGGTAGACAGGGCAACTGTCAGCGCAAAGATCGCAGGGTTGCCGCCAGCGGAAACCGCGATCGAAACAGCCAAAGGCACCAGCAAAACCGTCGCGCCCACATTTGACATGACCAGTGTGAACACCGTCGCAAGAATGGCCAACCCGGCCTGCAGCGCCCACAACGGCCAGCCATCCAGCAGATAAAGCACCTGCGCGGCAATCCAGGCCGCCGTTCCCGTGTTCTGCACAGCCTGCCCGAGTGGGATCAAGGACGCCAACAGGAACACCGTACTCCAGCCAACCGCATCATACGCCTCGTCCACCGACAAAACCCGAGACAAGATCATTCCCACAGCCCCGGCAAGTAGGCACAAGGACAGCAACAGATCAGTGAATAGGATCAGCCCCAACGTCATTAAGAAGAAACCAAGCGCCCAGTTAACCTTGTGCGGGCGCAACTCTTCCTGCGGGAAGTCCGAGGTCACAACGACAAAATCCTGATCAGACTTAATGCGCGTCAACCGTTCCCATTGAATATGGGCCACCAATGTATCGCCTGCCTGCAAAGGAACCGCACCGATGTGTGTCGCGACATGATCTTCGGTTTCAACGTGGCTCAGCGTTTCTTCGCCCCGATGGATCGCCAGAATTGACAGGCCATGGGACTGACGCAATCTCAGATCGATCG
This sequence comes from Paracoccaceae bacterium, assembly GCA_020630695.1. Lineage (GTDB taxonomy): Bacteria > Pseudomonadota > Alphaproteobacteria > Rhodobacterales > Rhodobacteraceae > Thalassococcus_A > Thalassococcus_A lentus. The sequence continues at coordinate 11,455 of JAHDIS010000026.1, read as the reverse complement.
GCGACTGGCCGATCGCGGATGATCCCGGTGGGATAACGACCTCGGCGACACCGGATTCTGTCGCGGCAAAATCATCCGAAAAGACATCAAGCGCAGGCAAAATTTCCAGTCCGTAAGGTTCTGCGAACTCATGCTCGAGAACCCGGCGAAGACCCATGACCGCCAAACGCGCAGGCGCTTCGATCACTGTATCGGCCATCGGCGCGATAACTTTGTGCCCCTTGTAGGACGTGCCCAGAATATAGAGATGATGCGCGACCATAATGTCGGACAGTGTCTGACCGATCAGGATAGAGCCCTCAGGGACGCGTACTTCGAACATGTCCGCGCGCAGACCATAGGTGTTCTCGATATAGGTTTGCATGGTTCGGGCGGCGCCCGCGTCTTCCCCGCGTCCACGCTGACCCGGCAACGTCCAGCGCCCAAGCAAGACGAAGTAAAGAACGCCTGTCATGACCAGCATCACGCCAATGGGCGTTACATAAAAGAGCCCAAAGGGTTCCATTTGCTGATCGTCCGGCAGGGTTTGATTGGCCGAGATCAGCAGGTCGTTCAAAAGGATTAGCGGCGAAGACCCAACCATCGTGATCGTTCCGCCGAGGATTGCACAGAAACCCATGGGCATCGCCAAGCGGCTCATCGGGATTTCGGTTCGGGCTGAAATTCGGCTGATCACAGGCAGAAACAGCGCAGCGGCTCCGACGTTTTGCATGAATGAGCTGATGATGCCCACTGTGGTCGAAACGATTGGGATGATCCGCCCCTCGGTCGTTCCGCCCCTCTTCAGGATCAGCGCAGCGACTTTCGACATCAGCCCCGTCTTGTCCAACCCTGCGCCAATGATCATCACGGCAATGATCGAGATTACGGCATTGGACGAAAACCCGGCGAACAGCTCAGCCCCATTGGCAAGGTTCCCAAGCCCGGGCAACGTGCTGAGGATGCCCAACAGCAGCATGACCAGTATGGCCGCCAAATCGATGCGTATGATCTCGGAAATGAAAAGAAATACCGTAAACGCAAGCAGCCCCAAGACCACCATCATCTCAAAAGTCAGTACAATCGCGTCCATTGGCTCTCCTCAAACCAATGTCTAACAACTGATTCTTGGGCCGCCTAGGTCCAATCCCGCCGAGTTTCACAGCCAGTTTGATGTATTGGTACGGACCAAAGTGACGGCCCGGCGCACTATTTGTCTTGCCCGGGCACCGGAACGCCTTCTGCCAAGATACCTTTGGTACGGAGCTCTTCCCAAAACTCCGGCGGAATGCGCACCGCAAACCAGTCGATGATCTCCTGCAGTTCCTTGGGGTTACGAGGCCCGGGAATGACCGACGTCACCAGCGAATGGCCCAAGGGAAATTGCAGCGCCGCTGCGGCCAGTGGCACGTCATGGACATCTGCAACATCGGCTATCTGTCTGGTCTTTGCCATGACCTCTGGCGGTGCTTTGGCATAATTCCAAGTGTCGCGCCCGACCAGAATCCCAGAGTTGAAAGGCCCCCCGCAAATTATAGAGGTTCCCGCAGCTTCGCAGGCCGGAAAAAGCGCGTCTAACGCCGTCTGCTCCAACAGCGTGTAGCGACCCGCCAAAAGAAAGACATCCCAATCACCGATCCCAAGGGCATCCATACAGGCGGCATTCTCATTGACGCCAATCCCAATGGCCTTGACCGCGCCCGTGCGGCGCAACTCATCCATGGCACGGTAACCCGATACTCGAAGATCCTCAAAGTGACGCGCATTCTCGGTGCCGTGGGTCATTTCGCCAATGTCATGGGCAAAAAGAATGTCGATACGGTCGAGGCCCAGCATATGCAGGTTGTCCTCAAAGGCGCGCATAATGCCATCATAGCTATAGTCATAAACCACGTGGAACGGCAGCGGATTGACCATGCCAAACTGCATGGGATCGGCCACGCCACCGGGCCGCAGGAGTCGACCAACCTTGTCCGACAGAACGTATTCCGTGCCGCGAAGAGCGTCTCCCATAATCCGCTCGGACCGACCAAAACCATACCACGGAGCGGTGTCAAAGTAGCGCATCCCAGCGCCCTGCGCCGTTTGAACGATTTGTCTGGCTTCGGCGTCCGACAGGTCGACAAAATTGCCCCCCAACGGCGCGCCACCTAGCCCCAACGTGCCGATCCGCAGGCCTGTACGCCCCACTTCGCGCGTCTCCATCCCGTGCCCTCACTGTTCCGGTTTCAGTGGCCACATTGAGGCAAAGAACCACAAACACCTAGCGCAAATCGTGCCTGACGGCCTCCACCGCAAAGCACCGAACTCGAATAGAAGCGCCATCGAGCACGACCCAAGGTCTGCATCAATGCGTCTACATCGAATTTCGATATGCTCGAGTTGGCTGACCGCAAACACAGGTTTTTTGGCTTTCGAAGACACGCAAGGAATACGCGATATGCTTAGGGTCAGGGCTCACAGCCAACAGATGACCGTTGCTGCGAGGGCGATAGCTGACAAGAAGACCTTAGAGCATCTGTGGTATCGGGTTGCCACACGCCGCCAATCCCTCAGCCTGCCGAACACGATCTCGATCCGGTTCCGGCGTTGTAACACCACTTCTCATATTTCAATGCCTTCTTGCGCTGCTTTCGGTCTGGGATGCCGGCGCATATCCCGTTGTCTTTCAACGCTTCTCTGAACCGGGCGGCATCGTAACCGCGGCCCCCAAGCAACCAATCGACATCCCGCAAGCTAATGAGCAATGCCGCTAGGCAAGGCGACTCTTTAAAAGGTCGCCTGATTTCAGGAGGATTGGGTGCCCCACCATTGAGAAAGCAGTGTTGATTTGCTTAAGCGCGCGCAACGTTTCTTGATGGATGTTGCTGGTCTCAATGCTTTCGGTAAGCCCCTCGCGCAGACGGCCGATATGGCTGCGCTGCAATTTCTGTTCGACCATGCGCACCTTTTCCTTGGCGGCGACCAGTTCGCGCGCTTCAGCAGGATTTTGGTTTAGCATCACATTCAAAGCAAGCTGCACATTGCTCTGAACACGATCCATGAAGTCACTGATTTCCTCGCGGCCCTTAGGCGAAAAGTTGAGTTTTTGTCGGTCAAGACGTTCGGCAAGATCGAGCATTATCCTCGTTATCGCATCGGACGCAGCGTCGAGGTTGGAAGAAATCGAGGCAAGCTCCATGGAACGTCGGCTCAGATCTTCATTCATTCCCTTCTGTCCAAGGCGGGCAAGGTAGAGTTTGATGTCCAGGTGAGTTTTCTTGATGGCCTTGTCCTGATCCACGATCATGCTGGCGGTGGTCGCGTTCCATTGGTCATAGAGCGGTTCGACCGCGATCAACATCCGTTCGATCTTTTGACCCATGGTAAGCAATTCACGCGCCGCACAGTCAATTGCGCGCTGGGGCCGATCCAGAAGCGCGGGGTCCAGGACACTGATGGTTTGCAACGAAGCGTTTGAGGCAGGTTTTTCTGCCATAACATATGACAACCCGGATGTTATCGCCCCGACCAACGGAAGCGCCACGATAGCCAATGCCACATTGAAGGCGAGGTGCAGGTTGATGGCTTGCCGCGCGGGCGTTGCGCCAAGTTGGGTCAAGACGTCAGGCAAGGCTGTGATCAGTGCCAGTGTCAGTGCGGCCCCACCGCCTCGTAGGATCAGATTTGCCATGACCATTCTGCGCGACGAAAGCGGTGCGGAATAGGTTAAAACAAATGCAATGAAGCCACCGCCCAGATTGGCCCCCAGAACCATCGCGGCGGCAGCAGCGACCGGCAGGATCGACTGTCCGGCCAAGGTGACAAACAGCAACACCGCCGCGACACTGGAGTGTACGCCCCAGGCGAAAACGGCCCCAATGATGAAAGCAGTCAACAGATCGCGGCCTAGATAGGCCATAACGGCCTGTGTACCGGGGTTTGAAATCATGGGTTCTGTTGCGCCTCGGATCATATCAAGCGAGACGAAAATCAGGGCAAGCCCGATCATGATGCGGCCAATCTGACGTGTGTTGCTGCCTTCGCCGCGCAGAAAAATCGTGATTCCGATGACCAGTAGCAATGGGATCAAAAGCGGTTGGCGCACCATCAACAGCTGTGTCACCACGGCAGATCCGACATCGGCCCCCAGCAAGAATGCCAGCCCTGTCGCAGCCCCCAGTCCGCCCTTTGAGACAAAGTTGGAAACCAGAACCGCAACCGCCGTGGAACTTTGCAACAGCACGGCCGCCCCCATCCCTGTTCCAGCCGCCAGCAGCCGGTTCTTGGCCGAATGGCGCAGCCAGAAACGCATGGGCGCCGCGAACCCGCGTTCAACTCCGGTACGAACCAAGCGGACAGCCCAGATCAACAGAGCAGCTGCGCCTGCGATATGGATAAGGATTTGGATAGCGTGCGGTTCACTCACCTTTTTTGCTTTCTTTCAGGTGGAACGATCAAAACGGGAAAGGGCCCGGACCGGCGACCGGACCAATCCGGATCGACTCAAAGCCACCATTCCATCGATGCAAGAGGCAGCCGTCTTCCTGAGTGTAAAACCCGACCGGTGCGTCCGAGCGACGGTCATAGGCGAACGTGCTGCAGGGCGATGGCGCTGAAAGCGCGATATGACCCGCAACGTCGGTCACCATCATGCAGTGGACGTGGCCGCAGACAATGCGCAACGTGCCTTTGTAATCGGCAATGATTTCGCGAAACGCTTCACGGTTGGTCAACCCGATCTTATCCATGAAGCGGATGCCAGACGCGAATGGCGGGTGGTGCAACGCCAGAAGCACCGGCGCGCCGCCTGCTTGCGTCAGGGCGGTTTGCAGAAAGGACAAGCTGTCTGAGGACAGCGCGCCCGCTCCTTGCCCTTCGACCAAAGTGTCCAAGCCAATCAAATGGATGTCGCCGACGCGACGGCTCCAGTCCAAATGGCCGCTTGCGGGAAGGTCTTGGGCAAAGGCGGCTCGCATCGGTTCGCGTGCGTCATGGTTGCCAGCAATGACATAAGTTGGAAGACCTAAAGGCGCGATGATCGACTTGAAACGGTCATAGCTTGCGGCGGTACCACCATCGCTCAGGTCGCCCGTGACCAACAGCGCGTCAATCGCCCCGATTTTATCGCGAATGCCACTGATCCGTTCAACCAGTCGTCCCAGGGCGTCCGCTGTATCGAGCCGTCCCGACACCAGTGCGCCTTCGTGCACAATATGGGTGTCGGAAATTTGCAGGATCGCCGTCATTTGATCCCTGCGCGCAGGAAGGCTTGAACGAACTGACGCTGGAAGATGAGGAAAGCAATCAGCAAGGGCGCTACCGACATCATGGTCGCCGCCGAGATGATGCTGATATCAACACCGTTTTCCGGCGCACCAAAGATCGACAGGCCGACGGTCAGAGGCCGCGTATCAGGCGAATTGGTTACAATCAGCGGCCATAGGAAGTTGTTCCAATGGGTTGAAACAGACACGAGCGCATAGGCCAGATATGTCGGTTTCGCGAGTGGCACATAGACCCGCCACAGGATCCCCAGTAGCCCGCAACCCTCGATCCGCGCTGCCTCGTGCAATTCAATTGGGACGCCTTTGAAGGCTTGCCTCATCAGAAAGATGCCAAAGGCAGATGCCATGTAAGGCATGCCCACGCCGAGGATCGTGTCGAACAGACCCAGCCGTGATACCATCGCGTAGTTCTCGACGATCAGAACTTCGGGCAGGATGAAAAGCTGCATCAGCACGAGAATGAACACGAAATCCTTCCCCCGGAAAGTCAGCTGCGCAAAGGCAAAACCCGCCAAAGTGGTCAGAAAGAACTGACCGATCAGGATGATCGTGACCAGCATGAAGGTATTGAGGAAGTACTTCAGCCACGGTGCCCCGGCCCAGGCCACCCGGAAATTTTCCAACGTCCAGGGCGATAAAAGGTTCAGATTGACGGCGTCTGATGTTGAATGTGTGGCGGCCCAGAAGGCGAACAGCAGGGGCGCAATCCAGATGATAGCCAACAGGATCGCACCGAAGCTGTCCATAAAGTTCGTGAGGCTCTTCATTGGTAGTGCGTCCTTTTATCGAGGTAGCTGAACTTGATCGCTGCAATGATGGCCAGAACAACAATCACCATCACCGTCATCGCAGCCGCACTTGGGGCATCAAAGAAGGCAAAGGCCATTTCCCAGATGTAGTAGAGCAGCAGTTTGGATGCGTCCGATGGCCCACCCTTCGTAAGAATGAAAAGGTGATCGATCAGCTTGACCGAATTGATCAGCGCATTGACCGCAATGAACAAGGTGGTGGGCATCAACAGCGGCAAGACGATACGACGGGTATAGGTCCAGCGGCTGGCGCCTTCGATATCAGCGGCTTCTTTCAATTCTTCTGGGATCGTTTGCAACGCAGCGAGGTAGAAGATCATGAAGAACCCTGCCTCTTTCCATATGGTCACAATAATGATCGCCCAGAGTGCGGTTTCAGGCTGACCCAGCCAATTGACAGAAGGCAGGCCGAAAACGCTCCCGATTTGGTCAAGCACACCCAAGCCCGGGGTGTAGAAGAAGAGCCACAGATTGGCCGCCGCGATCATGGGCAGGACCGTTGGTGTGAAATAAGCGGTCCTTACAAAGCCACGCGCGCGGATTTTTCCGTTCGCCCAAAGGGCCATCGCCAGTGCAATACCCATGGAAACCGGGATTGTGACACCTGCGTACATGAGGTTGTTTTTGACCACCAACCAGAAAGTGGGATCAGCAAAGAGATCGGAATAGTTTTCAAATCCGACATATTCGACGGGTCTACGCCGCGTGCCGCGCGAAAACAGGCTGGTCCAGAGCGTCGCGATGCTTGGGTAGAATGCAAAAGCAGAGAGCAACACCAGCGCCGGTGACAAAAGAAGCCAGCCATATATGGCCTGCCTGCGGCGTTCGAGGTTGGCATGTGTGGACATGATGCGTCTCCGGTCGCTGAAAAAGTCGGGCCGATGCGTGCAGCACCGGCCCGGCCAAGACGTTATTGGTAGTCTTTGAGCAAGCGCTCAGCCGCAGCCTGTGCTTCTGCCAGTGCTTCGGCTGGTTCCTTGGCGCCGGTCAGCGCGGATTGAATCGCGTTGTTCAGGCCATCACGCACCCGCGCTGTCTCAAACGTAGAGAATTCAGCTACGGCGTTTTCCAGCTGGTTGCGTGCCACCAGTGCAGGTGGGAACTCTGCGACATAGGCTTTAAGCGCTTCGGTTTCATACGCTGCAGGCGACACACCCATGTACCCAGTACCAATAGACCAAGCTGCCGCCTGGTCGGGGGCCGTCATGAACTGCATAAGCTTCAGCGCGGCGGCGCGTTCTTCTTCGGTCGTGTCCTTGAACAGGTAGAAGTTGCCGCCACCTGTTGGTGATCCAAGGCGTACATTGCCCGGAAGCTCGGCCACACCGAAATCAAAGCTGGCATTGTTTTTGACAGCCGTCAGATTGCCCGTGGAGTGCCACATCATTGCTGTTTGACCTTCAAGGAAAGCCTGACGCAACGTGCCCCATTCGACCGTACCGGTTGGCATGATGCCATGCTCGGTTGAAAGGGACTGCCAGAACTCCAGCGTCTCAACAACAGTTTCATCATCGAAATACGTGGTCAGGCCGTCGTCTGACATCACCTCTTTGCCGTTCTGGATCGCAAGCGCTTGGAACATCCAATACGGATAACCAGTGGACGGGATCATCAGGCCATAGGTGTCATCATTCGTGAGCGCTTTGCCCATCTCGATCATTTCGTCCCACGTTGTCGGCGGGGCTTCCGGATCAAGGCCCGCCGCGCGGAACAGGTCTTTGTTGTAGTAAGCCACAATCGTCGACCGCTGGAACGGAATGCCCCATGTCTGTCCTTCGATCTGACCGTTCGCCATCAGCGCCGGATAAAAGCCGTTGAGCCAGGCCATATCGGCATCTGAAGTTGCAACTTCTTCAAACGGCAGGATGAGATCCTGTTCGATCAAGTCATAGGCGTCGATTGAAAACATCACTGCAAGCTGCGCCGGTTCCCCGGAAGCAATCGCGGACAGAGCACGTACACGCGTGTCGTCGTAGTTGCCCGAATAAATCGCGTTCACCTTGATGTCAGGGTTAGCGGCTTCGAAGTCTGCGACGATGCCGTCAACCACTTCGGTCAACGCGCCGCCAACGGCGATAGGATAATACATCGTCAGTTCGGTTTCCGCCGCTGCCGGCATGGCAAATCCGACGGCTGCGATCAGCCCTAGACCGGTTGTCGAAAATAGTTTCATGGTTCTCTCCCTTGGTTTCAGTCTTATTATCCGACTGGGCCGAATTCACCCGGCCAGCCTTTTGCCTGCATCGTCAAAGACGTGCAGATTTCCGTCGTCAAAGTTGATCTCAACCTCATCGCCTTCAGGCATCAGCGATAGCCCAGGCTGCAAAACACAAAGTCCGGAGGTTCCATCGTGATCGAGGCCAATCAGGGTCTCGGCACCGAGGAATTCACTCTCATTGACCTTGCAGCGCATCCGACCAGTCCCCGCAGGAACGATCTGAATATTTTCAGCGCGGATGCCGACGGTCTTGTCATCACCAAACCCTTCAAGCGCCGTGGACTCGATCAGAGCCATTGGCGGCGCGCCGACGAATTCCGCGACAAAAGTGTTGTTGGGCCTGCTGTAGAGATCCTCGGGGGAACCAACCTGCTGGATGTGTCCATCTTTCATCAAGACGACTGTATCAGCCATACTCATTGCTTCGGTCTGGTCATGGGTCACGTAGACAACCGTGATGCCCAGATCGCGCTGCAATTTTTTAATGTCCTTGCGCACGGCATTGCGCAGCTTTGCGTCGAGATTGGACAGGGGTTCGTCCATAAGGCAAAGTCGCTGGCCCGCCACGATCGCGCGAGCCAGGGCGACACGCTGGCGCTGACCCCCTGACAATTCGCCCGGCTTGCGGCCCTCGTAGCCGAGAAGACCCGTGATCTCCAAGGCGCGATGAAGTTTCTCCAACCGCTCTTGCTTTGGCACGCGGCGGACTTTCAGGCCGAACATAACGTTCTCAGCAACCGACAGATGCGGAAACAGTGCGTATGACTGAAACACCATCGACAAATTGCGGTCCGACGCCGCACTTGTCGTCACGTCCTTGCCGTCGATGAGAATTTGCCCCTCATCAGGCAATTCCAATCCTGCCAAAAGGCGCAGCGTGGTCGATTTTCCGCACCCTGACGGCCCCAGCAGGGCGGTGAAACTGCCTTCGGGTATGTCAAGCGTTATGCCTTCGACGCCCAACTGGCCGTTCCATCGTTTTGCTATTCCGTCGAGTTTCACAAACGTTGATGTTGTCATGTTCAATGTCCTTCCGCCAAAATCAGGCGGCCTTTGATTTCTTCCAGCACGCTGTCAAAGCCCTCGGCAGGAGCGCAATCCACAATCACCTTGTCCATTTCCGCGATATTGTCCCCAACCGCAGGCGCCTGCCGGCCAAACTTCGAGCGATCTACAACCAGCATCGAGGTTTGAGCATTGGCGCGCATTTGCTGACGTGCGCGGACCTCTGTTGTGTGAAAGTCCAACATACCTCCGTCGTCAGCGATCCCGGCGACGCCAAACACCGCAAAATCTGCACGAAACCGCCCAAACTCTTTGAGGGCTTCATCACCCAGTATATCGCGGTCCGGCAGCCGGACCTCACCACCAGGTATGATGATCCGATTTGACCTTTCATCACAAAAGGACATCGCTGCGCTTAGGTTGTTTGTAATTATCGTCATGTCTTTATGGTCGCGCATGGCATGAGCAACGCTCAGCGGCGTCGAGCCGATCGAGAAAAAGACCGTGGAACCATTTGGAATGAGCGACGCTGCTGCCTTGCCGATGGCATTCTTGCCCCGCAAATTCGTACCAGCACGCTGATCGAACGGGGTATTAAGAAACTCTTTGCTAAGTTCGATACGGCCATGAACGCGGTGAAGCATGTCGCCCTCACACAGGGTATCCACATCGCGGCGGATCGTTTGCATAGACACATCAAACCGCTCGGCCAATGAGCCAACGGTCACCGCGCCTTGTTCAAGCACCATAGCCGTTATCGCTTCGCGTCTCCGTTGCTTCTTTGACGACATGTCCCCCCCGAACTCGATTCGCCAATGAGACTAACAGCGGAAAACAACAAAACAACATATTTATTTGAGTCGACTACTCAAAGATCCGCTTTCCACGGCGTTTATGCTATTTCTCGAGATCTATTTTTGTTGCTTTGTTGTTTTTAGCTTCCCCTTTTTGTTGCCTGCACCTAGGCTGCTTCCAAAGATGCGACTTGAAACCGGGGTAAAGCCAGATGCAGACAACGCAGTCGATTTTCGATCGTTACCAAGAAGTCCGGACGCGGTTTCCGCCAATAACCCCACGCACTGCATCGCTCGAAATCCATTCACTTCTGGACGTCGCCGATGAGATTGACGCCTTTGTCTTCGATGCCTTCGGCGTATTGAACGTGGGCGAGACCATGATCCCTGGCGCAGACGAACGGTTGGATCAACTCCGCGATCATGGATGCGAAATTCGTATCCTAACCAATGCCGCCAGCTACGACCGGCACGGTGCCATCGCTAAATTCAAGCGGCTTGGCCTGCGTGTGAAGGATGAAGAAATCATCACCAGTCGTGAGGCGACATTGCAGCATCTCGGTGATGGTCAGTGGGGCGTCATCACGGCCGATGTCGATCCGTTGGCCGATATTCCCAATCAAATTACGCGACTGAGTGACAACCCCGCCGACTACGATGATGTTGATCAGTTCCTGTTTCTATCGACAGCGGACTGGACCATGGCGCGGCAAGACATGTTGATGGCGGCAATGAAGAAACACCCGCGCACTGTGCTTATTGGAAACCCGGATTTGGCTGCTCCTCGCGACGACGGGTTTTCTGTCGAGCCCGGGTACTTCGGTCATCGGTTGGCTGACCTATTCCCTGACCATGTCCAATTCTTCGGAAAACCTTTTCCCGAGGTTTACGACCTGATCGAAGCGACGCTACCGTCCATTAAACCAAGCCGTATCGCGATGTGCGGTGATACACTGCATACCGATATTCTCGGAGCCGCAGCACGAGGCTGGAAAACCGTGCTCGTGACCAAAGATGGTCTGTTCGCCGGTCATGACACGCGGCCATTCTCAGAGCAGTCGTGCCTTTTCGCTGACTGGAAGCTTGATCGGATCTGAGCGCATCTCGGACAGGAATATTGCGAAGGCTGACCGTCCAACAGCATGCCAGCTCTGACATATTTTCTTGAGCACCCCACCGGCATCATAAGGAAAGTTAAGTCCTACCGCCTGATGTCAACAATATACACAAGTGCAGCGAACAGCGGCCATTCAGGCTGCGACCGCAACATCCGGGCCACGTGTCCAAGGTCGGCTCCGGGCTGTTCATGCTGCTGTCGTTTCTGGAGGTATGGCGATCCCTGAAGGACTCGAACCCTCAACCTGCTGATTAGAAGTCAGCTGC
>JAHDIS010000025.1 GCA_020630695.1 Paracoccaceae bacterium | reverse complement strand
CAGGTCTTCGTTCATCATGCGCAGAGACCGACCATAGAGCTGATTGCCGCCGATCACATGGTCTCCAGCCTTGGTCAGCCCCAGCAACACGGCAGCCACCGCCGCCATGCCAGACCCCAGAACCAGCCCGTCCAGTGTGCGCTCCATGACGTCAATGCGCCGTGCCAGAGCATCGGCATTCGGATGCCCTTCGCGCGCGTAGGTGAATCCGGGCGTGCGCCCTTCGTACTGGGCGTCCAGCATGTCGGGATCGTCCGAGGCATAGACAACCGACGGATAGATCGGCGCCACGACAGGCCGGGACGCGCCCACATGGGGCACCTGTGGTCTTTGAATTGTGTGCTTCATAGCTCAGCCCCTTTTGTCACAGCGCGCGCAGCCCCTTGGCAAAGCGCGCGGCGTTTTCCTGATAATGCAGCGCCGAGGCGCGCAGGTTTTGAATAGCGGTGTCATCCAACTGCCGCACGACCTTGCCCGGCACACCCATGACCAGACTGCCGTCCGGAATTTCCTTGCCTTCGGTGATCAACGCCCCTGCCCCAATCAGGCAGTTCTTGCCGATCTTGGCACCGTTCAGGATCGTTGCGCCCATACCAATGAGCGAGTTTTCCCCAATTGTGCAGCCGTGCAGCATGACCTTGTGACCAATGGTGCATCCAGCACCAATATCCAAAGGGAACCCCATGTCGGTATGGAACACGCAGTTTTCCTGAACATTGCTGCCTTCGCCTACGCGGATCAGTTCATTGTCGCCGCGCAGCGTGCTGCAGAACCAGACAGAGGCCCGCGCCTCTATCTCGATGCGGCCAATCAGGTTCGCATCCGGAGCAACCCATGCATCCGCGGCAACCCGTGGTTCGATATCATCCAAAGCGTAAAGGGTCATGCCAGATCCTCGAATTCTGTTTGAAGCGCGCGCACGTGGTCCACGAGGCCCGGCTGCTGCAAGCGGCGCAGGCGCGTCGCGGTGACGATTGTCTTGAGCCTGTCAAAGGTTGCTTCGAGATCATCATTCACCAGAACATAGTCATAGCTGCCCCAGTGGCTGATCTCGTCCCAGCTTTTCTGCATGCGCTTGCTGATCACCTCTTCGCTGTCCTGACCCCGACTGATCAGCCTGCGGCGCAATTCTGCGATTGATGGGGGCAGGATAAAGATGGACAGCGTATGCTGACCCAGCGCCGAGTTCACGATTTGCTGTGCGCCCTGCCAGTCAATATCAAACAATACATCGCGACCCTGCTCAATTGCCTTTTGCACCGGCGCCCGCGGGCTTCCGTAGAAATGACCAAAGACATGGGCATGTTCGAGCATGCCATCTTCGGCAACGCTGCGCTTGAATGCGTCATCGGTCAGAAAGTGGTATTCACGGCCGTCCTCTTCGCCCGGACGCGGTGCGCGGGTGGTGGCCGAGACCGAAAAGCTCAGGCTTTCGTCCCACTCCAACAGCCGCCGGGACAGTGTGCTTTTGCCTGCGCCCGAAGGCGACGACAGGATAATCAAGAGACCGCGGCGATCAGCCGATGTTGAGGGGGTCATAGGATCACTCCACGTTCTGGACTTGCTCGCGCATCTGATCAATCACGGTCTTGAGCGCAAGACCGACCTGCGTGAGCGCAGCGTCACCCGATTTACTGCAAAGCGTGTTGGCCTCGCGGTTGAACTCCTGCATCAGAAAGTCGAGCTTGCGGCCAATCGGCCCCTTTGTCCGCATCAGATCGCGCGCGGCAGTCACATGGGCACCCAGCCGGTCGATTTCTTCGGTGATGTCAGCCTTGACCGCGATCAGTGCCAGTTCCTGCGCAATGCGCGCTTCGTCCACACCGTCGGTATTGTCCATCACCCGGGCCAACTGTGCCTTCATCCGTTCAGCCTGTGCGCCGGCCCTTGACCTGGCCGCATCGCTGGCCTGCGCGGTCAGAGTCTCGATCTCATCCACCTGCCGGGTCAGGATTTCGTTCAATTTGTCACCCTCGGCGATCCGCATCTCGCGAAACGCCTCAAGGGCCGCATCGAAACTGGCCATCAGGGCAGCCAGCAATGCCTTTTGATCAACATCTGCGGCCCCGCTGGCCAGAACGCCGCGCAGCCCGAGGATGTCACCGGCGCGCGATGGTGCCAGCGTGACACCCATGGCCATGGCTTCGGTTTCGACCTCTGCCATTGCGTTTAGCATGCCGCGCAATTGCACTGGATCCACCGCAATAGTTTGCGCCTCTTCCCCTGCCTGAAGCTTGAGCGAAATCTGAACGTTGCCGCGACCAATGGCCTTGCCTGCACGCGTGCGAACGGCAGCTTCGAGCCCCTCGATCCAATCGGGAACGCGCAAGCGCAGATCCAGCCCCTTGCCATTCACACCGCGCAATTCCCACGTCCAGTCAAAGCCTGCACCGCTGCCCTGAAGGCTGGCAAAACCGGTCATTGATTGGCGCATGGTCTGTTCCTTGATGCATGAGTGTCGCTGCCTCTGGCCTATCCAGTCCCAGCGCCGCGCGCAAGACAACTTGGTTTGCAACGCGTTAACCCATTGTAGCGAATTTGAGCGAAATTGCGCGGGCAGGCTGATAGTAATCTTTTGGTAACGAAGATTACGCAGTTTGGGACAACATGAACTCGCCCCGACTGCGCCGAACTGGACGGAGCGCTGATATGTTGAGCAAGGGGAGTGGTTTTGGCAACGTGGTATCCATGACCGAGCGTGAACAAAGCAAGCATCGAACACCCCTGCGGATGGTCGAAGCATACTGGCACGGTCTTTGCGATGAGCGGCAGGTTCCGCTGCGCAGTCAGGTTGATCCGCGTGGCATCGAGAGCGCGCTTGAACATGCCTTTTTGATCGAACGGATCGCGCCCCGGCTGGCCAAGTTCCGGGTCGCCGGTGCCCATCTGTCCGACCTGATGGGCATGCAGGTTGCCGGGATGCCACTGTCCAGCATCATCGCGCCTGCGGATCGTGATCGGCTGGGCGGTGCCGTGGCGCGGCTTTTTGCAGACCCAGCGATTGTTCGTATCCTGCTGCGCGGGGAAACCAGCTTTGGAAAGCCAGCGATTGATGGCGAATTGCTGTTGATGCCGCTTGAGTCAGATTTCGGCGATGTGTCCCGCGGATTGGGCGCCCTGATCACCAAAGGGCGCATCGGACGGGCCCCGCGGCGTTTCGACATTGTTCAGATCGAAATTGAACCATTGCTGCAACCCGGCGTGCGCGTAGCCACACAAATCGAGGCAGCTCCCTTTGGCGAAACACCGGCAGAAGCCAAAGACCCTGCACTGGGCTTTGCCGAAGCGCGCGCAGCTTTTGAAACCGCTACGCTCCGACCAACCGCACGCACACAATTGAAACTGGTTGTCTCGAACGACGATTGACCAGCGGTACAGCGCTGGCTGATAGGAGATCAAAAAAGCCCCGCGCTTCGTAATCAAGCGCGGGGCCTATTTTTCTGTTTGTCAGACCAATTAGCCGTTGGCTGCCTCGGACGCGGCATTGCGGCGGGCCGACAGCTCTTCGGCCACCAGGAATGCCAGTTCCAGCGACTGCGATGCATTCAGACGCGGATCACAGGCCGTGTGGTACCGATCGGACAGATCCTCGTCTGTGACGGCATGAACGCCACCCGTGCATTCAGTCACGTTCTGGCCGGTCATTTCGAAATGCACACCGCCGGGGATCGTTCCCTCTGCCTGATGAACGCCAAAGAACTCTTTGACCTCACGCAGAACGGAATCGAACGGACGTGTTTTGTAGCCGGTCGAAGATTTGATTGTGTTGCCATGCATCGGATCACAGACCCAAACCACATTGGCGCCCTCTTCCTGAACGGCCTTGACCAGACGCGGCAGATGTTCCGCAACATTGCCTGCACCAAACCGCGCGATCAGCGTCAGTTTACCGGCTTCGTTTTCAGGGTTCAGCTTGGACATGAGAACCTTGAGGTCTTCGGCCGTGGTGGTTGGACCGCATTTCAGACCGACCGGGTTCAGAACCCCGCGAGCGAATTCGACGTGGGCACCATCGGGTTGACGCGTCCGGTCACCAATCCAGACCATATGACCTGAGCCAGCCAGCCATTTGCCTGACGTGCTGTCCAGACGGCACAGTGCCTCTTCGTATTCCAGCAGCAGAGACTCATGGCTGGTGTAGAAATCCACGGTCTGAAGGCTGGGTTCCTGATCGCTGTCGAGACCCGCAGCCGAAATGAAATCAAGCGTGTCCGAGATCCGGTTGGCCATCTCGCGGAACCGGGCGGCCTTTTCGCTTTCGGTAAAGCCGAGGGTCCAGCTGTGAACCTGATGAACATCAGCGTAACCACCAGTCGAAAAGGCGCGCAGCAAGTTCAGAGTTGCCGCAGCCTGCGTGTAGGCCTGCAGCATCTTTTTCGGGTCGGGAATACGAGCCTCTGGCGTAAAGGCCAGCTCATTGATGATGTCACCGCGGTAGCTGGGCAGTTCCAGACCATCGACGGTCTCTGTCGGCGCCGAACGTGGCTTGGCGAACTGGCCGGCCATGCGGCCAACTTTCACAACAGGAACCTTGGCACCGTATGTCAGCACCATTGCCATCTGCAGCATCACCTTGAAGGTGTCACGAATGCCGTCTGCGCTGAACTGATCAAACGCCTCGGCACAGTCGCCACCCTGAAGCAAAAACGCCTCGCCGCGCGACGCAGCGCCCAGTTGCTTTTTCAGCTTGCGCGCCTCACCGGCAAAGACCAGCGGTGGATACTTGGCCAGCTGTGCCTCGACCGAGTGCAACGCGTCCTGATCCGTATAATCCGGCATCTGAACCCGCGGTTTGTTGCGCCAGTTCGTTTTGTGCCATTCCGTCATGGTCTTCAATCTCCGGTGTGGTGCTCGGCGTGAGCGTTAACAGGAACTCTGTATAGCGCTCTGCGTCAACCAAGACCAGAGGCGGAATCGCGCAACATGTCTTGACGCTTCCTTTGAGTTCTGACCATCTGAGAAGAAAGATGCCGCAAACGCCGAAAACGTGGTGCGGAATGGCAAAGGAATACCGCCAAGATGCTTCCTCCGGTTCAGCAAAACAGCGTTTCGGTTGACACGGTTCCCGACAAACCAAGACGCTTCGTGTTTGTACTGCTCGAAAACTTCACGCTGCTCAGCTTTGCGGCCGCGCTGGACTGCCTGCGCCTTGCCAACCAGATGTCTGGAAAGCCCCTGTATTCATGGCGTGTGGTGGGCGAAGGCGGTCAAACCATGGCTTGCTCAACGGGAACAGTGTTTCAGTTGGACGACGACCTGACAGAGTTGCACCGTGATGATACCATCGTCGTTTGCGGCGGACGGGACGTACAGGCCGCCACAACAAAACGCCTGTTGAATTGGTTGCGCCGCGAGGCCCGTAAGGGCATCCAGATTGGCGGCCTTTGCACGGCGTCTTACTCGCTTGCGGCCGCTGGACTGCTTGACGGCAAACGCACGACGATTCACTGGGAAAACCAGGACAGCTTTTCTGAAGAATTCGAAGAGGTGGAACTGACAAAATCGGTGTTCACGATCGATGGAAACCGGTTCTCGACCGCTGGCGGCACATCCTCGATCGACCTGTTTTTGCAGGTCATCTCAAATGAACATGGCGAAGAGCTGGCCAATGCTGTGGCCGATCAGCAGATTTACAGCTCGATCCGCACCGATCAGGACACACAGCGCCTGTCCGTGCCTACGCGTATTGGTGTCAGGCATCCGAAACTCAGCCAGGTCATCCAGATGATGGAAGCCAACATCGAAGAGCCGATCAGCCCTTCGATCCTGGCCTCGGAAGTTGGCATGTCGACCCGCCAGCTGGAGCGTTTGTTCCGGCGCTACCTGAACCGTTCGCCCAAGCGCTACTACATGGAACTGCGACTGCAAAAAGCGCGTAACCTGCTGATGCAAACAGATATGAGCGTGATCAATGTCGCCTTGGCTTGCGGCTTTGCCTCGCCGTCGCATTTTTCGAAATGCTATCGTGCGCATTATGAAACCACGCCCTACCGTGAGCGTGGTGCGCATGCATCACGGCTGTCGGTGTGATCCATACAAAGCGGCTGACACTGCGTCCGTTTTGCGATGCGGACCTCGATGCATTGCACAGTATTTTCTCGGATCCGCGGGCTATGCAGTATTGGGACAGGCCAGCCTGGAACGATCCCGAGAAAACAAAGGGCGTGCTTGCCGATTTCATGCGCCATGCCCCTCAGGACCACCTTGAGCTCGGCATCGCGCTCGACGGCCAATTGATCGGCCGCGCCGGGCTTTGGCAACGCTACGAGATCGCCTACATCCTGCATCCGGATTATTGGGGTCACGGCTATGCAAGCGAAGCGGTCGCCGCGCTGATAGGCACGGTGTGGACCCAATTTCCCGATGCACCGGCCCTGACCGCTGAAATTGATCCGCGCAACCTGTCGTCTGCCAAGCTGCTGGGCAGGCTTGGCTTCGAACTGACCGGCGTCGAAAAGGAAAACTTCGACTACGGCGGCATCGAGATGACCGACACCGCCTACTACAGGCTGAAACGTTCAAGCGACGCTTAAAACAAATTATTCAATGCATTGAAATCGCTATTAAAACGGAAATTTATCGCCACGATCTTTCCGTCACGTTCATGGTAGAAAACGTAGACATAGAGGTAGTTCAAGCCGGTCCAATACGCGAGCAACTCTTGGTAAAAGCCGTTGTCATGTTCGGTGCGACGCAGAACTGAGACCTGCTCGAAGTCTACTGCATAGATCTGTTCGACCTGCGCATCGAGGTTGTCCAACTGAACGGTGGTCATTTCGTCCGCACCGCCAAAACGCAGCATAAGCTGCTGAATGTTCCGGGTTTTTGTCAGCTCATCCATCTGAGCGCGCATATCGGCATAGTCGTTGAACACCGAATCCGGTTGCTGGGCAGCAACCGGGGACGCAAGCAACATGGCGGCGAACGGTAGGGTCAAAAGGGCTGAACGCATAATGGCCTCCTGGTGAAATGCATCTCCAGAATGGCAGGGCTGCGCGCCGATGGCTAGGCGGGAATGCCAGACTTTGACACCGGCCCGGACGGTTCAGCCACCCGTTGCGGGGGCCAGCCGATAGAGTGCGCCATTGCCGACTGACAGAAACCAAAGCGCGCCATCCGGGCCTTGCCGGACATCGCGAACACGCGAGGTTTCTTCGGATTCGATACGCTCCACCTCGGCCAGAGGGTCTCCGGAAAGTCTTGAAATATAACTGAATTTCAACGATCCGACAAAAGCATTTCCAGCCCAGTCCGAAACGACACCGTCATAGAATGTCATCCCGGACGGCGCGATTGATGGGTCCCAGTAGTGTACGGGCTGTTCCATGCCATCCTTTGCGGTGCCTTCGCCAATTTTGGATCCGTCATAGTTCACGCCGTAGGAAATTACCGGCCAGCCAAAGTTCGCGCCTTTGGCAATCCGGTTCACTTCGTCCCCGCCCTTGGCGCCATGTTCCGCCACCCAGATCTGTCCCTCGGCATCCATGGCCGCACCTTGCGGGTTGCGATGCCCATAGGACCAGATTTCATCCAGAGCCCCGCGCTGACCGACAAACGGATTGTCATCGGGCGCCCGCCCGTCCTTGGTGATCCGCAGAACCGATCCGTTGTGCATCTCAAGGTCTTGCGCCTGATCCGGATTGCCGCGATCGCCGATGGTCACGTACAAAGTGCCGTCCTGCGCTTCTACAAGCCTGGAGCCAAAGTGGAATCCGCCGCCTGTACCGCGCGCAATCTGAAAAATCGTTTCGCCGTCCTCAAGCGAGGTTCCATCCTCGGACAGTGTTGCCCGGTAAACGGCCGTCCCTGAGCCGCGCAGGAACTGCTTTTTCGCATAGGTGAAAAACAATTGCCGGCTTTGTGCAAAATCCCGAGGAACAAGAACATCCAGCAGGCCGCCCTGCCCGTCGACCAGAATCTTGGGAAGCCCCGAGATTTCACTCCGCTGACCATCCTTGAACGACAGCAACTCGCCATCCCTTTCGGTGATCAGGATGGTGCCATCGGGCAGAAAGCCAAAGGCCCAGGGCGTAAACAGGTCTTCGACGACCGCTTCGGCCTGCATCTGGCCCGCCATGGTATCCACCGGCCCGGCAAAGGACGCCGTCCCACAGATCAGAGACATCGAAATCAGACCCGCGCGAAAAACCATGAAAAACTCCTGCCTTTGTGTACTGGGAAACATATGGGGGCAGCACTGCCTGCGGCAAGGCCAAGCAGCCTGATCAGCGCCACAATTTACGCTGGGGCAGGCTTTTCCGCGGCCCCTTTTCTTTTCCCAGTGCCAGCCCTAATCTGAGGGCCGGACAAGAATGATCCAACAGGGAGATGAAACATGAAAAAACTGATGATCGCTACCGCGGCCAGCGCGTTGCTTGCCGGCGGCGCCTATGCGGATGGTCACGGGTCTGAACTGAAGCTGGGCGTGATCCTTGGCTTTACCGGCCCGATTGAATCGCTGACACCCGCTATGGCGGCAGGCGCTGAAATGGCAATGGCCGAAGTCACCGAAAGCGGCAAGCTGATGGACGGCATGTCTGTCATGCCCGTGCGCGCAGACAGCACATGCGTTGACGCGGCAGCGGCCTCCGCCGCAGCGGAACGTCTGATCACATCGGACGGCGTCAAAGGCATCATGGGTGCCGATTGTTCGGGTGTGACCGGTGCAATCCTGTCGAACGTCGCCGTGCCAAACGGCATCGTTATGGTATCGCCATCGGCGACATCGCCTGCTCTGTCGGCAGCCGAAGACAACGGTCTTTTCTTCCGCACCGCGCCATCCGATGCGCGCCAGGGCGAAGTTCTGGCCGGTATCCTGATGGAAAAAGGCGTCTCTTCCGTTGCGGTGACCTACACCAACAACGACTACGGCAAAGGCTTTGCTGACGCATTCCAGGCAGCCTATGAGGCCGCTGGTGGTTCTGTCACTCTGGCCGCGGCCCATGAAGATGGCAAAGCGGACTACTCGGCAGAAGTTGGCGCATTGGCATCCGCTGGCGGCGACGCGCTGGTTGTTCTGGGCTACGTCGATCAAGGTGGCGCAGGCGTCATTCAGGCCTCGTTGGACACCGGTGCATTCGACATGTTCGCCCTCGGCGACGGCATGATCGGTGACAGCCTGACAGCGGCTTTCGGCAGCGACATTGATGGCACCATCGGCACTGCTCCGGGTTCGGACAACGCAGGCGGCGCGATCTTTGCTGAAATGGCAAGCGCAGCCGGCATCGACGGCACCTCCGTCTACGCTGGCGAAAGCTATGACGCTGCAGCCCTGATCATGCTGGCCATGGCCGCCGCGGGTTCTGTTGAGCCCGGCGACTATGCAGCCAAGATCATGGACGTAGCCAATGCACCGGGCGAGCCGATCCTTCCCGGTGAGCTGGGCAAGGCCATCGAGATCCTCGCCGCAGGCGGTGACGTGGACTACGCAGGCGCCACAGGCGTTGAGCTGGTCGGCCCAGGCGAAGCCGCAGGCTCTTATGCGGAATATACCGTCAAGGATGGCGCATTGGCCGTTGTCGGCTACCGCTGATCTGACGAACGAGAAAACAGAAGCGGCCCGGACACCCGGGCCGTTTTCACAAGACCAAAGACAGCGTCCAAACGCTGCATAAGGGGATATCATCGTGATCCGGGTTGAAAACCTGCACCGCCACTTTGGCGGCTTCAGAGCTGTTGATGGTGCATCGCTTGAGATCGCTACGGGATCAATCACCGGGCTGGTTGGCCCGAATGGCGCGGGCAAGACCACGCTGTTCAATGTGATCGCCGGGGCACTGCCACCCACATCCGGGCGCGTCTTTATGGATGGCGAAGACATCACCGGGCTGCCCCCGCACGCCTTGTTTCACAACGGCCTGCTGCGCACATTCCAGATTGCCCATGAGTTTTCATCCATGAGTTGCCGCGAGAACCTGATGATGGTGCCCGGCGGACAATCCGGCGAACAGCTCTGGAACACCTGGTTCGGACGCAAACGCATTGCCGAGGAAGAGCGCGCGCTGCGAGCCAAGGCGGATGAAGTCCTTGAGTTCCTGACCATTTCACATCTTGCAGACCATCCGGCGGGGGCTGTTTCGGGCGGGCAGAAAAAGCTGCTGGAACTGGGCCGCACCATGATGGTGGACGCCAAGATTGTTTTTCTGGACGAAGTGGGCGCCGGTGTGAACCGGACCTTGCTGAATACCATCGCCGACACGATCCAGCGTCTGAACCGCGAACGCGGGTATACCTTCTGCGTGATTGAACACGACATGGACTTTATCGGTCGCATTTGTGATCCGGTGATCGTCATGGCTGAGGGCAAGAAGCTAGCCGAAGGCACGCTGGACGAAATCAAGGCCAACGAGCAGGTGATCGAGGCCTATCTGGGCACCGGACTGAAAAACAAGGAAGCGGCCACATGATGCTGACGGGCCAACGAATGCCTGTGCCGGCACAGGATTGCGCCGCCCAAGGGCGTCGCCGTAGGGCGCGCGGGCCTGCGGCCCACGCGCGGGGCTCTGCCCCGTCGCCGCACGCGGCGACTCCCCGGGATATTTGGGGCACAAAGAAACACGGGAGATCAGCATGAGCGGCGAGCCATTCTTGATCGGTGACAGTATGACCGGTGGCTACGGGAAATCCGGCCCGGACATTCTGCACGACTGCACTATCGCCGTTGAACGCGGAGAGATAGCGGTGATCGTCGGGCCTAACGGAGCTGGCAAGTCGACGGCGATGAAGGCTGTTTTCGGAATGCTCAATTTGCGGCAGGGCGCTGTGCGCCTTGATGGGCAGGACATTACCGAACTCAGCCCGCAGGCCCGTGTGCGCAAAGGCATGGGGTTTGTTCCGCAGACGTCGAACATCTTTACCTCGATGACGGTCGAAGAGAACCTGGAGATGGGGGCATTCATCCGCGAGGATGACTACCGCAAAACCATGGAGCAGGTGTTCGAGCTGTTTCCGATCCTGCGTGAAAAACGCGCGCAGGCTGCGGGTGAGTTGTCGGGTGGTCAGCGCCAGCAGGTGGCTGTGGGCCGGGCTTTGATGACCCAGCCAAAGGTCCTGATGCTGGATGAACCCACCGCCGGGGTTTCGCCCATTGTGATGGACGAACTTTTTGATCGTATCATCGAAGTGGCCCGGACCGGGATCTGCATTCTGATGGTGGAACAGAACGCTCGGCAGGCTCTGGAGATCGCGGACAAAGGCTATGTGCTGGTGCAGGGCGCGAATGCGCATACAGGCACTGGCAAGGACCTGCTGGCCGACCCGGATGTGCGCCGCTCGTTTCTGGGGGGCTGATGTGGGATGGCGTATTTGGAAAAAGAAAAAGCCCGGATGCCGGATCATGGCTGCGGCGATCCTTTGCGCTTTGGCTTCGGGAGCCCGGGCAGGCACGGTGATGACCTATGCCTGCGATCTGGCGCAGGAGGGCGCACAGATGCCGGTGCGCTTTTCTCTGGACCACACGCAACTTGCGCCGCCGATATCGCGGGACGAGCCACCGCAGCGGGTTGTGGCCAAGGTGGATCTGAACGGGCGCAAATTGGTGGCCGAGGCGGTCGCCCTTCCCGGTGGCTGGGCCGGGTTTCATGCCGATACGCCGCCGGACGTCGAAATACTGATGATCGTGGACCCCGAAGGATCGGCCTCGCTGAGCTTTGGACGGGACATGTGGCGCGGAACATGTGAGCTGGACCAATGAGAAATCTTCAAACCCTTGCGGGCCTGTTGATCATAACGCTTTCAGCCAACCCGGTTGCGGCCCAGACGCTGAGCTGTCTCTTTACGACCGAATGTCTGGACACCGAAGGGTGTCAGGAAACCAGCTACGAGGTGACCTTTGGCGCGATGGAAGACCGGTTTTTGATGTCCGGCATCGCCGGTGAGAGAGCCTTTGATCTGCTGAGCGAAGAGGACGGCCACCGCGCCTTTGCCTCAGGCGCGAGCAATGGCGCTGTTGGGCTGATGACCGTTCTGAGCGATGGTGCGGCCATATACACCGAAGTCGGCCTTTTCGAAGGCTCTTATGCGGTTCGCTATCACGGAAGCTGCACACAATGATGGGACTGTGCCGTGACATGACACACCGTCTGGCCGCCACAATACGCGCCGCTGATGGGTGCGCCCTTACGCACGCGCGACCGAATTTGGGATTGGAAATCTGATGGATCTGCTCAATGCAATCGTAGCACTGGCCAATTTCGTGCTGATCCCGGCCGTTGCCTATGGCAGCCAACTGGCGCTGGGGGCGCTGGGGGTCACGCTGATCTATGGCATTTTGCGTTTTTCGAATTTTGCCCATGGCGACACCATGGCCTTTGGCACGATGGTTGTGGTGCTGGTGACATGGTGGCTGCAATCGCTGGGCATATCGCTGGGGCCCCTGCCCACAGCTCTGTTGGCCATTCCCTTCGGGATCGCTGCGACGGCGGTTCTGGTCTTGGCTACGGATCGGGCTGTCTATCGGTTCTATCGCAAGCAAAAGGCCAAACCGGTCATTCTGGTCATCGTCTCGATCGGGGTCATGTTTATCTACAACGGCCTGACCCGCGTCATTCTGGGGCCCGATGACCAGCGGTTCGCCGATGGAGAACGTTTCATTATTTCGGCGCGTGAATTCAAGGCAATGACCGGGTTGAGCGAAGGGCTCGCGATCCGCACAACACAGGGTATTACCGTCGTGACCGCGATCATCGTGGTGGCCCTGCTGTTCTGGTTCCTGAACCGAACCCGCACCGGCAAAAGCATGCGGGCCTATTCAGACAATGAAGATCTGGCGCTGCTCTCTGGTATCAATCCTGAAAAGGTTGAACGCGTCACGTGGTTGATTGTGGCGGCACTGATTACGGTGGCGGGTGTTCTGTACGGTCTGGACAAGAGCTACAAGCCTTTCACCTATTTCCAATTGCTGCTGCCGATCTTTGCAGCCGCGATCGTCGGCGGTCTGGGCAATCCATTGGGCGCCATTCTGGGCGGGTTCGTCATCGCCTTTTCAGAGGTTGGCATCACCTATGCGTGGAAGAAGGTGCTCGGCTACGCCCTGCCCGACAGTCTGGCGCCTGACAGCCTCGTTCAGCTGTTGTCAACCGACTACAAATTCGCGGTCAGCTTTGTGATCCTCGTGATCGTCCTGCTGTTCAAACCCACCGGTCTGATGAAAGGCAAAGCGGTATGACACAATCGGTCAGAACAATCGCATTATTTGCAATGGTTGCCCTTCTCATTCTGGGCACTGGTTTCCTGCAAAGCTGGAACACCGCTCTGCTGATCCTGAACATGGGACTGGTCAGCGCAGTCATGGCGCTGGGTGTAAACCTGCAATGGGGCATCGCAGGTCTGTTCAACGTGGGTGTCATGGGTTTTGTGGCGCTGGGTGGATTGGCCGTTGTGCTGACCTCCATGCCCCCTGTTGGAGCGGCTTGGGCCGCTGGCGGGGTGCGGGTGTTGCTGGCGCTGTCTGCGGGCGCGGGTCTGGTTGTTGCGGCCGTCTACCTGTGGAAACGTCTGCGCAAGGGATGGGCCGTGGCGGCGTTGCTGCTGGGCGGGTTCTTTGTCTACCGGGCCATCCTTGATCCCGCCGTCGAAGCCATCGAAGCCGTGGATCCCGCGTTGGCGGGATACCTTGGAGGACTGGGTCTACCGGTTGTTTTGGCATGGCCTGTCGGTGGATTGCTCGCCGCCGGGGCGGCTTGGGTGATTGGCAAGACGGCGCTGGGTTTGCGCTCGGACTATCTGGCGATTGCGACGCTGGGAATTGCTGAAATCGTGATTGCTGTGCTCAAGAACGAAGACTGGTTGGCCCGCGGCGTAAAGAACGTGATCGGCCTGCCTCGCCCTGTTCCCTATGAGGTGGACTTGCAGAATGACCCCTCATTCGTCGAGCGCGCCTCGGGACTGGGGCTTGATCCGACAACTGCGTCCACATTGACCGTCAAACTGGGGTATTCTCTGCTATTTGCCGCGGTTCTTATCGTCCTGCTGGTGCTGGCGCAGTTGGCCTTGAATTCGCCGTGGGGCCGCATGATGCGCGCCATTCGAGACAACGAAGTATCGGCACGCGCCATGGGCAAGGACGTCACCGCGCGTCACTTGCAGGTCTTTGTTCTGGGCAGTGCCATTTGCGGGATTGCAGGGGCCATGATGACCACGCTGGATGGGCAGTTGACCCCCGGCACCTATCAGCCCTTGCGTTATACATTCCTGATCTGGGTGATGGTGATCGTAGGCGGCTCGGGCAACAACCTTGGGGCTGTTCTCGGCGGTTTCCTGATCTGGTTCCTCTGGGTTCAGGTGGAACCGATGGGGCAAGGCCTGATGACCCTGATCACCGCAGGCATGGCCGATGGAAGCGCGCTGAAGGACCATCTGCTCAACAGCGCGCAACATCTGCGCCTGCTGACCATGGGGGTCATTTTGTTGCTGGTGTTGCGGTTCAGCCCGCGCGGGTTGCTGCCTGAACGCTGATCGCACTGCGCTCGTGCGCCGGTCAGGGCTTGCGATCGGCGCTCCGGCGGATTCCATCCAGTACTGCGCGCGCGGCGCGTTCGCCCGGGCTTGGCCCGCCGCGCCCCAATCGATCCATGGTCAATTCCATGGCCGCATTCTGGGATTGCGGATTGTCCAGAACATCCAGAACGGCCTTGGTAATGGCGACCGGATCGCAATCCTTGCCGATGAATTCGGGCACGGATCGGTCCTCTGACACCAGATTGACCAGGGTCACGGTATCCACCAGCAGCATCCGCCCGATGATCTGACGGCTGAGCCAACTCATGTCGTAGGCGATGACCATCGGTGTCCCCGCTGCCGCCAGTTCAAGCGACACAGTGCCGGAGGCCGCGACAGCGACATCCGCCGCCCGGAACGCAGCCCGTTTTTGCGCACCATCCACATCAGCCCGCGGATCAAGTATGATCGGATCACCGGGCCAGTTGCGCGCTGCCTCCTGAACCGTGTCCACCACTTGGATGCCAGCGGGCACAATCAGACGCATCTCAGGGCGTTGGTCGTGCAGACGCCGTGCCACATCGGCAAAAATCGGGAGCAGCCGCGCCACTTCGGACCGGCGCGAGCCCGGAAGGATCAGCGCAGACGGGCCCTGAATGCCCTGCGCCTGCCTGAAGGCTTGGGCTTCGGCCGCGCTGGCCTGAGGATCCATCACAACCGGATGCCCAACGAAATCGCATTCCATCCCGGCAGCCTGCATATAGGGCGGCTCAAACGGTAGAACCGCCAGCACCTGATCGATATGCGCAGCCATCTTATCCGCGCGCTTTGGACGCCACGCCCAGACTGTGGGCGCCACGTAATGGACACAGCGCACATCCGATGCTGCTTTGACGAGTCGAGCAACGCGCAGGGAAAACTCGGGCAGATCAATGGTGATCAAGACATCAGGCTGTGCGGCCACAACCGCGTCCGCCGTTTCACGAATGCGCGCCTTGAGATGCCGGTATTCCTTCAGGATTTCACCGATCCCCATGATCGAGATTTCATCCATCGGGAACAGGCTTTGCAGCCCTGCCTCGCTCATGCGTGGCCCGCCGATGCCTTCAAAGGTCACATCGGGCACCAAGGCCCGCAAACCCTCTATGAGGGCTGCGCCCAATTTATCACCCGAGGCTTCGCCGGCTGTGATGAATACGCGCATCAGAGCGCCCTTTCCCGGATCCACAACGACAGCCCGGCCTGATCCAGAGTGGCCATTGTTTTTGGAGCATCCAGAACCATGACGCCGCCCGCTTCGATGATCAGCCCGGCCAGCCCTTTTTCGGCGGCCCGTCGGGCGGTGTCCGGCCCGACGACCGGTAAATCCGCGCGCCGGTCCTGGCCAGGTTTGGTGGCCTTGTAGAACCACGCACCACGCGCCGGCGCGCCCAGCCGGACGAGCATCGCATCGGTTCCGCTGATGTCTTCGCGCGCAATCGTTTTGCCGGGCGCAACAACACAGGCCTGCCCCAGATCGGCCTGCCCCTGTTCTATGCTGACCGCATCGCCTTGCAGGGCGGCCTGTTCGGCTTCTGCATCCGGTTTGGCGACGGTTGGCACGCCAGCCTCCAACAACAGCGCAGGCGCGGCCTCATGGGCCGCCACAACGGTAAAGCCGCCCGCCTCCAGAATACTAATGGCAATCCGCAACGCACTGTCGTCGCCACTGCGCAAAGCCTTGAGAATGCGAGGAAGCAAAAACAGCGTGCGCGCATCCATGCGCCACCAGCGCACTTGCGGGCGCGACACAGCTCCACACAGACACACATGCGTCACGCCCTGCGCGCGCAGCCAACGCATGAAACCACCCAGCCGCTCAAGATCAAACATGCGATCCGGCGCGACCGAATCCGGCGGTGAAGACCCCAAGGCGCAAATCAACGGTGGTTCGGGCTGCGCGGCGGCCACAGCCCCAGGCAAAGCCCCTTTGCCGGCGATCAAAGCCAGCATACGGGTCAACCCGGCGTCAGGAACGACCGATCGCTATCGCCGAGAACGAAATCGACAATCTGCTGAACATAGTCGCTTTGGGTTTCCGCGCCCAACCGGCGCGCACGATCCTGAAAGGCACCCTCGCCCTGTGCCAGCATCTGAAACGCAGCCCGAAGGGCGGTGATGTCGCTGCGGTCCACGCCCTTGCGCTTGAGCCCGACAAGGTTCAGGCCATCCAGCCTGCCGCGTGGCGCCTGAACGAGGCCATAAGGGATCACATCATTGGTCACCATGGTGACGGCGCCGATGATCGCACCCTGCCCGATCCGCACCCACTGATGCACACCGGACAAACCGCCAATGATCACGTCATCTTCGAGCACGCAATGTCCGGCCAAGGCGGCCGAATTCACGACAATCACCCGATTTCCAACCTGCGCATCATGGGCAACGTGGCAGCCTGCCATGAACAAGCCGTCATCGCCCACGCGTGTCACGCCGCCACCACCTTCGGTGCCGGTGTTCATCGTGACATGTTCACGGATCCGGTTGCGTTTGCCGATGACCAAACGGGTCTCTTCGCCTTTGAACTTCAGATCCTGCGGAATCTCACCGATCACCGAAAACGGAAACACGATCGTTTCCTCGCCAATCTCGGTCTTGCCCGAAACGACAACGTGGCTTTTCAGCTCAACACGGTCGCCCAGAACAACCGAAGAACCGATGTGGCAAAACGGGCCAATCACACAGCCTTCGCCAATCTGCGCACCGTCCTCGATGACTGCGCTCGGATGAATGCCTGTCGCGCTCACCCGGGCAAATCCATCATGGCGGTAAACTCGGCTTCGGCTGCCATTTCGCCTTCAACTTCGGCAACGCCACCGAACTTCCAGACCTTGCCACCGGGCTTGCCGCGCAGCGTTGTCAGGCGCATGCGCAACTGATCGCCGGGCACCACCTTGCGGCGGAACTTACATTTGTCGATGGACATGAAGTAGACCTTCATTTCCTTGTCCGCCATATCCAGCGCGGTTCCCACCATCACGGCAGCAGTCTGGGCCATGGCCTCGACAATGGTGACCCCGGGCATGATAGGCAGACCGGGGAAATGTCCTTGGAAATGCGGCTCGTTCATGGTGACATTCTTGATGCCGACTGCCGATTGCGTGCCTTCGATCTCTTCGACGCGATCCACCAGCAAAAACGGATAACGGTGCGGAAGAATGCGCTGGATCAGTTGGATATCGGCGCTCAGATGGGTGTCACTCATGGAAAGCCTGCCTTCGTCTTTTGTGCATATGTCCCTAGCAACGACCGCCCGAGAGAGCAAGGCGCAGCGCAAGGCCCAGTGTCATTGGTCTTGTTCCGGCGCGGCCCCGTCACCGATTGTGCGGTCAATCCGTTCAATGGCCTGATCCGTGATGTCGATGAAATCCGCCGACAGGAAAACCGCCCGGCGGTCCAGAACGATTGTCGCTCCGGATTCCTGCATCAATCTGTCGATCACAGGTCGGGCGATTGCCAGAAACCGGCGGCGTTCCTCGTCGCTGCGCTGGCCCAAAGCGCGGGCCTTTGCGTCCTGCTCGTCCCGCAAACGCTGAACCTTTTCGTCAAAGGCGTCTGCCAACGCTCGGAACTCTGCCGGCTCCATCTGGCTGCGCTGTTCGGTCAGCTGGCGTTCTTCTTCGGTCAGTTCCGCTTCTATTGCGCGGTTCTGGGCGTTGATGTTCGCGCTTTCGGCCTCGGCCTCGCGGGTGAACCGCTGGCCAAAGGCGCTTTGCGTGAAAAGACGGTCAAACTCGACAACCAGAATGGAGCTCTGCACATCGCCGGTGTCAAACACGCCGCCAATCTGCTGAGCCGTCGCCGATACAGGCACCGCAAGCTGCGCGAGCATCGTCCCGCAGACCAAAGCCAGCAAACGGCTCAGACCAAGCATGAGATCAGAATTCAGTCGAGATGGTCAGGTTGAAATTCAGCGGCTTGTCGTTCTTTTGCTTTTTGACAGCTTCCGAGAAGTTCAAACGGAGCGGCCCGATCGCGCTGTCCCAGAAGATCGAAACACCAACCACGTGACGTGCGTCGAACCCTTCGGACACGATGTTCCCCGCACCCGCCGCCATTGTGGAGCCATCAAGCCCCCAGACCGAGCCGATGTCATAGAACACACCGCCGGAAATTCCGTATTCTTCCGGAAGACCAACCGGGAATTCTGCTTCGAACTTTGCAACGGCAAAGAAGTTGCCGCCCAGTGGGTCATTCACGCCACCGCCGATTTCCCTTGGACCGATCCCACCGTATTCGAAACCGCGCATGACGCTGGTGCCGATCTGGAAGCGGTCGATGGAGCGGCTGTTGCCCTTGGAGTAGCTCAGAGCGCCCCCTTCAAAGCTGGCCCGCAACGTGACCTCTTCGTTCAGGATCTTGGTCTGAGCGACGGCCTTGGCCTGTGTCTTGATATAAGTGCTATCGCCGCCGAGGCCTGCGAAGTCCTGTCCAAACTCAAGCAAGACACCCGCATTCGGGTTCAGACCGGTGCGACGTGTGTCGTAGCTGTAGGTATAGCCAAGATAGCTGTCGAACCGCGGACCTTGGGCAATTTCGGACGCGATCACATTACCAATCGCACCGTCACCCGGATCTAGCATTTCCGTGAAACGCAGACCATAGCGCAGCTGCAGGCGCCCGTTTTCAGAAACCGGGAAGCTGAAGGACGGCTGGAACAAGCCTTCGGCGGTGTCCCAATCGGCGGCAAGGCCATCGGTTTCGAAATAGCTGAGGTCGAGGCCGAAAGCGACGTTGCGCCCAAGGAATGCAGGCTCAAGGAAGCTGAATGAATAGTTCCGGGCCGAAGACGAGGTGTTGAAACCGAGGCTGAGTGCCTGGCCACGACCCAAGAAGTTGCGCTCGCTGAAGGAAATCGCAGCGCCGAAACCATCTGTGGTCGAATAGGAGCCACCGAAACTAAGCGCACCGGTCGGCTGTTCTTCAACATCCACATCCACGATGACCTGCTGCGGGCTCGAACCTTCACGGGCCTGAACATCGGACTTGCTAAAGAAACCAAGTGCCCGGATGCGTTCCGCACTTTCGCGGATAGCGCGTGGGTTGAAGGGATCGCCTTCGACCACGTCGAACTGGCGACGCACAACACGGTCAAGCGTGGTCGTGTTGCCTTCGATATCGATGCGCTCGACAAAGATGCGTTCGCCACGTGTTAGGTTGAATTCGACATCCAGCGTCAGATCGCGGTCATTGCGTGTGACCCGCGGATCAACGCGAACGAAGTTCAGGCCTTCTTTGATCGCGAGGCGTTCGAGACGGGCGATTTCGTTTTCAACGCGGGTGGGCGAATAAATCTGCCCCTCACGCAGCTTGACCCGGCTCTGGAACAGTTCGGTGTCCACATCCGGCAAATCGGACGTGACCGAAACCGCGCCTACAGCGAACTGCTGGCCTTCTTCGATGTTGAAGGTCACGAAATAGCCGTCACGTTCCTGCGCCAGTTCGGCGTTCACGCCGGTGACACGGAAATCAACGTAGCCGCGGGCCTGATAGAAATCATTGAGCAGCTGCTTGTCGAACTCGATGCGGTCTTCGACAAAGGTGTCTTTGCGGATGAGCGCGCGCAGCAGGCCGGCCTGCTTGGTCTCCAGAACGCGGCGCAGGCGGTTGTCGGAATACACACCATTGCCCACGAAACCGATGCGCTCAATCTCGGACACGCCACCTTCGAAGACTTCAAACACCAGATCGACGCGGTTGTCGGACCGGCGAATGACCTTGGGAGAGACGCGCGCTGCGATCCGGCCCTGCTGGACATAAGCTTCGGAAATCGCCTGAGCGTCCGCTTCTGCAACGCGAGGGCTGAATACGCGGCGGGATTGCGATTGCACGATCGCGCTCAGGTCCTCATCCTTGATGCGGCGGTTCCCTTCGAAGGCGATACGGTTCACCGTCGGAAATTCCACAACCCGGATCACGAGGCGCGATCCCTGCGGGATGAGTTCGACAGATTCGAACAGGCCCGAGCCCAGAATGCGCTGATAGGCGTCGTTCAGTTCGGCACCGCTGATCCGTGCCCCGCGAGCAATGCCAGCGTAGGTCAGGATGGTTCCAGCCTCGATCCGCTGGTTTCCCTCGATTGTAACCGAAGTGAACGCATAAGATTGCGCATGCACAGGTGTCGGCAAAGTCGCAACACCAACCCCAGCTCCAAGGGCAATGGATACAGCCACTGCCTTGGCCACCTTGGCGACGTTCAACTTTTCCCCAGACCGGCGCAAATTTCGCGCAAAAATGACTTTGGTCATTGCAGCAAACCCAATATGACATCCCACGTTTTGTCAGTATCGGGAATGCGGGGGCTTGTCAAAACGCAGCTGCGCAAAAATTCCACATATTGTGGAGGCTTTGGTCGCAATCCTCACTCAGTGGAGCATTGCACCAAGGTAGGCGCCGAAAAACAGCGCGAAAACGATGGTGCAAATGTAGAGCAGCCGATCCCAGTTGATCGACACAAGAAGCCACATGCTGCGATAGCCGGCCTGAATGGTTTGCATGAGTCCAAATCCTCTACATTACACCGCTTTGGTAACGGATGATTCAGGCAGGAATAGGGCGACAGTTCGGGCAATTGTTGAATTGCCCGAAACAGTTACGGGCAAAACAGATCGTTTGTCAGTGCAAAGACCATCAGACCCAGAATAAGCGTCAGACCGATGCTCATCAGAACCTGAAGTGCCCGGGGGCTTGGCGGGCGGCCCGAGACCGCCTCATAGGCATAAAACACAAGGTGTCCGCCATCCAGAACCGGAACCGGGAACAGGTTCAAAAGTCCTACGGCTGTGCTCAGAACGGCAATGAACCAGATAAAGCTGGCAGTGCCCTGGCTGGCCATATCGCCAGAGGTTTCGGCAATCCCGATCGGGCCGGACAGATTGCAGGTGCTGATGGAACCGGTCGCCATGTGCCACAGCCCAGAGATCGACCCCTGCATGATAGCCCAGACCTGACCAGTTCCGGACATGAACGCTTCGCCAAATCCGGGGGTTTCCGTAGCTGGTTCAAAGGCGATACCGCCCACGATTCCGATCCGGTAGAAGGTCTTGAACGTGTTGTCGGGCTGCGGCTCATCCACCCGCTTTGGGGTCAGATCAATCGGCAAAATCTCGCCGTTGCGCCAAACCTCAAGCGCCAGTGTCGCGCCTTCAGAGCCTTCGACCCGCTGCTTGAGCTGATCAAAGGCAAAGATTTCCTGACCATCGATGGACAAAATCACATCGCCCGCCTGCATTCCGGCATCGCCGGCCGCTGAACGGGGCGCGATCTGAGTCGCGATTGGCGGATAGACATAGGGGCCTTCCACGGTCACTTCTTGGCCTGCGCGTTCAACGATGAAGTTCAACTGCGGCTGTTGCGGCAGCGCCTTCATAAAGGCTTCATAAGCCACAGGATCATCAAAAGCCGGGGGCGCCTTGCCCTCAACCTGCACAATCACGTCGCCGCTCTGCAATTCCTGCTGAGCTGGCAATGTGCGCAATTCCCCAACGGTCAGTGGTTCAGCCACGACGCCGCGGAACATGAAAACCGACGTGAAAATGATGATCGACAGGGCAAAATTGAACAACGGGCCAGCCGCCACAGTAGCTGTACGCGCCCAGAGCGGAGCGCCGTTCATTGTGCTTCGCCGTTCCTCGGCTGTCAGCGCGTCCATTGTGTCTTCGTCAACACCGCCCGAGGCATTGGAGTCGCCCCTGAATTTGACGTAGCCGCCAAAGGGAAGCGCCGCGAATTGCCATTTGGTGCCGAATTTGTCGACCCGGCTGAACAACACAGGACCGAAACCCAGCGAAAACACTTCGGGGAAGATGCCGGACCATTTGCCAATGATGTAATGGCCGTATTCGTGGATCGCGACAATGACGGACAAAGCGATCACGAAAGCGATCAGCGTCCAAATCAAACCGCCAAACTGCGGGATCAAACTGGTTAGTTCCAAGCGAAATGCCCCCGTTTCAGGCCTGTTGCTCTATAATGTCTCGGGCTGTCTGCCTAGCGAGATGGTCTGCTTTGAGGACCGTATCAAGTGTAAAATCGGCATCTTTAAGGCCTGTATGGGCCGAAAGAAGGGTGAGTGTCTCTTCCACGACGCCCGCCATGCGGGTGAATTTGATCTGACCGGCGATAAAGCCATCCAGCGCCGTTTCCTTGGCCGCGTTAAAGACCGCACCGGCCAAACCGCGCGCCTCCATCACTTCGCGCGCCAATCGAAGTGCAGGCCAGCGCGTCGTGCAGGCCTTGCGGAAATTAAGCTGGCCCAAAGCCGCCAGATCCAGTCGCGCCACAGGCAATTCCAGACGTTTTGGGTAGTGCAACGCGAACCCGATTGCGTGACGCATATCCGGGGGTCCCACGTGAGCCATCAGCGCCCCATCGTTGAAACCGACCAGTGCGTGGATCATGCTTTCGGGATGAACAACCGTTTCGATCTGCTGTGGTTCCAGATCAAAAAATTCCCGTGTTTCGATAAGTTCCAGTGCCTTATTGAACATGGAAGCTGAATCGATCGTGATGCGCTGGCCCATGTCCCAGTTGGGGTGCGTTGCGGCTTCGGCTGGGGTGGCGTTTTCCAGCGCTTCGATTGGCCAATCACGAAATGCCCCGCCAGAGGCGGTGATAATCACTCGTTCAACCGCTGCCATGTCTTCGCCGATCAAGGCTTGAAAAACAGCGGAGTGTTCGCTGTCCACCGGCAGGATGCTGCCACCATGCGCCTTGGCCGTCTGCATCATCAATGGCCCTGCGCAGACCATGCTTTCCTTGTTGGCCAGCGCAAGCGTCGTGCCCTGTTCCAAGGCCCGCAAACCCGGCTCTAACCCGGCCGCGCCCACAATCGCGGACATGACCCAGTCCGCGGGGCGCCCTGCCGCCTCGATCAACGCTGCACGCCCTGCGGCAACCTCGATCCCGGTTCCGGCCAGCGCATCGCGCAGCGCGTCCAGTTTGGTATCTTCCACCGTGATCGCGATCTCCGCATTCAATCGCCGGGCATCCTCCGCGAGTTGGGCGATATTTTGCCCACCCGTCAGCGCAATCACATCATAAGCGTCAGGATCCCGCGCGATCAGATCAATAGTGTTCTGGCCGATAGAGCCGGTGGCGCCGAAAATGGAAACTTTGCGCATGCGCCCTGCCCCGCGTTATCCAGCGCCCGGCGGAAAGCCGACCAGCAGCCCCACCAGCAAAATGAACAGCGCGGCCCCCAGCATCCCATCGAATCGATCCAGCAAGCCACCATGACCCGGGATCAGGGCCGAGCTGTCCTTGACCCCTGCCCGGCGTTTGATCGCAGATTCGGCAATATCACCCATCTGGCTTGCCATGCTGACGATGATCGAAATGAGGACCAGACCAAAGCCAGCCCCGGTAATTGAGGCAAAAATTCACCCGACACCCGCCGCGCTCAGCCATCCGGCTATGGCACCAGACCATGTTTTTTTCGGGCTGACGCGCGGCCAGAGTTTCGGCCCGCCGATCATGCGACCCGCGAAGTAGCCGGCAACGTCAGTGGCAATAACAACCAGCAGCAACCAGAATATCCAGACCAGCCCGAAATCATCGCGCAGCCCCATCATGCCGTAGCCTGCCAGAAGGATCAGCGCCGCAAAGACTGCATAAGATGTCTTGCCCTTCTGCAATCTGGCCAGTCCCAATAGCGAAGGCACCAATAGAACCAAGAGGGCCATTCCGACCGGCAAATACACTGCGATGAACGAGGCCAAGCCAGCGGACGCAGCCAGCGCATATTGGCTCTGCTTGCGCGCGGGATCGAGCATGCACACCAGTTCCCAGATCATGATGCCGCATGCGGCTGCAATCAAAGCGTGAAACCAGATGCCGCCCAGCCAGACACCAACACCGGCAATGACAATCATCACCACGCCAGAGCCAACGCGCGCCTTCAAGTCATCCCAGTTTGATCCGCTCATGCTTTAACCGCCCCGTAGCGCCGCTCGCGTCCACCAAAGGACCCAACCAGACGCCCCAATTCCTCGGCTGTGAAGTCAGGCCAAAGTGTATCGACGAATTCGTATTCCGCATAGGCCGACTGCCAAAGCAGGAAGTTTGAAATCCGCGCCTCACCACTGGTTCGGATCACCAGATCAGGATCGGGCAGCACCCGTGTATCAAGGTACTTTGGCAGTGTTTCTTCGTTCACGTTCTCGGGCAGCAAATGGCCGTCTGCCACATCCTGCGCCAAGCGCCGGGTGGCGCGTGCCACCTCATCGCGCCCGCCGTAGTTCAGAGCGATGGTCAGGTTCACACCGGTGCAAGGTTCCGTCATGCGCTCGAGTTCATCCATCAGCGCAATCAGCTTTTTGTCCAGCCGAACACGATCCCCGATAAAACGCACCCGCACGTTTTCATCCCGAAGGGCCTTGGCCTCTTTGGCGATGTAACGCCGGAACAGGCTCATCAATCCGGCGACTTCAACCTGTGTCCGCTTCCAGTTTTCGGTCGAAAACGCAAATATTGTCAGGTACTTGACGCCAATCTTTGGGCAGGCTTCGACGACTTCGCGGACCCGTTTGGCACCCGCGTGGTGCCCAAACAACCGCGGCCTGCGCCGCTGTGTCGCCCAACGGCCATTGCCGTCCATGATGATGGCCACATGTCGAGGGCCATCGGTGTCACGGATCGGATCAGCCATTCAATCACTTTCGTTGAGAAGTCACGTCAGCACCACTTCTAGCGCAAACATCTGCAAATCGGAAAGGCACTTGGCCGAAAGACGCCAACGCGCCGCCCGGCCAGAGCCAATAGGCCCAAATCAGACCTGCATGATTTCTTCTTGCTTGGTCTCAAGCGACTCATCGATGCGCTTGATAAAGGCATCGGTCAGATCCTGTACTTCGGATTCCCAGAATTTCTGATCGTCTTCGGACATACCGTCGGCTTTGGCCTTCTTGATCTGGTCCATGCCGTCGCGGCGCACGTTGCGGACAGACACCCGCGCACTTTCGGCATATTGGCCGGCAACCTTGCCCAACTCGCGGCGGCGTTCTTCGTTCAGTTCCGGGATTGGCAACATGATGATGGTGCCGTTCAGCTGTGGATTGATCCCCAGCCCGCTTTCACGGATCGCCTTTTCAACCTTGCCGACAAGGCCCTTGTCCCAGACGTTGACTGTAACCATCCGCGGTTCGGGAACGTTCACTGTTCCGACCTGGTTGATCGGGGTCATCGACCCGTAGGCGTCAACCATCACTGGCTCCAGCATGGACGCCGAAGCGCGGCCGGTGCGCAGTGAGGCAAATTCGGTACGCAGATTGCTCATCGCGCCTTCCATGCGGCGCTTGATATCGTCGGTATCCAGTTCGAAATCGTCTGACATAGGTCGTCTTTCCCTGACTGTCTCAGCACCGCTTTGCGCGGCATTTCATGCGTGTTTAACCCGTACAAGGCCACAAGGGAAAGCCTAACGCCGTCCAATGCCCTTGGAATCCCGGGTTATTTCCCTTCGCCCACCCAGGTGAAGGTGCCGCTGCCCGCCAGAATGCCCCGGAAACCACCCGGCTCATCGAGCGAAAACACGATGATTGGCAAATTATTGTCCCGCGCCAATGCAATGGCCGAGGCATCCATCACCTTCAGATTTTTGGCAAGGCAATCATCATAGCTGACAGTGTCATACCGCACAGCATCGTCGTGTTTGACAGGATCTTTGTCATAGACGCCGTCCACCTTGGTGCCTTTGAAGATCGCCTCGCAAGCCATTTCATTTGCACGCAAAGTTGCGGCGGTGTCCGTGGTGAAATACGGATTGCCGGTGCCCGCTGCGAAGATGCAGACGCGCTTTTTCTCAAGATGGCGCACCGCGCGGCGGCGAATATAAGGTTCGGCCACTTCGTCCATGCGGATTGCGCTGATGACCCGCGTGAACACACCCAGCCCTTCCAACGCCGATTGCATGGCCAGTGCGTTCATCACTGTCGCCAGCATGCCCATGTAGTCCGCTGTGGTGCGCTCCATTCCCTGCGCGCTGCCGGCCAACCCGCGAAAAATGTTGCCGCCACCAATAACCATACAGATTTCAACGCCCTGATCGTGCACCGATTTCACTTCGCGTGCGATCCGTTCCACGGTCGGCGGATGCAGACCAAACCCTTGGTCCCCCATCAACGCTTCACCGGAAATCTTTAGCATGACCCGCTTGAACGCGGTCTTTTCCGTGCTGCCCTCACTCATGTTGCGCTCCGCCTTTGCCCGGTTATATGTGTGCTCTATCTTTGGCGGAAAATCGGTGCCTCTGCAATGGCATGCGTCCGCCTTCCGCAAGGTCAGATCGGGGAAATGACACACCCGCCCGATCGTCCAGCCAGAGGACAGGCATGGCGCATCCAAAGGTCTTCCAAACTTGCCTTGAGCGGTTATCCCCAGATCGTCCGGTTCTGATTGCGGGCCCGACCGCCAGCGGGAAATCCGCGCTCGCTCTGGCCATCGCGCAGGCACAGGGCGGTGTCGTTGTAAACGCAGACGCCATTCAGGTGTTCGACGACTGGCGCATTCTGACGGCGCGCCCGTCGCCCGGCGACGAGGCCCTAGCGACACATCTGTTATACGGCCACGTTCCCGGCGATCAGGCCTATTCCGTAGGGCATTGGCTCAAACAGGTTGCACCGCTTCTCAAACCCGGCGCGCCCCGCCCCATCATCGTAGGCGGGACCGGTTTGTATTTTTCAGCGCTGACCGAAGGACTGGCCGACATTCCACCGACACCGGCAGAGATTCGCAGCGCGGGTGAGACACGACTGGCCTCAGAGGGGCTGGCTGCCCTTATCGGCACGTTGGATAAATCGACACGGGACAGAATCGATCTGGCCAATCCGGCGCGCGTAATGCGGGCATGGGAAGTCTTGCAAACCACGGGCCGGGGCCTTGCCGACTGGCAGGACGACACGCCACCGCCGCTGTTGCCGCTGACGCAGGCGCAACCGATCCTGTTCGACGCGCCCAAGGACTGGCTGACACCGCGCATTGAAATGCGCTTTGGGCAGATGATCGAACAAGGCGCTCTGGACGAGGCCCGCGCAAACCTGCCCGATTGGAGCCCATCCCGGCCATCAGCCAAGGCAATCGGCGCATCAGAGCTGATCGCACACCTAAAAGGCGAGATTAGCTTGCAAGACGCCTGTGAACGCGCAACCATCCTGACGCGCCAATTTGCCAAACGGCAGCGCACATGGTTCCGCGCCCGAATGGGCCGCTGGGCCCGCGTTTCGGTGCCAGAAGACAGCTATCTCGAGGCCCCCTCTGCATGAGCAACATTCCCAGCTTTCTGCGCAAAGGCGCGGCCATGCCGCCGCCCCCGCCAAAGCGCTCAAGCCAAGAGGCGCAACCCGTTGTTCGCGCCGGCTCATTTGCTCTGATCGCGCAGCCCGCGCCATGGCGGTTTGCACTGACGCATGACCGCAGCGAAGATTTGCTGCTGATGATCACCCGCGGTCAGGGCCGTGTTACCGTGGGCGGTGTCAGGCTCGGGCTTGGGTTGAACCACGCCGTATTCGTGCCCGGCGGAACCCTTTTTTCGCTGGATATTCCCAGCAACACGCAGGCTTTGCTGGCCACGTTTCCCCGATTTGCCCCCGGAGATGGCCCTCAGGAATCGCTACATCTTGCCGTTCGCGACAGTCTCGCTCAGGCCGAGCTGACCGGGTACATCGATTCGATGCGCCGTGAGCTATCCCAGGGCCGCCCAGACCACGCCTCGGCTGTTGGCGCCTATATCCGGCTGATTGGCGTCTGGCTGCGTCGGC
Organism: Paracoccaceae bacterium; assembly: GCA_020630695.1. Lineage (GTDB taxonomy): Bacteria > Pseudomonadota > Alphaproteobacteria > Rhodobacterales > Rhodobacteraceae > Thalassococcus_A > Thalassococcus_A lentus. Next base: position 20,538 of record JAHDIS010000025.1, on the reverse strand, counting down.
AGGTCGAGGCTGGAGAAACGGTCAACCAGAAAACGAACGCGGCCCGGCGCCTCAGCAGACGCTACGCGCAAGCCGTCGCACGCGGATTTCGCAGCGATCGTCTGGTGAATGACTATGCCAGCGCTCTGGATGTGACAACGACGCACCTGACGCGCGTGTGCAAGTCGAGCTGCGGGAAAACAGCCGCAGACCTGCTGACTGAGCGCAAGTTGCACGCGGCGCGCGTGGCGTTGGAATTGCCCAGCCCTCCTATCAAACAGATTGCGGAAGATCTGGGGTTTCATTCATCCGCTTATTTCACACGGTTCATCAAGAACCAGACCGGACAGGCCCCCAGCGCCTTGAGACGTCAGGCCAAACCCCAAAGGCCCGCTCCGATAACGGCATGACCACCCGGCCCGATCACAGCTGACGCTAGGGCAATTGTGAGCGGAATCCGCTTGCCTTTCCGGTGCTGTCGCTTTTGTATCAGAGTTATGTCGCTTTCAGACCCCATTTTGCCGAAACCGCTCGTTGACGTCCGGGATGAAAGCATGCCGAATAGGCGATGCAACGGATCACACACTATTCGGCGCTGGGATGAGAGCCGATTGAAAGCACACAGATGATCCGAACCAACGAAATGTGTCACAGGGAGAATAAGATGACGCACACCAAACAAGACGCGTGGGTGCACCCCGCCGCGGAAATGTATGCTCGCGAAATGAAAGAGGGTCACATCGACCGTCGTGAATTCATCGCGCGCTCGACCGCGCTGGGCATGACCGCAGCAGCGGCCTACACGCTCGGCGGCCTCGGCTCACCTGCTCAGGCGGCTGGTCACGCACAGTCCGGCGGTACAATCCGCATCCAAAACGAAGTGCGTCTGCACAAAGATCCGCGCACGTATGACTGGACACAGATGGCCTTCGTGACTGCGGGCACCCTGGAGTATCTGGTCGAGTATAACTCGGATGGCTCGTTCCGCGGCATGCTGGTCGAAAGCTGGGCGGCCAATGACGACGCCACAGTTTACACCCTGAACGTTCGCAAGGGCATCAAGTGGAACAACGGTGACGACTTTACCTCTGCCGACGTTGCGCGCATGGTCGAGCGCTGGTGTGACAAGTCCGTCGAAGGCAACTCGATGGCTGGCCGCATGGCGACCCTGATCGATGCCGACAGCGGCAAACTGGCTGACGGCGTAGTCACCATCGTGGACGACCACACCCTGACGCTGACACTGCCAACGCCAGACATCAGCATCATCGCTGGTATGGCTGACTATCCGGCAGCTGTTGTGCACTCCAGCTATGATCCGAACGCCAACATCAGCGAACTCGTGGGCACTGGCCCGATGGTGATTGAATCGCTCGAAGTCGGCAAGAAAGCCGTACTGGTCAAAGGCGATCACCCATGGTGGGGTAACGACGCGTTCGAAGAAGGTGGCTTCTACCTCGATCGTATCGAATACATCGACTATGGCACCGACCCTGCTGCATGGGTTGCGGCGGCCGAAGCGGACGAAGTGGACATGTTCTACGAATCCGTTGGTGACTTCATCGATATTCTGGATGCCATCGGCTACCAGCGTTCCGAGGTTGTAACCGGCGCGACCGTTGTTATCCGTCCAAACCAGCAGGCCGAAGTTGACGGTATGAAGCCATACGCCGACAAGCGCGTGCGTCAGGCCCTTGCCATGGCCGTCGACAACCAGGTTTGCCTTGAGCTGGGCTACTCGGGTCGCGGTGTTGCAGCGGACAACCACCACGTCGCGCCTGTGCACCCTGAATACAACCCCAATGCAGGCCGTCTGCCGATAGACCCCGCCAAGGCCAAGGCCCTGATGGACGAAGCCGGCATGGGCGACTACGAGCACGAACTGCTGTCGATCGACGATGACTGGCGCAAGAACACAACTGATGCGGTTGCCGCTCAGCTGCGTGACGCGGGCATCAAGGTCAAGCGGACCGTTCTGCCCGGCACCACCTTCTGGAACGACTGGGCGAAGTATCCGTTCAGCTCGACCAACTGGAACCACCGTCCGCTGGGCACACAGGTTCTGGCCTTGGCCTACCGTTCCGGCGAAGCGTGGAACGAATCCGGCTTTGCCAACGAAGAGTTCGACAGCCTGCTGTCCGAAGCCAACTCTTTGGCAGACGTCGAAGCGCGCCGCGAAGTCATGGGCAAGCTGCAGTCGATCATGGTCGAAGAAGGCGTGACGATCCAGCCATACTGGCGTTCGCTCTACCGCCACGCCAAGCCAGAGCTGATGGGCACGGACATGCACATCGCATACCTGCCACAGATCTATAAGTACGGCTGGAAAGCCTAATACTTTCAAAAGATTGCGGGCCGCTCCTAAAGGGGCGGCCCGTTTCGAATTGAGGGCTGCACAAGAACGGCCCCAACCAAACAACGCCCAGCCGCAGGGGGTGCAATGGGACTTTTTATCATTCGGCGATTGGGGATTATGTTGCTGACGGCGCTTTGCCTGACGTTCATCGTCTTCTTTCTGACCAACCTTTATCCAAACCTAGAAAAGCTCGCCAAGACGCAAGGCAACTTCCGCATGTCCGAAGAGGAAGTGGACAGTTGGCTGACGAACCGCGGCTACTTGCAACCGACGGGCGTGAAATATGGCCAGTGGTTGGGCGTGCTGCCGGGCTACGTGATCGAAGGGCCTGATGGCACGATCCGCGGCAAGTGTATCCGGGAAGGCATCGCGCCCGAAGAGGCCCCGACCTTTTGCGGCGTATTGCAGGGCGACTGGGGCTATTCCACGGTCTTTCAGGAATTTGCAGGCGGTATTATCGGAACCGCGCTGGCTTTGACCGGCAAGCTGATGTTCTGGGTCATGGTCCTGATGGTGCCCTCGGCGCTGCTGCTGGGGGTTCTGGCGGGCATGCGGGAAGGCTCAGCAACCGACCGAACGCTCTCAACGGTGGCCATTACGACGACGGCAACGCCCGAATATGTCTCGGGGGTTATTCTGATCGCGGTCTTTGCGTCCTCGGCTGTTGGTCTGAAGTGGTTCAAGGGCACCGCCACGCAGGCCATGGATAACGCCAACTTTGAGAACTTCTTTCTACCGGTGCTGACCATTGCACTTTACGGCATGGGATACATCGCGCGCATGACCCGGGCCTCGATGGCCGAGGTCATGACCGCGCAATACATCCGCACTGCCCGTCTCAAGGGCGTCAGCTTTCCGAACATCGTGATCAAACATGCGCTGCGCAATGCACTGATCGCCCCCTTCACGGTGATCATGCTGCAGTTTCCATGGCTGTTGAACGGTGTCGTGATCGTTGAAACCCTGTTCAACTACAAAGGCTTTGGCTGGACCCTCGTTCAGGCCGCCGGCAACAACGATATCGAACTGCTCTTGGGTGTGTCGGTCGTGTCGGTCTTTGTGGTTCTCATCACGCAGCTGATTTCGGATATCGGCTACGTTTACCTAAACCCACGTATCAGCGTGAACTGAGGAGACAATCATGGATCCGCTTTCCTGGGGCGAAATCTTCGTCCGCGTCCTTGCCCAGTTCACACCCGTCTGGATCGCACTCGTTTTACTCTTTGTTGTGTCGATCCTCTATAAACGGCGGCTGGGTCTTTATGGTAAAATGTTCGACAGCATCATCGGCATGATCGGTTTTGCACTGGTGATGTTCTGGGTGTTTACAGGCATCTTTGGTGCCATGGATCTGATCGTGACCAGTGACAGCCTCAAGCAAATCGCTTCGATGAAAAACAAGGTGCCCGGCTGGGCGATCTCGGGCGCTGAAGAGGGCCAATACCCCTATTATCTCTTTGGCGGTGACAATCTCGGGCGTGACGTCTTTAGTCGAATGATCGATGGCGCGTGGGTTGTCGTGCAGATTGCACCACTGGCCACGCTGTTTGCCTTTATGGTTGGCATCACGCTGGGCCTGCCCGCCGGGTACTACGGCGGACGGCTGGACACGTTCCTTTCGTTTCTTGCCAACCTGATCCTCGCCTTTCCGGTGATCTTGCTCTTCTACCTTCTGGTCACACCGGAAATCATCGCGACCGGTATTCCCAACTACATGGCGACCTTCCTGTTCATCTTCCCGATCGTCTTTGCGGCGGTGCTGTTGAACTCGCGCTATCACACACGGCCAAGACTGCGCACGCCACTGCTGATTGGCGTGTTGGGCGTGATGGGCTGGCTGTACCTGTCGCTGATCTCGGAAGTCGGATCAAAGGTGCATGTCATCCCCGGCTTTGCCGATCTGTTTGACGTCCCGTCCGGCATTTTGGTGGTCTTCGTATCGGTTGTCTTTGTCAACTCGCCAACGGTCTTCAGGATCGTGCGCGGCCTGACCATGGACATCAAGACACGGGACTATGTTGCAGCCGCACAGACCCGTGGCGAAGGGCCTTGGTACATCATGCTTTGGGAAATCCTGCCCAATGCACGTGGGCCGCTGATCGTCGATTTCTGTCTGCGCATTGGCTATACCACGATCCTTTTGGGCACCTTGGGCTTCTTTGGGCTTGGCCTGCCACCGGAAAGCCCGGACTGGGGAACAACAATCAACGACGGACGCCGCCTGCTGCAGATCTACCTGCACCCGGCCATTGTACCGGCGCTGTCATTGCTGAGCCTTGTTCTGGGTCTGAACCTTTTGGCGGACGGCCTGCGCGAAGAAAGCCTGCGCGACTGACTTCACAGGGTGGACCGGGGGCCAGCCCCCGGACCCCCGGGATATTTCTGGCACAAAGAAACCCGCAGGGGTTCGATGCCACCCGTATGGGAGAGACGACATGAAAGATGCCTATGACGGCCCGATCCTGGAGATCGACAAGCTTTCGATTTCCTTTTTCACGCGCCTGCGCGAAATCCCCGCCGTGATGGACTTTTCCGTAGCCGTTCAACCGGGCGAGGCCGTGGGTCTTGTCGGAGAATCCGGTTGCGGCAAGAGCACCGTGGCGCTGGGCGTCATGCAGGACCTTGGCAAGAATGGCCGTGTTGTCGGCGGATCGATCAAGTTCAAGGGACGGGATCTGGGGCAGATGAGCGCCGAAGAACTACGGGACATCCGTGGCTCTGAGATCGCGATGATCTATCAGGAACCCATGGCCAGCCTGAACCCGGCCATGAAGATCGGGCGTCAGTTGATGGAAGTACCGATGATCCATCGCGGCGCATCCGAGCAGGAAGCCTATGACCGGGCCTTGCAGGTTGTCACCGATGTGAAGTTGCCGGACCCGAAACGCATTCTGGATGCCTATCCACACCAGCTGTCGGGCGGACAACAGCAGCGCATCGTGATCGCGATGGCCCTGATGGCCGAACCGTCGCTGCTGATTTTGGATGAACCGACAACTGCTCTGGACGTAACTGTTGAAGCCGCGGTTGTGGAACTGGTCAAGGAACTGGGCAAGAAATACGGCACCTCGATGCTGTTCATTTCGCACAATCTCGGGCTGGTGCTGGAAACCTGTGACCGCCTGTGCGTGATGTATTCCGGCGAGGCCGTTGAACGCGGCTCCATTGAAGATGTGTTCGACGAAATGCAGCACCCCTACACGCAGGCGCTGTTCCGTTCGATCCCCCTGCCCGGCGCTGACAAGAATGCGCGTCCGTTGCGCGCTATTCCCGGCAACTTCCCTTTGCCACATGAACGGCCAAACGGATGTAATTTCGGTCCGCGCTGCGACTACTTTGAGGCCGGTCGCTGCGATGCGCAGGACATCCCCATGTCAGATGTGCCCGGCAACGATCGTCATGCCACACGCTGTCTGAAGTTCCAGGAAATCGACTGGGATGCGCCAATGGACGTTGGCGAGACCTCGCAGAAACCGGAGCCCGGTCAGGTCGTTCTGAAAATGGACAACCTCAAGAAATACTATCAGGTCGCGGCCAATGCGCTGTTCGGCAAGTCCGGGGATGTGCGCGTGGTCAAAGCCAATGAAACGCTCAGTTTCGAGGCGCGCGAAAGCGAAACGCTGGCGATTGTCGGCGAATCCGGATGTGGTAAATCCACCTTTGCCAAGGTTTTGATGGGGCTTGAGACTGCGACCGAAGGGAAGATCATTCTCGACAATCGCGAAATTCAGGACACCGCGATCCAGCAACGTGACACTAAGACGGTCGCCGACGTTCAGATGGTGTTCCAGAATCCCTTTGATACGTTGAACCCCTCCATGACGGTTGGGCGCCAGATCATGCGGGCGCTCGAGATCTTCGGGATTGGCGAGTCCGAGGATGACCGCCGCGATCGTATGCTGCGCTTGCTCGACCTGGTGAAATTGCCGCGCGAGTTTGCCGACCGCATGCCCAGGCAGCTGTCAGGCGGGCAGAAACAGCGTGTTGGCATTGCCCGGGCCTTCGCCGGTGATGCACGGATCGTCGTCGCGGATGAGCCGGTTTCAGCGCTGGATGTGTCCGTGCAGGCCGCCGTGACCGATCTGTTGATGGAAATTCAGCGTGAACACAAAACCACACTGCTGTTCATCAGCCACGACCTGTCGATCGTCCGCTACCTGAGCGACCGGGTGATGGTGATGTATCTCGGGCATGTGGTCGAACTGGGCACAACGGATCAGGTCTTTGCTCCGCCCTATCACCCATACACCGAGGCGTTGCTGTCGGCGGTGCCTATCGCGGACACCTCGGTTGAAAAGGAACACATCGTTCTTGAAGGCGACATCCCTTCGGCGATGAACCCGCCCTCTGGCTGTCCTTTCCAGACCCGGTGCCGCTGGAAAACGCGTGTCAGCGGCGGGCTTTGTGAAAAGGAAGTTCCGCCCGTTCGGGTCATGGCAGATGGTCATCAGATCAAATGCCATCTCGATGATGCCGTGCTCGACGAAATGCAGCCTGTGATCAAAGTGGCCGCTGAGTAGCCATTTTCGCATTGGCGGCAATCTCATCAAGATCGCTGGCAGCGCCCCGTTTGAGGGCGCGCTGCTGGCCTCTGCGTGATTTTCGTACATAGAACGGCGAAATCACGGACGCAGAGAGCAGCATTTTTTGATTGGACAGAGAAAGCGGTTCATCCAGCCGGAAATCCGCATATGTGTCCGTCAGGGCGCTGGGTCGCGCTGCGAATTGCAGCCCGCCAATGTCCAAGGTGGCGTGCAATGCGGCAACCGATTGCCTCAGCGCGTCATCGCCTGCCTGCGCCGCAGGCTCAAAGCGAAAACCGCCGCGTCCCAAGGTGACAACATGTCCGGAAACCGTCGCTTTGCCCGCCTCGATGCTGGCAGGGATCAGACACATCTTTCTGTTGTAGAACAGAGCCATAGCCTGCCGGTACGCAAAGTCCGTGAGATAGAGCAGGATGATAAAGCTGCCCAAGGCACCCATCAGCATTCCAGCCTGAGCAGAACGACTGTTCACCAAGCCTGACAGCCAGCCGCCATCGCCATCCTCATCGCCAGTCAGCCAGCCGGCGACATTCATCCAAGCCGTGTCAGCCTGCTGTCTTTCACAGACTGCGATCAGCGCGCTGTCCATCTGACTGAGCAACGCCTGTACCGTCGCGGGGCGCTGCACAAACCCTTCAGCGGCCAGTTGCTGCCCCTGTGCCAGCAAATCCAGCGCCAGCGGCTGAAGCTCGCGCTGCCCTGCCTCTGACAGGTCACGCATCAAATCTGTCTCAGCCGAGCCAGACAAAAGATCCCGTACCGCCTGACTCTGACGCGGAGCCGCTGTGGATTGCACCGCAGCAGTGGACAGATGCAAGGTCAGTTGTTGGAGCGTTTGCGGCAATTGGCATGCGGTAGCCGGGTTCGCCAAAACAGCCAACAAAGCCGCCGCCGCCAACGTCCATCGAAGCGCGACCTGACATCGCAGCAAATACCGAATTGTCCATGGATTGCCCTGCGCCATGCTCTGCCTGCCGTGATTGTCCCGGCCTGCAAACTGGCAGCAAAATTATAATGAAGGGCTAATAAAAAGGGGCTGCCTGATCAGCTGCCCCAAATGATTTTCACATAATTGCGTGTTTCGCGGTACGGCGGGATGCCTCCGTGTTTTTGCACGGCTCCCGGACCCGCATTATAGGCAGCCAGAGCCAAACGCCACGATCCAAAAGTGCGGTATTGCTCCTTGAGATAACGGGCGCCCCCTTCGAGATTCTGTTTGGGATCATGCGGGTTAACACCCAGCTGTTTCGCAGTGCCGGGCATCAACTGTGCCAGACCGATTGCCCCGGCATGGGACTTAGCCTTTGGGTTGAACCGACTTTCCTGATTGACCAGACGCAGGAACAGGTCCTCCGGCACGCCGTGCTTGCGCGCAGCGGCCCGGGCCATGTCGGCGTAAACACCTTTGTAGCTTCCGCGATACGCCGGAATACGGCCCTCTTTGAGAGTGCCATACTTGGTCGGCGTGACAACGGTTGGTGGCTTCAGCCGCACCGAATTATTGTATTGCTGACGGGCCCGGTTATCCAGAACGCGGGTCTGACTGTCAAAGATGCGCGCGCGGCCCTGCGTAGCCAAAACGTCGGCAACGGCGGTTTCACCAACCAGTGCGGCCAATGCCAGCACGGTCACTACAGCCCGTTTACCCATTATGCCCCCATTAACCCTGTCACGTCATTCTAATGAGGCGACTATAGCGTTTTTTGGCCGGACCGCCAGTCTGCATCCGTTCCTGCTCGCCCAGCCCGGGCGGCTGTTGTAGGGTCTGGCGAACATCCGCCGATAGATTCGAAAGGAAGAGGTTATGGCAGGCTCCGTCAACAAGGTGATCCTTATCGGGAATCTCGGCCGCGACCCCGAAGTGCGCACGTTCCAGAACGGCGGCAAGGTCTGCAATCTTCGCATTGCGACCTCCGAAAACTGGAAAGACCGCAACACCGGGGAACGGCGCGAACGTACCGAATGGCATTCCGTCGCGATCTTCAATGAAAACCTGGCGCGTCTGGCCGAACAGTACCTGCGCAAAGGCTCCAAGGTTTACATCGAGGGCAAACTGGAAACCCGCAAATGGCAGGATCAATCCGGTCAGGACCGGTATTCAACCGAAGTGGTCCTGCGCCCCTATGCTGGCGAAATGACCTTTCTCGATGGTCGTGACGGCGGCAGCGGCGGTGGTGGTGGCGGTGGCGGCAGCTACGGTGGCGACTACGGCGGTGGCGGCGGCAACGTTGGCTATGATGAGGGCGGCTATGGCGGTGGCTCGGGTGGTGGATCGGCACCGGCGCGCGCGCCATCCCGTGACATCGACGACGAAATCCCGTTCTAGGCAACGCATCCGCATTGTTGAACACAAAGGCCGCTTCTTCAGCGGCCTTTTTTCTGTTCAGGGCCCGGCTGTCATCGGCAAACCGGCGCGCGAGTTGAGAAAAGAGCTTGCAAACAACCCCGCGCATGCGCTCCCCTGATCCTGAGCAGCCCCTACAAACAAACGCGAGAATCGCAATGACACAGCCGCTGGAAGGCGTAACGGTTCTGGACATGACCCATGTTCTGGCAGGCCCCTTTTGCACCATGACTCTCGGCGATCTGGGGGCAACCGTGATCAAGGTCGAGCGCCCGCAAACCGGTGACGACACCCGTGCCTTCCCCCCCTTCAAAGACGGAAAGAGCGCATATTTCGCCGCCATCAATCATGGCAAGTCCTCGATCGCACTCGACCTGAAATCCGATGAAGACCGCGTTATCTTTGAAAAGCTGTTGAGCCGCGCCGATGTATTGGTCGAAAACTTCAGACCCGGCGTGATGGACCGGCTTGGTTATGGCTGGGATACCCTGCACAAGGCCTTTCCGCACTTGATTTACGGCGCAGTCTCCGGCTTTGGCCACACAGGCCCCGATGCCAAGCGACCGGCCTATGATATGGTCGTTCAGGCCCGTGGCGGGGTCATGTCGATCACTGGAAAGAAAGGCCGCGATCCTGTGCGCGTTGGCGCCTCGATCGGGGATATTGTCGCCGGAATGTTTCTGGCGCAGGGATTGCTGGCCGCGCTTCTCGACCGCACGCAAACCGGCAAAGGCCGCAAGGTTGACGTGGCAATGCTGGACTCGCAACTGGCCATCCTCGAACACGCCATCGCCCTGACCACCGTGACCGGACAGGCCCCCGAGCCATCGGGCGCCCGCCACCCGTCAATCACCCCTTTCGAAACCTTTCATGCCTCTGACGGATTGTTCGTGATCGCCGCCGGAAATGACAAACTCTTCGAAAAACTCTGCATAACGCTGAACCTTCCTCTCTGGGATGATCCGCGCTTTGCCACCAACGCCGCGCGTTGCGAAAACGCCCGCCTGCTCAAACGGCTGATCGAAGCCATCACTCTGGACGACACCCGCTCCAGCTGGATTGCAAAACTGACCGCGGCAGGCATTCCAACCGGGCCAATTCAATCGGTCGATCAGGTGCTCAAGGACCCACAACTCATAGCGCGCAACATGATCGTCGATGTGCTCGATAAAAATGGCCGGGTGACGTACAAGGCCGCGGGCAATCCGATCAAGATGACCGATGCGCCCGATCCGACAACCCGCGCCCCGGCCCCGGACCTTGACGGCAACCGCGGGGAAATCCTGCGCTGGCTCGACGAAGCCTAGCGCGCCGGACAATCCACAAGCACGGTTTCTTTGTGCCCAAAATATCCCGGGGAGTTTGAGGGGCAGAGCCCCTCAACCGGTCGCCGCAGCATGGCTGCGGCGAAATCGCTACAAATCTGCAGCCAGCTTGCGCAACTCGAACTTTTGGATTTTGCCAGTCGAGGTTTTGGGCAATTCCTGAAACACAACCTTCTTGGGCGTCTTGAAACCGGCCAACTGGCTGCGGGCAAATGCCATCAGTTCCGCTTCATCCGCGCTGGCGCCTGCCTTCAATTCAACGAAGGCGCAGGGCACCTCGCCCCATTTTTCGTCAGGCTTGGCCACGACCGCGCAAAGGCTGACCGCCTCATGTCCCATCAGACAGCCTTCCACTTCGACGGATGAAATATTCTCGCCCCCCGAAATGATGATGTCCTTGGCGCGGTCGGCAATCTGTACATAGCTGTCATCATGCATCACCGCGATATCGCCGGAATGAAAATAGCCGCCCGCAAAAGCCTCGGCGGTGGCATCTGGGTTCTTGAGATACCCTTTCATCACCGAATTGCCACGGATCATGATCTCGCCTTTGCTGGCACCATCCTTTGGCACATCACTCATGGCCTCATCGGTGACCCGGATATTCTCCATCATGGGAAAGGCCACACCCTGTCGGGCCTTGATCCCTGCCTTCTCGCCCGGTTCAAGCGCGCCCCAGCGATCTTCCTGCCAGACGCATTCGGTGACGTGGCCGTAGGTTTCAGTCAGCCCGTAGACCTGCATCACCGAAAACCCGAGCGGTTCGATCTTGGCCAGCGTCGCCGGGGCGGGCGGTGCTCCGGCAGTAAAGACTTTCACTTCGTGCTCAAAGCTCCGCCGCTCGCTGTCGTCGGCATTCACGATCATGTTCAGCACAATCGGCGCGCCGCCGAAATGCGTCACACCTTCATCGGCAATCGCCGTGTAGATCGCCGTGGCCGTCACATCGCGGCAGCATACGACCCGCCCACCGATCATCGGCATCAGCCACGTGTGGTTCCAGCCATTGCAATGAAACAGCGGAACAATCGTCAGATAGCTCGCGTGCAAGGGCAACTGCCAGCTGACGACAGTGCCCATGCACATCAGATAAGCACCCCGGTGATGATAGACCACGCCCTTGGGACGACCGGTGGTTCCCGAGGTGTAGTTCAGCGCGAGGCTTTCCCACTCATCCTCGGGCATATGCCACGCGGCATCGGGATCGCCCTGCTCCAGCAACGCCTCATAGGTCAGATGCGCGCCGGACGCCGGATAGCCGGACTCGTCATCCGCCACCTCGATAAGTTTGGGGGCCGGGCCGTCCATGCGCTCGATTGCCTGCATCGCGACGCCGATAAACTGTGGATCGGCCAGCAGAACCTTGGCCTCGCCGTGATCCAGAATGTAGGCGACCGTGTCGACATCCAGTCGGGTGTTGATGGTATTGAGAACCGCGCCGCAGGCTGGAACGCCAAAATGCGCCTCAGCTTGCGCCGGAATATTCGGCAACATCGTTGCGACCACATCACCGGGCGCCACGCCAAGACCGCTCAAGGCCGAGGCAAGCCGGCTGACACGCGCATGATACTGCGCATAGTTGGCCCGATGTGCGCCGTAGACGACAGCGGGCTTTTCCGGCCAGACCCGGGCCGCACGTTGCAAAAACGAAAGCGGGCTCAGCGGCACATGATTTGCCGCGCATTTGTCCAGACCGGTCTCATCTCTCATCCAACCCATGGCGCTCTCCTCCTTCGCGCGATTTGCGGGATAATGTCGCGCCTTTTCGCCAGTGAAAAGCACTTTCAACACGCCGTTGCATCAGCATAGGGTGAAGCCATGATAATTTCGCCCGGCCGCAGGTTCATCTTTGTTCACATACCCAAAACCGGGGGCACATCGCTTGCCACCGCGCTCGAATCGCGGGCCATGGCTGATGACATTCTGATCGGAGACACCCCCAAGGCCCAAAAGCGCAAAAACCGCCTGAAAAAGCTCAATGCGCGGGGCCGAATCTGGAAGCATTCGACCCTCGCCGACATCGATGGTGTCCTGAGCCCGGATGAAATCAGTGCGATGTTCTGCTTTGCTCTGGTACGTAACCCATGGGACCGGCTGGTGAGCTATTACCATTGGCTGCGCACGCAACAATTCGAGCATCCGGCCGTTGCGTTGTCTCAGGCCCTGCCCTTCGACAAATTTCTGGCCCACCCAAACACCATGGGCAGCCTGTCGGCCTGGCCATCCGAACGCTATCTGACAGATATCGGCGGCACGTTGCATGACGGACTGTTCATCCGGCTTGAACATTTTGCCAGTGATGTGGCCCCGCTTGAGCAACACCTTGGCTTTGCATTGAAGATGCCGCACGAAAACCGCTCGACCCATGGCGATTTCAGATCATATTACACCGATGATCTGGCGGATCTCGTCTCGCAGCTTTGTGCAGATGACATCGCGCGCTTTGATTATCGCTTTGATCCGTAACCGCAGCAAAGGCCATGCCATGCCCTATTTGATCCTCATTCTTGCGGTTGCCGCCGAGACCATCGGCACCACGGCCTTGCAAGCCAGTCAGGCCTTTACGCGGCCTTTGCCGTCTTTGCTGGTTGTGGTGGCCTATGCCGCGGCGTTTTATCTGCTGGGTCACGCCCTGAAATATTTCCCGGTCGGCGTGGCCTATGCCATCTGGTCGGGTCTGGGCATCGTGCTGATCGCGGCCATCGGGTTTGTCGTCTTTGGCCAGAAACTTGATTGGCCTGCCATGCTCGGGCTTGCGATGATCCTTTGCGGCATTCTGGTCATTCATTTGTTCTCGCAAACAGCGCAGCACTGAGGGCCGAACGGCCACATAATCGGCCTGTGACACTTGGGGGCTGGCCAAACCGTGCCGCGCGCGATAGGTGGCGCGCAAACTCCCTTTCAAAGGCCGATCCCATGGACCTTCGCAATATCGCGATTATCGCACACGTTGACCACGGCAAGACGACGCTCGTGGATGAGCTGCTCAAGCAATCCGGCGCATTCCGTGCCAATCAGGCTGTGGCTGAACGCGCCATGGATAGCAACGATCTGGAGCGTGAGCGCGGCATTACGATCTTTGCCAAACCCACGTCCGTGGAATGGAAAAACACCCGGATCAACATCGTAGACACGCCCGGACACGCCGATTTCGGCGGTGAGGTCGAGCGTATCCTGTCGATGGTTGACGGTGTCGTGCTGCTGGTCGACGCCGCCGAAGGCCCGATGCCGCAAACCAAATTTGTAACCTCCAAGGCGCTGGCTCTCGGCCTGCGCCCGATTGTGGTTCTGAACAAGGTCGACAAACCGGACGCCGAACCGGATCGCGCGCTCGACGAATGCTTTGATCTGTTTGCATCGCTTGATGCCGACGAAGATCAGCTTGATTTCCCACACATGTACGCCTCAGGTCGTTCCGGATGGGCGGACGCAGAGCTGGACGGTCCACGCAAGGATCTGTCCGCCCTGTTCAACCTGATCGTGAACCACGTCCCTGCCCCCAAACAGATCAAACGCCAGGACGAAGATTTCCGCATGCTGGCCACCACCTTGGGCGCGGATCCCTTTGTGGGCCGAATTCTGACAGGCCGCGTTGAATCCGGTAAGATCAAGGTTGGCGCGACCGTTCAGGCGCTCAGCCGCATCGGCCAAAAGATCGAACAGTTCCGTGTGACTAAAATTCAGGCCTTCCGTGGCCTGGCACAACAGGACATCGACGAAGCCGTCGCAGGCGATATCGTTTCGCTGGCCGGCATGTCCAAAGCCACGGTTGCCGACACGATCTGTGCTTTGGCCGTGGAAGAGCCGCTCGAAGCGCAGCCGATTGACCCGCCGACCATCACGGTCACCTTTGGCATCAATGACAGCCCGCTTGCCGGTCGCGACGGTAAAAAGGTGCAAAGCCGCGTCATCCGCGACCGCTTGATGAAAGAGGCCGAAAGCAACGTTGCGATCAAAATCGCGGACACCCCCGGCGGCGAGGCCTTTGAGGTTTCCGGCCGCGGCGAACTGCAAATGGGTGTTCTGATTGAAAACATGCGCCGCGAAGGCTTTGAGCTGAGCATTTCGCGCCCGCAGGTGATCATGCGCGAAGAAAACGGCAAGACCATGGAACCGGTCGAAGAAGCCACCATCGACGTGGATGACGACTACACTGGTGCCGTGATTGAAAAACTGACCGGCACGCGCAAGGGCGAACTGGTGGAAATGAGACCGGCCGGAGCCGGTAAAACCCGCATCATCGCGCATGTGCCATCGCGCGGCCTGATCGGCTATCACGGGGAATTCCTGACCGACACGCGCGGAACCGGCGTTCTGAACCGTGTATTCCACGGCTGGACCGAACACCGCGGATCGATCCCGGGCCGCCGAGCTGGCGTTTTGATTTCGATGGAAGATGGCGATGCCGTCGCCTACGCGCTTTGGAACCTCGAAGATCGCGGCAAGATGATGATCGGTGCGCAGGCCAAGGTTTATCAGGGCATGATCATCGGTGAGCACAGCCGGGACAACGATCTCGAAGTGAACCCGCTCAAAGGCAAGAAGCTGACCAACGTCCGCGCATCCGGCACCGACGAAGCCGTGCGTCTGACCACGCCGATTACCCTGTCGCTGGAAGAGGCCATCGCCTACATCAACGACGATGAACTGGTCGAGGTAACACCGAACGCAATCCGGCTGCGCAAACGCCATCTGGATCCGCATGAACGCAAACGTGCTGCGCGCGGCGTTTGATCACTGCTTTAACAAATTCGTTCATCTATAGAAAAAGGCGCAGGAAATATCCTGCGCCTTTCTCGTTTGGAGTTTGGTCTGCAGTTAGTGCTTGCAGGGCGCCTTACGAGCAACGTAATGGCCTGGCTTGACCAGGTGTTTGTGCTCTTTGTAGACGGCAGGGTAATGCATCTTGATCATCTGGCCGTTCTTGTGCTCCCACTCGGAGTGAGCTGCCATAACCAGGGTCTTGTTGTACTTGTACTTAGCTGGGACCCAGACTTTGTCGTAACAGGCGACAACCTGACCTTCCCATGCGAACGCGGGGGCTGCAAAAGCCGAAGCTGCGAACACGGCACCAAGAAGTACTTTTTTCATGATCTTTTCTCCCAAGACAGTTTGTTTAAAAAAGTAACCTCAGGTTAGCCAAGAAAATCCGGATCGCGCGACAGGAATTCCGGACTTGGCAGGTCAAAATTGAGCTTGCGGTCGGAATTTCGCGCTCTACGGGCCGAACTGTGCCCCGAATGCCATAATTTTGCCACATTTCAGCAAACGCAAAAGAAAGGTGGAAGTTTCCAATTCGGAAACATTGCCTCGATCGCGGGAAATACTGCTGATTTTGGAAACAGTTAACCGAATCTGACGCCGAATCACCCGATTCAGATCCGATCGCTGAGCGGGACATTGCCAAACCGCCAGATTTACCCTGCGGAAAGGCGCCGACCAGATTTTCCCGGCGGATAATCGCCGCGACGCACGGTCAGACCTATGTGTCTGTCTCGATCACCATCAGTTCGCGCTCTGACGCGCCACGCGCGTGGTTCAGCGCCGCCTGATAGGCGTCAGAATGATAACACGCCACTGCATCTTCCAGCGTTTCAAACCGGGCGACCACATTGCGCGGGCGTTCCTTGCCTTCCAGCTGAACGAACCTGCCGCCGCGCGCCAAAAACTTGCCACCATGCGCGGCAATGGCCGGCCCTGCCAATTCTGCATAGCGGCCATAGGCTTCGGCGTCCGTCACGGTCACATGTGCGATCCACAATGCTGGCATGGCTCAGGCTCCTATCACAGCTTCGGCGGCCTTGATCGCCGCATCGGCATTTGCGGCGTCCTTGCCGCCACCCTGGGCCATATCAGGACGACCGCCGCCGCCCTTGCCACCCAGTTCAACAACAGCAGCCTTGACCAGATCGACCGCGGACAACGAACCGGTCAGATCCTCGGTCACGCCAGCGGCCACAGCCGCCTTTCCGCCCGCATCCGCAATCAGCAACACAGCGCCGGATCCGATACGTGATTTATGCTCATCAATAAGGGACGGCAGGTCTTTGCCAGACACACCGGTCAGCACCTGCGCCACGAATGACACACCGTTCACCTCGCGGGCTTCGGCACCACCGCCCTGCCCGGCCCCACCGGCCATCGCCAACTCGCGGCGCAGCTGCGCAACCTCATTGGCCAGCGCCTTGCGCTCGTCCAGCAGCACTTTGACCCGTGCGGGTACCTCGGCGGCCTGTGTCTTGAGTTCGCCGGCCACTTCGGCAAGACGATGATCCTGTTCGGAAAGATAGGCAAAGGCTTCAGGGCCGGTCAGCGCCTCGATCCGGCGAACACCCGCGCTCGATGCGCTGTCGCCCAGCGTCACAAACAGGCCAATATCGCCCGTCTGGCGCACATGTGTGCCACCGCAAAGTTCCAGCGAATAGGTTTGACCGTCGCTGCCTTTGCCAGACCCCGCCTGTTGACCCATAGAGACGACGCGCACCTCATCCCCATATTTTTCACCAAACAACGCCTGCGCACCGATGGCACGGGCATCGTCCGGTGTCATGATACGGGTCGTAACCGGGCTGTTTTGACGGATGTAGGCGTTCACCTCTTCTTCGACCTGTTTCAGCTCTGCCAATGTCAGAGCCTTGCCATGGCTGAAATCAAAGCGCAGCCGATCGGGTGCGTTCAGCGATCCGCGCTGTGCCACGTGATCACCAAGGGCACGCCGCAGTGCCTCGTGTAGCAGATGGGTTGCCGAATGGTTCGACCGAATGCCGGTGCGGCGGGTGTGGTCGACTTCCAACTGCAGGGCATCGCCCTTGGAAAAGGTGCCGCGCTCAACGGTGACCTGATGGGCAAACACCTTGCCGCCGCCCATCTTCTGCGTATCGGAAACCGCCGCCACATCATCTTCGTTCTCAAGCCGGCGAACCCAGCCTGTGTCGCCAACCTGACCCCCGGATTCCGCATAAAACGGTGTCTGGTTCAGAACCACCCAGCCCGTCTCGCCCGGCGCAAGTGCATCAACCTCGGCACCATCCTTGACCAGCGCAAGAACCTGACCTTCTGCCAGTTCGGTGTCGTAGCCCAGAAAATCCGTCGCGCCCTGCGTTTCGGCAATGTCAAACCAGATGGCAAGGTCAGCGGCTTCGCCGGACCCCGACCAAGCGGCCCGTGCCTTGGCCTTTTGTTCAGCCATGGCCGCGTCAAAGCCGTCAGTGTCCACTTCGCGGCCACGTTCGCGCAGGGCATCCTGCGTCAGGTCGAGCGGGAAACCATAGGTATCGTAGAGCTTGAACGCCGCCTGCCCCGGCAACGCGGCACTCTCGGGCAAGCCAGAGAGTTCGTCGTCCAGCAGCTTGAGACCACGATCAAGCGTCTGCTTGAAACGCGTTTCTTCCAGAAGCAGGGTTTCTTCGATCAGCGCCTGCGCGCGTCCCAACTCGGGATAGGCAGCGCCCATCTGGCGAACCAAAGCCGGAACCAGACTATGCATGACCGGATCCTTCGCGCCCAGCATATGCGCATGGCGCATGGCGCGGCGCATGATGCGGCGCAGTACATAGCCCCGACCATCATTGGACGGCATGACGCCATCCGCAATCAGGAAAGAGGTCGATCGCAGGTGATCGGCAATGACGCGGTGATGCGTCTTGCCCGGACCATCGGGATCGCTGGATGTGGCATCCGCACTCGCTTCGATCAGGCTGCGGATCAGGTCAGTGCTGTAGTTGTCGTTGGTGCCCTGCAACAAGGCCGCGACCCGCTCGATGCCCATACCTGTATCAATGCTTTGCGCCGCCAGTTCTTTGCGCGTGCCATCCTCGAACTGCTCGTACTGCATAAAGACGAGGTTCCAGATTTCGACAAAGCGGTCGCCATCCTCTTCCGGTGTTCCCGGAGGGCCACCCCAATACTTGTCGCCGTGATCAAAGAAAATTTCCGTGCAAGGACCGCAAGGACCGGTTGGACCCATCTGCCAAAAGTTATCATCGGTTGCGATCCGGATGATCCGGCTTTCCGGAACGCCGGTCTTCTTCCAGATTTCCACGGCCTCGTCATCGGTGTGATAGACAGTAACCAGCAGACGTTCCGGCGTAATATCCAGCTCTTTGGTAACCAGCTCCCAAGCGAACGGGATCGCTTCGGACTTGAAGTAGTCTCCAAAGCTGAAATTGCCCAGCATTTCAAAGAACGTATGGTGACGCGCGGTATAGCCCACGTTGTCCAGATCGTTGTGCTTGCCGCCTGCCCGCACACATTTCTGAGCCGTGGTGGCGCGTTTGTAGTCGCGCGTTTCAACTCCGGTGAACAGGTTTTTGAACTGAACCATCCCCGAGTTGGCAAACATCAAAGTTGGGTCGTTGCGCGGCACCAACGGGCTGGACGCAACGGCTTCGTGGCCCTGTTTCTGGAAATAGGTCAGGAAGGTCGAACGGATGTCATTCAATGTGGGCATTGGACGGGCCTTTGGATGCGGCGGATTTGGCGCAGATTTAGCGGGGCTTTGTGCAGGTGTCCATGCCGCCAAGCCGCCAAGAACCCGAATTGACAGTTTTGCCCACAGATCGACGCATGATAGCCTTTCGCAAAAGTCGGGAGAGAGCGATGAACAGACGCAGTACCTTCAAGTTGCTCGGTGCCGGAGGGCTAGCCACCTTGGGGGCTGGGTTCGTCTATTTGCGACACGACCATGCACATGCGCATCTGACCATGGATCGGGTCATGGAACGTCTTGAGGGGTTGGATGTCTCTACGCTCTCGGCAACAGGTTCATGGGAAAGCGCGCGCATTTTCGATCATCTGGCCCAAGGGGTGGAGTTTTCCTTGACAGGCTATCCGGAGTTGAAGCCCGCACTGTTCCGCAGCACCGTAGGGCCTCTGGCGTTTTCGGTCTTTGCCGCAAAGGGCAGCATGAGCCACGGGCTTGACGAAGAAATTCCCGGCGAAGTTTTGCGGAACGTCGATGCGCAAATCGCGCTGGACCGGCTGAAATCGGCACTGCGATCTTTTGATGAACATCAGGGCACCTTGGCCCCGCATTTTGCCTATGGCGCCTTGTCCAAGACCGATTACGCAGCAGCGCATGCCATGCATGTTAATAACCACTTCGAAGAGCTTCCGGGCGCGTAGCACTATGCCAAAATGAAAAACGGCGCCCATATCCGGGCGCCGTTTTGCGAGGTAGTCCAGGCTGGATCGAGGGATCAACCCTCCATCACATCCCCATCGTCATCGTCTGTTTTTTCGCCTTCGGGCATCTCAAAATCCAACCCGTGCGCGGCCCGGATCTTGTCTTCGATTTCATAGGCCATGCCAGAGTTTTCCTTTAGGAAGGTCTTGGCGTTTTCACGGCCCTGACCGATGCGTTCATCCCCGTAGGAATACCAGGCGCCCGATTTTTCGACCACGCCAGCCTTAACGCCAAGGTCAAGAAGTTCACCAGTCTTCGAGATACCTTCGCCATACACGATATCGAATTCCACCTGCTTGAATGGCGGCGATACCTTGTTCTTTACCACTTTGACGCGGGTCTGGTTGCCAACAACTTCGTCGCGATCTTTGACCGAGCCAATACGGCGGATGTCCAGACGCACAGAGCTGTAAAATTTAAGAGCGTTGCCGCCCGTCGTTGTTTCAGGCGAGCCGAACATCACACCAATCTTCATCCGGATCTGGTTGATAAAGATGACCATGCAGTTGCTGCGCGCGATCGAACCGGTCAATTTGCGCATTGCCTGGCTCATCAGGCGCGCATGCACACCAACCGAGCTGTCGCCCATATCGCCTTCCAGCTCCGACTTAGGGGTCAGAGCAGCGACCGAGTCGACGATCACCATGCTGACCGCGCCTGAGCGCACCAGCGTGTCAGTGATCTCAAGCGCCTGCTCGCCAGTGTCGGGCTGCGAAATCAAAAGCTCGTCCAGATCGACGCCCAGTTTGCGCGCATATTGCGGGTCAAGCGCGTGTTCCGCGTCAACAAAGGCGCACACACCGCCT
>JAHDIS010000024.1 GCA_020630695.1 Paracoccaceae bacterium | reverse complement strand
CGCATATTGCGGGTCAAGCGCGTGTTCCGCGTCAACAAAGGCGCACACACCGCCTTTTTTCTGTTCTTCCGCCACACAATGCAGTGTGAGCGTCGTCTTGCCCGACGATTCCGGGCCGTAAATCTCGATGATACGACCCTTGGGCAAACCGCCGATGCCCAAGGCGATATCAAGCCCGAGCGACCCTGTTGAGGTCGCCTCGATATCCCGCACGGCGTTGTCGCCGCCCAGTTTCATAATGGACCCTTTACCGAACTGCCGTTCGATCTGGGCCAGAGCGCTGTCGAGCGCCTTTTGCTTGTTTGCGTCGCGCTTGTTATCCATGGTCAGAAGGTCTGCCGTTGCCATTGTCCTCGCCCTTATTCCACACCCCGCGGGGGGCGTCCATTGCAGGATTTGTTCGCCTCTTGTTCTCTATGAGACCAAAAGGAGAACATTTCAAGATAAATCTTTCCTTTTGCAGCTTGGCGCGGGATGGTTAAACAAAGGTTGACGCAAACGGTTTCTCGGCAAGAGGTTGGAATATGTTGGTTTTTTGGAAACAGCGACTGGTGTTTCTGGCGGTGCCAAAGACGGGAACATCCGCCTACGAAGCCGCGCTTGGCCCCCATGCGGCCATGACGATTTATGACCCGCCCGAGCTGAAACACGCCCCGGTCTACCGCTACAACAGATTCTTTCGTCCCATGATGGAAAAGATGGGCGCCGAAGATATGGAACTGCTCGCGGTGATCCGCGAACCGATCAGCTGGCTGGGCTCTTGGTACAGATACCGGCAACGCGGGTTTCTGGAGGGAAAGCCAACCTCGACGCGCGGGATCAGCTTTGATGCATTTTGTGACGCATATGCGACCGGCGACAGGCCACCCTACGCCAACGTGGGCAGTCAGGCCAAGTTCATCGAGCCGCGCCCGAATGGCGTCTCCGTCTCGCATTTGTACAAATACGAAAACCAGATCGGACTGCTGGGGTTTCTCGAAGACAGGTTGCAGATGAAGATCGATCTGCCGCGCGAAAACGTATCCCCGCGCCGCGATCTGGAGCTGTCAGCCCAGACCGAAGCCAAACTGCGCCGCAAATGCGCGGAGGATTTCGAAGTCTGGGAACGGGCACTTTAAATCGAGCCGCTTAAGCAAGCGTTAAGCAACCTGTTGATGCACCGTTTCGGTCAGTTCCGTCAGCGAAAACGGTTTGGGCAGGAAAACAGAGTTGGGAATCTCTTCGTGCCCTTCGCCAAAGGCGTCTTCGGTATAACCGGACACAAAGACGACCCGGACATCCGGCCGCGTTTTGCGGGCCTTGCGGACCCAGCTCGGGCCATCCATGCCCGGCATCACGACATCCGTGACAAAAACGTCAACCATCAGTGTTTCATCTTCGAGAGTATCCAACGCGTCCTCGGCGGTTTCCGCTTCGATCACCGTGTAGCCACGCAGCCGCAAGGCGCGCGCCGCAAAAGCCCGCACCGGCGCTTCGTCTTCGACCAGCAAGACGACGCCTGAACCGCGTTCCGGCAATTTGCGCGGCTCGTCCTGGCTTGGCACCGCGGGCTTTTGTTCAGCTGGCAAATCATGGGCGGGAAACAGCAAGGTGAAACAGGTGCCCTGCCCGACCACGCTGTCGACAAAAACAAAGCCGCCGGATTGCTTTACGATGCCATAGACTGTCGATAGCCCAAGACCGGTCCCTTCGGTTGTGCCCTTCGTGGTAAAAAAGGGCTCAAAGACCTTTTGCACCTTGTCCGGGGGAATGCCGCATCCCTGATCGCTGATCCTGACAGAGACATAGGTGCCAGGCGGGACTACCGCGCGATCGCGCAGCATCTTTTCACGAACAACCAACCGTTCGGTTTCCACCTCGATCACACCGCCATCAGGCATTGCGTCACGGGCGTTGACGATGAGGTTCATCATGACCTGCTCTAGCTGTCGGCGGTCGCCCCGGATATGCGGCAGGATCGGATCGTGATTCAGGCTCAGTTGAACTTTCTCGCCCACCAGCCTGTTCAGAAGATGCGTCAAATCGGCCATTGTGTCCCGCAGGTCGAGTATTTCCGGGCGCATGGTCTGTTTGCGCGAGAATGCCAGCAATTGCCCGACCAACGCCGCAGCCCGATTGGCGTTCTGATTGATTTGCACAAGGTCGCCATAGTCGGGATCGCCCTGATCATGACGCAGCAACAGCAAATCGCAGTGCCCTGAAATGGCCGTCAGCAGGTTGTTGAAGTCATGGGCCACACCGCCCGCCAGCTGACCGATCGCCTGCATCTTCTGGCTCTGTACAAATTGTGCCTCAAGCGTCTTGAGTTCGGTCGCATCGTTCAGAACCGCGATCAGTACCGGCTCCCCGTCTTCGATCACACGTTTGAGCGTCACCTGAACAAACAATTCACGGTCAGCGCGGGTCAGGCGCAGGAACTCGGATCGTGTTGTGCCACGGCCTTCGGCTGCCTCACCCAACCAATCGCTGAGCGCACGCCCCAAACCTTCCATATAGTCGGCGATATGCGCGGTTCCCTCAGACGAAAGATCCAGCAGGCGGCGCGCTTCGCGGTTAGCGTCCAGAATAGTTCCATCCGCCCGAACCCTCAGAAGTGGCACAGGCAGCGTTTGAAACGTACCCGCCTCGCCCGTTTCCATTTTGACAGAGCGCTCGGGCTCAATAATCGGCGTAAGCGTCAATTCCGACCGGCCAACCGAAGACTCTCGAGACTGAACCAGAACATCCCGCGTGCCCTGAGCGGCGTCGCATTGATGAATGCCCCCCGGTCTGAGTGGCAGATCTTCGATCACTTCGCTGAGGTTCTTGGCCCGTCGCCCCAACAACGTTCTGGCCGCCGCGTTCATATAGAGGATGGCACCGTTGCGTCCAATGCTCATCAAAGGTTGTTCCAGCGAAACAACGCTTTCACCGCGTGTTGCATCGCTTTCCATACGCCACAACAGCAATCCCGGTGCCAATCGCTGAGAATGGATTTGAACGCGCTCGGCGTGACTGGTTATGTCCTCAAAGGCATAGCCCTCTGCCAAAGCCCGCCGGGCAATGCGGTAAAGTACGCCCTCGGGGTTGGCCAGCAAACCGGTCAGACGATCGGACAAAGGCCCACCCACTGCGCCGCCAAAGGCCTTTCTCGAAGCGGCGTTTTCAGCCAGCACCAAGCCATCTTCATTGCAAACAAAACAATAGGCAGCATCATGCGCAACAACGGTTTCCGCCATCGCGACCGCCCGTTTGTGCCGCGCAGTCTGGCGCAGACTGTCCAGCAGGATACCCAAAGAAATGGTCAGGCACGTCGCGGCTGCACCGATTAAAATGAACTGATAACCACCCTGCACCGCGACCCAAGCCAACGCCGCGCATCCGATTGCCAGAACCGCAAAAACCAGCCCGGAGAAAACACTCAAGCGGGATGTTGCCCCCCCGTTCATGATCCGATTCCTGCCGGCACGCCGATAACCCCGCTGAATTGCTGCCCACATAGGAGCCGGTGACCATTAACTCAGGGTTAACCGCCGCAATATTCATCTTAAGGTTGTTTTTATATCGGAGCCTCAATCAAAGCAACGAAAAGCCCATCGCCTGTCTCACCTGGCAAAAAGGACTTTTGAGATTTGACGCTCCAACCAGGGTGCCTTTTGACAAACGCGGTCGCTTGATCCTGATTTTCACAGTTCAGAACGGAGCATGTTGCATAAGCCAGAATGCCGCCCGGTGCCACGAGGCCAGCGCAGGTATCCAAGATCCCCGCCTGCGTTTCGCACAGCTGTGTCAATCCGGTCTCGCTTAGTCGCCATTTGCCTTCCGGTGCCCGACGCCATGCACCGCTGCCACTGCAGGGTGCATCTGCCAAAACCAGATCGTAAACACCGGACGGTATGCGCGTCTGAACAACGTCAGCTGCGGCGCGCTGCGCACGCGCTGGCAAATCGGTCATGCGTTTAGGGTCGATATCATGCGCCTCGACCGGACCTGCCCCAAGCCGCGCGGCCATGGCCAATGCTTTGCCACCGCCCCCGGCACAGTAGTCCAGAACCCGCATTCCTGCCCTCAGCGGCAGAGCGTCCACAACGGCCTGACTGGCAGCGTCCTGCAATTCAACCACACCATTCAGATAAGCCGCCGATCGAGCAACCGCGCGAGCGCCAACATCGACGCGCAAAGCTGTCGGGGAGACATCAACAGGCGTGGTTTCAATGCCCTCGGCTCGCAACTGCTGCTGTGCTGATGCGCGCGTGGATTTCAGACCGTTAACCCGCAAAAACACCGGGGCGCGTTCCTGCAGCGTTCTGGCGACATTGCTGGCTTGGTCGCCCAGAGATTGCTCAAAAATGGGGCCCAACCAATCCGGTAAATCCAGCGCGGCAAAACCCTGAGGCGGATCGGACGTGACGCGTTCGTCCGGCGTCAACGGAGCGGGTGCGTGGCCCTGTCCGGAAAACACTGCGTCGAGGTACGCGTCCTGCGAGCGCAGCAGCCCGATCATGCGCGCACGGCCAGTTTCGGCCCCACCCAGTTCGGCACAGGACCGCCACCGGCGCACCACATCAAACACGTGGTCGCGAACGGCACGACGGTCCTTGGAACCGGCATAGCGCGCGCCTCGGGACCAGCTCAGAAGAGCCTGCTCAGCCGCAGCCCCTGCCCCGATCCGGTCCAGCACTTCGATGGCGGCCTGTACACGTGCGGCGGGGGTCATATCCCTTAGCCGATCCGGTAGTTTGGCGCTTCTCGGGTAATCTGAACATCGTGCACATGGCTTTCCTTCAGTCCTGCACCGGTGATCTTCACGAATTTGCAGTTCTTGCGCATATCCGCGACCGTTGCACAGCCCGTGTACCCCATGGCCGCCCGCAGTCCGCCAACCAGTTGGTGAACAACGGTTCCGGCGCTGCCTTTGTAAGGAACCTGTCCTTCGATGCCTTCTGGCACCAGTTTGTCACTGGCGGCGTCCTTCTGGAAATACCGGTCCGCAGAGCCGCGCGCCATGGCCCCAAGAGAGCCCATTCCGCGATAGGCCTTGAAGCTACGACCCTGATAGAGGATCACCTCGCCCGGGCTTTCATCGGTGCCCGCAATCATGCTGCCGACCATGGCACAGGATGCGCCTGCGGCAATCGCCTTGGCGAAATCGCCCGAGAACTTGATGCCACCATCCGCAATAACCGGAACATCACCGGCGGCACGTGCACAATCCATGATGGCCGTCAGCTGCGGCACGCCAACACCGGCAACCATGCGCGTGGTGCAGATAGAGCCCGGACCGATCCCGACCTTGACCGCGTCCGCACCAGCATCAATCAAGGCTGCGGTTGCCTCTGCGGTGGCGACGTTGCCCGCGATAACCTGCACGCCGTTCGACAAGCGCTTGGCACGGCCGACCGCCTCGATCACGCCTTCGGAATGCCCATGCGCGGTATCGATGACAACAATATCAACACCCGCATCCACCAGTGCTTCGGTCCGCTCAAATCCGCTGTCACCCACGGAACTGGCCGCTGCCACACGCAGGCGGCCCAGCTCATCCTTGCAGGCCGTGGGGTTGAGAACGGCCTGTTCGGTATCCTTGAGCGTCAGCAAGCCAGTCAGCTTGCCTGTTTCATCGGTCACAAGCAGTTTTTCGATCCGCCGCGCCTTCATCAGGCTAATGGCTTCTTCGCGATCAGCCGGTTCCTGCAAAACCGCAAGATTGTCAGCAGTCATCATCGCATGCACGGGCGTTTCGTCGTGCTGGGCGAACCGCATATCGCGGTTTGTCACGATCCCGAGAACACGGCCTGCGTCATCAACAACAGGAAATCCGGTAAAGCGGTAGCGTTCGGTCAACGCCTTGGCATCGGCCAATGTCTGATCGGGCCGCAGGGTGACCGGGTTGTAAACAATCCCGCTTTCAAAGCGTTTCACACGGCGGACCTGACGGGCCTGTTCGTCAGCGCTCAGGTTTTTGTGGATCACCCCCATTCCACCGGCCTGTGCCATCGTGATGGCCATGCGGGCCTCGGTGACCGTATCCATGGCGCTGGACAACAGCGGGATGTTCAAAGCGATCGAACGGGTCACTTGAGTGCGGGTATCAGCGGTACTGGGCAGCACGTTGGACGCGCCGGGAACCAGCAAAACGTCGTCAAAGGTGAGAGCCTCGCGAATCTCCATGGGGGGTCTCCTTGGGAGGGCATCGGTTGGCACGTCCCTATTGCACGGGTTGAAGCCGGTTAAAAGAGGCTAATGCATCGCGCAGCGATCAGATATGACGAACATGCGCAGCACCGACCCCCGGGACGACGGGCAACATCGGTCTTCGCGGCAGCGGTACCGTCAGCGAAACTGACCGGCCGTGATGAATTCGGAAAAGGCCTCACACCAGACAACAACCGTGTTGTACTGACTCAGATCCACCCCTTCGGGCAGGTCGAGAACAAAGCCCGCAAAGGTTTTGATGTCGCCGACCTGCAGGGCCTGATCCTTGATCGGCTCAAATTCGTCTTCATGCTCAACAAACTGCGGCACCAGATACAGCTTATAATCGGGGCCCGGAGCAAGTTTGCCTTCGTGCACGATTTCGGTTTCAGTCAGGCTGATTGTGCCTTCACCCCAATGAAGCAGATCACTGCCCCGCAAATCGCGGGTTAATTCTGCAGAATACATCGCGCTTTGGGCTTTCTGCTCCAGCATCTCGGCATCCGGTGAGGCCGGGGCCGTCAGGATCGGCAGCAGGTACACCCCCAAGGCAAAGCCAAGGGCGAGACAGACGCCATGTGTCAGCGTCAGAAACAATGCTTTCTTCATCGCAAACCCCGGATCTATTGGCCGCGAACCGCAGCTGTTGGTTTGGTTTTTGCTATGATGCCCGTCTTCCCGGTTTTGGGTCAATGCCATCGCTGAACGCAGCCGACCCAAGCGCGTGGTCAAGCGGCACGGCAATAGGAACATGGCATTGGCGTGCCAAAGAAGCGGAAAGGTTCAGATTTGAACCCACCGGTTTCAAATAAGCATCTGCAGGTCATGTTTTTGAATCTTCCGTGAAGGCAACGGTTTCAGCAAGGTGCGACCACACCCTTTGAAACCAAAGGCATTCGCCAGACCCAATGGAGAATTTCGTTATGAAACAAACAGATATCACGAAAACAACTGACATCAGCGCGTTGGCGACACAAAGCACCACAGATTGTGCCGTTCAAGTTCTCGATGAATTGGCACTGGCCATGGAGAACACAGCCTACATGCTGGCCGGAGAAATCCATGCCAGAAAGGTTGCCCATGCCATGCTGATTTCCAAAGTCATCACAGATTTCGCAAGGTCACTGGAAAGCGAGCCAAAGCTCCAGAAAAAAGCGCCCAAAAAGCCGGAACGCGCTTCAGTTTTCCAAAGCTAACAGCTACCAGTCTCCCGGAGGCTGCAGAAATTAACCTCTTGCCAATCGGCGGCTCCCTTCTAAAACTGACACAGTTTGTGTCAGCGTTCGGGTGTTTGGATGGTTAATGTTAACCTGGTTTTTTCTGAAAACCTCCGGAAACTGTGTGAAACAAAGCCTTCAATCGCACAGGCAGCACGGGATCTGGACCTGACCAAAACCCAGATGGCGCGCTTGCTAAGCGGAGCATCAACGCCAAGGCCCGCTATTTTGAAACGCGTTTGCGACTACTTCAATGTAGACGCGCGTATCTTGCTGGAACCTTTGGATGCGTTCCCAAATTCAAAGGTTGCAAAACTTCATAACCTTCTGGATTCCGTCACTGCAAACGGATTGGAATATGTCTTTGACCAAAGACGGTTTTTCGAACCTAAGGGCACCATCGAAACAGGGATGTACTTTTGCTGGAGGCGGTCCTTTTCCGACAACACCAAGTATATTCGTGTTCCGATGTCCATCCGGGTTTTCGAAGGCGCACTTGTCACCAAAGGGTATGATCCTCGGCAACTCGTAAACCTTGGCTATCTACCTGAACAGAAGCCGAAGGAACGCGAATTCCATGGTATGGTTATGGAAGAGGATCTCGGTGTCAGTTTTTTTATTATGCACTCTGACCCGATCAGGATTGGATGTGTGATGATGCTCGAAAAGGTTTCGCAAGCCAGTGTCGGGTATTTCTCGGGGATTGCCTTACTCCTGCGTAAGCGAATCCAGAATTTGCCACGTATTTCCAGCGTCGTTTTCCACAAAGCAAGCGAAGAAGACGCAAATCCTATTCGTCTGGCGCATTCCAAAGTCCTGTTCGACGCCGATGAAATTCCGACATACGTGCTGCGCGAGCTGCAAAAACCTATTGCTGACTAACCCCCTCTTGCAGGTCGAACGCGGGCTTGTCATGGTCTGCGCATGACACACAGCTACGCCACAGGCCGCCTGAACCTGCCATTCACCGGCATCTGCACCTTTGCCAAAAAGCCCATGGTCGATGACTGGGCCAAAATCGACGCTGACGTTGCCATTCTTGGCGCGCCATTCGACGCAGGCACGCAATGGCGTGCCGGTGCACGTTTTGGCCCCCGCGGCGTTCGGGATGCCAGCACTTTATTCAGCTTTGGCCATGCGGGCGCGTACGATCATGAGGATGACGCGACATATCTGGGCGAAGATGTTCGGATCGTCGACATGGGTGACGCCGATATCGTCCACACCGATACCATCAAAAGCCACGCCAACATTCGCGCCGGTGTCGAAGCGGCCTTGTCTGCGGGTGCGCTGCCCGTAGTGATTGGCGGCGATCATTCGGTCAACATTCCCTGTATCGAAGCCTTTGAAGGCCATGATACCTTTCACGTCCTGCAAATCGACGCACATCTGGATTTTGTCGATGAACGGCATGGCGTGACGCGCGGCCACGGCAATCCGATGCGGCGCGCGGCCGAAAAAAGCTGGGTCAGCGGCCTGACACAGGTCGGCATTCGAAACGTCAGCTCAACCGCCAAGGAAGGATACGACGACGCCCGCGCCATGGGCTCTGATATCCTTTCGGTGCGGCAGACGCGGGCACTGGGCACGCAAAAAGCTGCACAGCGCATTCCCAAGGGTGTTCCCGTCTATATCACCATTGATATTGATGCGTTCTGCCCGTCGATCGCACCGGGCACAGGCACGCCGTCACATGGCGGCTTTTTGTACTACGAAGTGCTCGAATTGCTTCAGACGGTTGTGCAGCAGCACGATGTGGTCGGAATCGATCTGGTTGAAGTTGCGCCCGACTATGATCCCACCGGATCTACATCGATCCTCGCAGCTCAGTTGTTGATGAACCTGCTTGGCTTTATCTTTCACGCCCGCAAAAGCGGAAAAAGTTAATAAAAAACAGCACCCTAAAGCGCGTTACGCAAGCTCTTCGCGAAGCAGGTCCAGCACTGTTTCACCCGGCACATCCGAGGTGACAAAGGCATCGCCGATACCACGGGCAAGAATGAAGCGAAGCTGACCGTCGACGACTTTCTTGTCCTGCCCCATAAGCTCAAGCAGAGCCTCGGCGCCGGGCAAATCACCCGGAATATCGGCCAGATCGGTTTTCATGCCCATCGCGGCCAGATGCGCCCGGACGCGGCTTGGATCTTCCTGACTGCACAAACCCAGCTTGGACGACAAGGCAAAGGCAAGCGCGCATCCGATGGCGACACCTTCGCCGTGCAGCAACCGATCCGAATACCCGGTGGCGGCCTCCAATGCGTGGCAGAAGGTATGACCAAGGTTCAAGAGTGCACGATCGCCCTGTTCGGTTTCGTCCCGAAGTACGATCTCGGCCTTCATTTCGACCGATCGTTTGACCGCATATAGCCGCGCCGCCCGATCCCCAGCAGCGGCTTGACCGCCATTGGCCTCAAGCCACTCAAAGAAATCCGCGTCCCCCAGCAATCCATATTTGACCACCTCGCCGTAGCCAGCCAAATAGTCGCGTTCGGTCAGTGTTTCGAGCACGCCAATGTCAGCCAGAACCAGACTGGGCTGATGGAACGCACCAATCAGGTTTTTGCCCTGCGGCGCGTTTATCCCGGTTTTACCGCCAACCGAGCTGTCGACCTGCGCCAGAAGTGAAGTCGGCACCTGCACGAAACGGACACCGCGGCGCAGGACAGCAGCCGCAAATCCAACCAGATCGCCGATCACGCCGCCACCTAGCGCGATGACGACGTCCCGGCGTTCGATCTTTTGCTCCAGAAGCCATTCAACCGTGCGGGTGAAATGCGGCCATGACTTTGTTGCTTCGCCTGCCGGTAAGGTCAGCGCGACATGGCTGATCCCGGCCGCGTCCAGCCCGGCCTCAAGCGTCGCGAGATGAGCAGCCGCAACCTGTTCGTCACTGACGATCGCCACCCGGGGACGATGCAACAAAGGTGCAATATGCGTGCCTGCATCGGCCAGCAGGCCTTCACCGATACGAACGTCATATTCACGGCCTTCGAGTGGTACAGAGACGGTTTCCATCATCATTTGCGGCTTTCCTCCAGTACATCAGGACGCTGCTCAACAAGCGATTGCCCCACGCGTTGCCCCATCTGTTCAAGGCTCAGGCCCGGCTCGGACGGAACTGTCACATCGGCCAGCGCATAGATTGGAACCCGCGTGTCGTAGATGCCGCGAAGCGTGCCGTACGGATCAGCAGTGCGCAGCAATGGCCGGGTATCTTTGTGCCGCACGCGGCTCCAGAGCAGGTCAAGCGGTGCATCCAGCCAGACCGATACACCGCGTTCCGAAATCATCTTGCGATTGGTTTCCTGCATGAACGCACCGCCACCGGTGGACAAGATGCAAGGTGTGCCGTCCAGCAGACGCGAAATCACCTGCGTTTCCTTTTCGCGAAAAAAGGCCTCGCCATCTCGTTCGAAAATTTCTGCAATTGACCGGTCCGCCGCTGTCTCGATCTCATGATCCGAATCGAGAAACGGTACCCCCAGTTGCGCCGCCAGCGTTCGCCCGACAGCCGTCTTGCCCGCCCCCATCATCCCGACAAAGACCACAGTCTTGTGCAGGATCACGGAAGTGTGTGCGTTCGCCTCGGCCATAATGCGCCCATATCTGATTTGCCTTGCGGGATTGACCTGTACCGGACAAAAAGGCCGGGTATAAGATATAAAAAGACGTGAAGCCGGATCAATCGACACTTCGGCATCACGAACGTCGAGGCAAAGGCGAGATTTATGGGGCGATTGATCAAATGGCTGTTCTATCTGGCAATCCTGGCCGGTATTGCACTTGTCGCCTACGCCTATGTTGGTCCGTTCTTTGGCGTTGATTTCAGCCCGCCGCAGACAGAAATTCGTCAGCCCGTGGAGCTTGATGGTAGCTAGACGCGCCCTGCCCCTGCGCCACTGTGGCGACGGTCCCACCGCCAAAAAGCGGCGTGGGCGGTTCACGATGGCCTGCCTTGCAGCTTTGATGATACCGGTTTTGGCACAGGCGCAAAGCGATCCAACCGCGGGCAGCGCCGCGCCCCCCGCTGTCGAGGCCATGCCGCTGGGCGCGCCCAACCCCGCCGCGGCCGGTTTGCTCTCTGCAGATGTCACGGGCCTTCCGCAAACCCTTTGGAGCGCCTCGGATCAGGAACGGCTGGCCACCCTGACGGCTGCGCTGCGTCCGCCCGTACCGGCCCTGCGCAGTCTCATGCGCACGCTCATGCTGGCCGAAGCCAATCCGCCGAGCACCAGCACAACAGCCGAAGCCCATCTGATTTCCCGGCTCGACTGGCTGGTCAAGGCAGGCCACGTCGAAGAAGCACTGGCTTTGATGGAGATTGCTGGCCATGACCGGCCGGGCACGTTTCGGCGTTGGGCCGATTTGAACCTGCTTCTGGGCAACACGGCCCAGCCATGTTCCGTTCTGCGCAATCAACCACGGCTGAGCAATGATCCGGCGCTAAGGGTCTTTTGCACGGCGCGCAGTGGGGATTGGTCCCGCGCAGCGCTGCTTTTGCAGACCGCCCGGACCTTGGGGGACGTCGGAGACCGCAAGGCCGACCTGCTAGAGCGATTTCTGGATTCGGGCGTCAACGACGAAAGACCCCCTCTGCTTCCACCGGTCCGGCCCACGCCGCTCGAATTCCGGCTGTTCGAAGCTTTGGGAGAGCCTTTGCCCACAGCGCCTTTGCCGCTGGCTTACTCCGTCCTAGACCTTCCCGGCGACAACGGATGGAAGGCCCAAATCGAGGCAGCAGAGCGGCTGGCCCGTGCGGGCGCCCTGCCCGCCAACCGGCTTCTGGGTCTCTACACCCTGCGTAAACCGGCCGCCTCGGGTGGCGTTTGGGATCGCGCCAAAGCGCTGCAGGCATTTGAAACGGCGCTGCGCCGGGGAACGCCGGATGCCATTGGCCCGGCTTTGGTGCGGCTCTGGCCACAAATGGCAAGCGCGCGCCTGCTGGAGCCATTTGCCTCTCTTTACGCAGAGGCCCTGGCCGAACACGGCCTCAAAGCCCGCCCGGCCCGATTGGCCCGCATGATGATATTTTTGTCCGCAGGCTATGAAACACTCAGTGTGGGACTGGATGAAGGCGCTTCGGCGGAAACCAAATTCCTGCTCAGCATCGCGCGGGGCCTGACCCCGCAGGACCTGCCCACCGACCTGCCCCATGCTGGCGCAGTGGCAACGGCATTCGCCGGTGCCGCACCACCGCAGGTCATTCAGGAACAACTCGCACAAGGCAGGCTGGGTGAATCGATCCTGCGTGCAATTGCGCTGATCGGCAGCGGTGCAAATGGCAATGCTGCGGATTTGACCGACGGGTTGGCGGTTCTGCGGTCTGTCGGGCTCGAAGATGTGGCCCGCCGAACGGCGCTCCAACTGATGATCCTCGACGCCGAGCGGGCGCGCTGATGTCGCGCCGATGGATCGCGCCCTTTCTTGAAGCGATTGCCGCTGAGCGCGGCGCGGCCGCGAATACGCTGGCCGCCTATGAACGCGATCTCGACCATGTGGCAGACTGGCTGGATGATCAGGGCCGCGATTATTCCGATGCACAGCGCGACGATCTTGAACGATACCTCGTGCACTGCGATGCACAGGGCCTGTCGCGGGCGACGCGCGCCCGACGTCTGTCTGCGGTCAAACAGCTCTATCGCTTCGCTTTCGAAGAGGGTTTGCGTCAGGACAATCCATCAGTTCAGATCAGTGGCCCGGGACGCGACAAGCGCCTGCCCAAGACACTGTCCGTCGAAGAGGTGGACCGCTTGCTCGATGCGGGCGCCGCACATGGACGAAACGAGGCGGATCAAACCCGTAACGCGTGCCTGATGCAGCTGCTCTATGCCACGGGAATGCGCGTTACCGAACTCGTTTCCCTGCCAATCGCCTCAGCACGGGGTGATCCGCGCATGCTGCTGGTCCGGGGCAAAGGCGGCAAGGAACGCATGGTGCCGCTGTCACCCCCCGCGCGCGCAGCGCTTAGCCGCTGGATGGAGATCCGGACCGACATGGACGAAACCGCCCGGGCAACAGGCAAACCGGTTTCAAACTTTCTGTTTCCATCACGCGGCAAGGCCGGGCATCTGACGCGGCATGCGTTCTATTTGCTGATCAAGGAATTCGCAGTCGAAGGCGGTGTATCCCCCGCCAAGGTGACGCCGCATACCTTGCGCCATGCCTTTGCCACGCATTTGCTGGCCAACGGTGCGGATCTGCGCGCCATCCAGACGCTACTGGGCCACGCGGATGTAGCAACCACCGAGATTTACACGCACGTTCTCGAAGAGCGGCTGCGCGAACTGGTGATGGATCACCATCCACTTGCCAAGGACGGGTAGTTTCAGCGACCTGTTTCTTTCAATACGGGTTCAAACCCGGCGCAACTCTTCGGGTAGCACATCTTCCGAAGGCCACCAGCCGGTACGCAACGAAGTGTGATAGCCCTGAGACAAACCAACCCGCTCCATCGTCATGGCGGCCTGATCACTGGGATAGTCCAACAGGCATATTTCGAAACGGCCATCCGGGTGAATCAAACCAAATCGGGTCTGCGTCCGTCCATCATGTGCCGGCATGCCAATCACCCCTGCGTTCAGCCAGTCAGCCGGGCCAATGGATTTTTGAAAAGCAATGCCGCTGTGCCCCGCGATCACACGCGTTGTTCCCTTCGGCAAGATCGAGAGTTCATCCAAAAGCAGCTCATCAGGCGTGACCGGCCAGAGAAAGCAGGCAATGTCACGCGCCCCGCCGTGGATGACACAGCACTTTTGCCCGGCGTGTTCAAACACGATCCAGTCCGGCAGTCCCGCCATCCAGTCGCGCATTGGACCATCAACCTGCGCGTTTGCGTGGGCATACCAGCCCGCCGAAAGCAGATCACAAGTCGTGCCCTCGTCAAAACCACAGCCACAATCGAGCGCATGGGCTGCCAACTGCTTTTCACAATTGCCCGCGATAACCAGACAGCCCCAATCACGGATTTCAGCCACCGTGGCAGCGGCATCCCCGCAATAGGCAACAACGTCGCCGGTACAAATGCAGCGTTCTGGCGGGATACCCAGCCTGTCAGCTTGGGCACGCACGGCCTGTGTCGCCTGCAAATTGGAATATGGGCCACCAAACACCAGCAACGGCCCCTCAAGAGACCCAAGATCCATGATTTGCTGCCCTGACATGCCCGCCTGCCCTTGATTGCCGGGGGTCGCGCCCCCATAACCAGCCAAAGGATAAAGGAAACATACCCCGATGGAAGCCGAGACATCGCTGCTCGACACCGCATTTTGGATCACGTCTGCGTCAATTCTGGGCCTGCTGTGCCTGTCGGCGTTCTTTTCAGGCTCGGAAACAGCGCTGACCGCTGCCAGCCGTGGCAAATTGCGTGCGGCCACTGACAAGGGATCCAAAGGCGCCGCCAAGGCCCTTGCGATCACCGAAGACAACGAACGCCTGATCGGCTCGGTCCTGCTGGGGAACAATCTGGTCAACATTCTGGCCACATCGCTGGCGACCGCTCTTTTGACACGGGTGTTTGGCGAATCCGGTGTAGCGCTGGCCACTCTGGTCATGACGATCCTCGTGCTGATCTTTGCCGAGGTGCTGCCCAAGACCTATGCCATCACTAACCCGGAAACCGCCGCCTCTCTTGTTGCGCGCCCCATCGCCTTTGTCGTGCGCATCTTCGCCCCGGTTGTTTCCGCCGTGCGGGTGCTGGTGCGCGGCGTGCTGCGCATTTTCGGCATCCGAACCGACCCGGACAGCAACATTCTGGCGGTCCGCGAAGAAATCGCCGGCGCGCTGCAGTTGGGCCATTCCGAAGGTGTTGTTGAAAAGGAAGATCGCGACCGGATTCTCGGTGCGCTCGATCTGGCCGAACGCACGGTTGAGGAAATCATGCTGCACCGCTCCGGCATTGAGATGATCAACGCCGACAGCCCGCCGCAGGACATTCTTCAGCAGTGTCTGGAAAGCAGCCACACGCGCCTGCCAATCTACCGGGACGATCCCGAAAACATCATTGGTGTGATCCACGCCAAAGACCTGCTGCGCGCAATGTACAAATTGATCGACGGTCGGGAAACCACGGCTGGCGCGCTCGAAGGGTTCCAAATCACCGACGTGATGATGAAGCCCTATTTCGTCCCTGACACCACATCGCTGGATGACCAGATGCGTCAGTTCCTGCGGCGCCGGACCCATTTTGCCCTTGTGGTTGATGAATACGGATCGCTCGAGGGGTTGATTACGCTCGAAGATATTCTCGAAGAGATCGTGGGTGAGATCACCGACGAATTCGACCCTCATGCCGATCATCAGGTTCAGATGGCCGACGATGGACACTACTGGGTGGATGGCGCCATGACCATTCGAGACCTGAACAGAGCCACCGACTGGTCCCTCCCCGATGAGGAAGCCAATACCGTGGCCGGTCTGGTGATCCACGAAGCGCAGATGATCCCCACCGTTGGCCAGACGTTCAGCTTTCACGGCTTCCGATTTGAGGTGATGAGCCGCGAGAACAACCGCATTACACAGCTGAAACTGCGCCCGCTTGCCCGGGTGACCGAGTCACCTGCCTAGCAGGCGCTGGATCAGGCCGGAGCCTTGAGACGGCTCTGCCCCTGCACCGGCCGGCACGCCCCCCGAGACGACAGGCGTCGGTTGTGAGCGGAATATGGCGCGCAAATCGGCTTCAGGATCCTGGGGCGCTACCTGCGGTAGCGCGCGGCTTGGGACGCGTCGATTCGCGGGTCACGGGGGCAGTGGGCTGCGGACTGGCCTCGTGGCACTGCGCCACCATGCCGGGCATTGCCCAGGGATCTGCCGGACCTGCACCCATTTCGGGCAGCGGCGCCATAGTGGCCGCGCCGGAAAGCGCGGGATCGAACGCTGGCTCTGCGACGGCGGCTTCCTTGGCGGCCAGCGACGCCTTGGCATGCTGGGCCAGCAGGCTCGCCAGCACCAATGCGCCAAAGCCATAAAGCGTTTGTGTCAGGATCAGCTCTGCGGTCTCTCCGCCGAGCGCCGCGCCGATGCGGGGAATGCCCCCCAGCAGGGCCATGACACCGTCCAGCACCGCCCAGATCGCCCCGCCGCAGGCCCCCAGAATGGCCGCAAGCCGAACGATCTCAAGCGGCGCAATCGGGTTGCCCGAACCATCCTGTAAACCCAGTTCGGCCAGTCCGTCCCGCTGGCTGCGCGGCTCACTGGACCGGGTCAGCCCGCGCAGCAAGCCAATGGGCGAAAAGAAAAACGACCCAACCGAGATGAAGGCGTTGTTCATCGCGCGGTTATCCACTAGGTCCTTGCGTTCGCCCGCGCGCAGCGGCAGTTCGGCCCCGGTCATCATGATGAAACCTGCGCTGAGGGCCAGCAACAGCCCCATGAAAACCCCTTGCGACAGAGCCGCGGCGACCGGGCCAAGCGCAGGCGCGCTCTGCATGATGTTGCCGCCCCGGCCGCTTTCGAACACCATGCCGATGACGGTCGTGAGAACCGCCGCCATGAGCACCGCCGCGGTTGTCCGCATCAGGTAAAGCCGACGCAGCCCACCCGGGCCGGGTTTGCCACGCAGCGAAGGTTTTTCCCCCAGCATTGCCCAGCGGTGCCAGGCCAGTGCCATGCGCGAATAGAAAAAGATCGTGAAGATCGCCTGCCAGAACGGAAATTCAATCCCCAGCCCTTCAAAGACAAAGACGCTTCCGAGGATCGTGGCGCAGGCTGCCGGGCCGAGAATCAGCAGGACGATCATAGGGTTTTGCGTCAACTCCCGCACCGCTTTGCGCAGGTTGGGGGCTTGAGGGGAATGCGCCATTGGACCACCTTGAAAGATATTCGTTTCAAGCAACCTTGGCGTGCATTTCGGGCCGCAATTGGGCGAACTGTGGGAAACCCCGGGGCACCGCAGAGCAGTGACCACCGGAGCGGATGTCATGCGCGCAATCGGGCGCCTTCGGGATCGAACGGGGGGTGTTCAAGAACGACCGCCCGGTGCGGGCGGCCCAACACCATGACATCGACCGCATCACCCGGTTGCGCCGTTCCGGCCTTGATATACCCCAAGGCCAGACTTTGCCCGACGCTGTAGCCGTAACCGCCTGAGGTTACACGCCCAACGCCTTGATCTTTATAAAAGATCGGCTCACCGCCTGTGGCATCCGCATTTGATGCACTGCAGGCATCGACGTCCAGTGACAGGACCACCAAAGCCTCTCGTGCCGGCTTATCAATCACTTGCAACAGACTGTCTTTGTTCAGAAAATCCTTATCGAGCTTGCAAAGGCGTTCAAGCCCGACCTCTTGGGGCCAGTATTCCGGGCTGTATTCCCGAGACCATGATCCGTAACCTTTTTCGATCCGCAGCGCCATGAGGGCACGGCTTCCAACCGGCCCGGCACGAAAGGCTTCGCCCGCAGCCAAAAGCGCCTCGTAGAGCACCAGTTGATCGGCTTCGGCGCAGTGCAATTCCCAGCCCAGATCGCCGGTAAAGGATACGCGCAACGCAACAACTTCGATCCCTGCCAGCTCGATGCGTTTAGAGCGCATGAATGGAAAATCTTCGGTATTGAGCGACGTGTTGGTCAATCGCTGCAGCATGTCCCGCGCTTTTGGGCCAGCCACGTTGAACCCGCAATGGCTGTTTGTGAGACTCTCGAACGTCGTATCCTGCGGCAATGGCACCTGAGCAAAGAACCGGCGGTGATACCGCTCGGCCATGCCCGATCCGATCACCCAGAACTCATCCTCGGCCAGTCTGGTCACGGTAAAGTCCCCGGCGACCCCGCCCCGTTTTCCGATCAGGGGCGTCAGGCAAGACCGGCCAACAGCGCCTGGCATCTTGTTTGCAAAAACCGCGTTCAGCCAATCCTCGGCCCCCGGTCCGCTGACGCGGTATTTGGCAAAGTTCGAGATATCGATGATCCCCGCCGCCTCGCGCAGCATCCGGGCCTCTTTTCCAACCGGTTCCCACCAGTTCTGGCGCGTGAAGCCGTTGGTGTCTTGTGTTCCCGGCTCTTCTGCGAACCACAACGGGTGTTCCCAGCCAAAGTTGAGCCCGAATACAGCGCCCCGCTTTTGCTGGGCCTCATAGGCCGGACGCATGCGCGCAGGCCGTCCGGCGCTGCGTTCCTCGTTGGGAAAGTGGATTGCGAAGCGGTGTGCATATTGGTCGGACACACGCGCCTTGGTAAAAGCCTCGTTCGCCCAGTCGCCAAAGCGGGCCATATCCCACGCAAACATGTCGTACTGCATTTCGCCTTCGATGATCCATTGCGCCGCCATCAGGCCCATGCCGCCCGACTGAGAGAACCCGGGGATGATCCCGTTACAGCAGAAATATCCGCGCAGTTCTGGCACAGGCCCCATCAGCACATTCGAATCCGGTGACCAGATCATCGGGCCGTTGATGACCCGCTTGATCCCTGCCGAACCGACGGCTGGCACCCGATCAATGGCACGCATCATGTTGTCCTCGATCCGTTCCAGATCATCTGGGAACAGATCATGGGCAAAATCCAAAGGCGTTCCGTTTTCAGCCCAGAGCCGGACATCCCGCTCATAAGCACCGATCAGCAAACCCTGACCTTCCTGCCGCAGGTAATATTCCCCGTCGCGATCCGCGACCGAAGGCAGCCGCCGATCCAGCCCCGCAATCTCAGCAATCGTTTCTGTCACGAAATACTGATGCTCGGTTGGCTGCAGCGGCAGTTTGATCCCTGCGAGCGCTGCCACTTCGCGCCCCCACAGACCCGCTGCGTTGATCACCCATGGCGTTACGATGTCGCCCTTGGGCGTGCGTACAATCCAAGAGCCATCAGACTGCGGCTCGGTCGCAGTGACGGGTGTAAAGCGATGGATTTCAGCCCCCATGGCCCGCGCACCGGCAGCATAGGCCGCAGTGACACCACTGGGATCAACATTGCCGCCGTCCGGTTCATACATGATGCAGCGGATGCCATCGAAATCGACCAAAGGATGCAATCGCTCGGCTTCATCGCGATCAATCTCGTAAAAGTTCATCCCATAGAGTTTGGCCTTGGCCGCCTGCAGCCGCAATTGGTGCTCGCGTGCTTCGGTCTGAGCGAGGTAAAGGCTGCCCGGCTGAAAAACCCCGCAGCCCTGACCGGTTTCGGCCTCCAGCTCTTTGTACAGGTTCATCGTATAGTGCTGGATCCGGCTGATGTTCGTGCTGTCATGCAATCCGTGAATATTGGCCGCCGCGTGCCACGTGCTGCCCGAGGTCAGTTCATCCCGCTCCAGCAGAACGACATCAGACCATCCAAGTTTGGCCAGGTGGTACAAGATTGAACAGCCAATGACGCCGCCACCGATAACAACGGCCTGTGCATGGGTCTTCATGGATCGCATTCCTTGTTTGGACCGTTGTAACATTGCGCGCGCCTTCAGGGCCATAATGCCCAATGCCGACACTTTTCGTCGCGACCGGAATATCTGCGCCAGATTTCCAAACCCCAAAAGCGAGAAAGGCGAACCTGCCGAAGGGTCCGCCTTTCTTTGCCTGTATGCTCTGCCTGCTCGTGTATCAGGTGGGAGAGGAAGCCTGATCAATCCATGAGATGTGAGCGTCTTTTTTTTGTTGTACGGTCAGCATACTGCAGCATGGACGATGGACAAAATCGCGGCTTGAAGCGCAATAATCCCACCGCATAGAGTGGGTAGGAGTGGATCATTTCGCTACATTTGCGCATTCTCTTGAAATACCGAACAATCGATAACCGACAGCTTTGCGCAAAACAGAACTTTGTTCTTATTTTGCAAAATCTTTCGCCGCAGCGCAGCAATTGCGATCAATCGCATACTTTTCAAAACGCTTGTTTTGGCCCACCCTTCCTGAGCGACAAACTTTGTCGCTCTTCGCCAAGACGCCGACGCGCTGCATGAGACATTCGGACCAAATTCAACGAACCCCTGTTTGCAAAGGACATGCCCCATGAAAACCACCACCCGCGTTTGCATCATCGGCGGCGGCGTTGTTGGCGCCTCTGTCCTCTATCACCTGACCAAACTGGGGTGGTCCGACGTGATGCTGGTGGAACGGTCAGAACTGACCTCGGGCAGCACATGGCATGCCGCAGGCGGGTTTCACACGCTGAACGGCGATACAAACATGGCCGCCCTGCAGGGGTACACAATCAAGCTGTACAAGGAACTCGAAGAGATCACAGGCATGTCCTGCGGGCTGCACCACGTGGGCGGCATCACACTGGCCGACAATGCCGAACGCTTTGACATGCTGTTGGCCGAACGCGCAAAGCATCGCTACATGGGGCTCGAAACGGAAATTGTCGGCCCGGAAGAAATTGCCAAGCTCGCCCCTATCGTCAATCTCGAAGGCGTAATCGGCGCGCTCTACGATCCGCTCGACGGCCACCTTGACCCCTCAGGCACGACACATGCCTATGCCAAGGCCGCGCGCATGGGCGGCGCGACGATTGAAACCCACTGCCACGTCAAGGAAACGAACCAGCGGCCGGATGGCACATGGGACGTGGTCACGGACAAGGGAACCATCCACGCCGAGCACGTTGTGAACGCGGCCGGACTATGGGCCCGCGAAGTGGGCGCCATGGCGGGCGTCTACCTGCCCCTGCACCCGATGGAACATCAGTACATCGTTACCGATGAAATCGCCGAGATTTATGAGCGTGGCTCAGAACATCCGCATGTGATGGATCCGGCAGGCGAAAGTTATCTGCGGCAGGAAGGTCGCGGGCTCTGCATCGGGTTCTACGAACAACCCTGCCGCCCCTGGGCGGTAAATGGCACGCCATGGAATTTCGGTCACGAGTTGCTGCCCGATGACTTTGACAAGATTGAAGACTCTATCGCCTTTGCCTATCGCCGTTTTCCGGTGCTGGAGCGCGCCGGCGTGAAATCCGTCATTCATGGCCCCTTTACCTTTGCGCCGGACGGCAATCCACTGGTCGGCCCCATCCCTGGTCTGCGCGGTTATTGGTCGGCTTGCGGCGTGATGGCAGGGTTCAGTCAGGGCGGCGGCGTAGGCCTGATGCTCGCCCAATGGATGACCCAAGGCGAATGCGAACGCGACACCGCGGCAATGGATGTCGCCCGTTTTGGCGACTGGATCAGCCCCGGCTACACATTGCCGAAGGTGATCGAGAATTACCAAAAACGCTTTAGCGTATCCTACCCGAACGAAGAATTGCCTGCCGCACGACCAAACCGCACAACGCCCATGTACGATATCTTTGACGATATGGGCGCGGTCTGGGGCGCGCAGTACGGGCTTGAGGTGGTGAATTATTTTGCCGCAGATGATGAGCCGAGGTTCGAGACACCAAGCTTCCGGCGCTCCAACGCATGGGAAGCCACCGCGCGTGAGGTGCGCACCGTACGCGAAGCGGTCGGCATCAACGAAGTGCATAACTTCGGAAAATACCGGGTCACAGGCCCCAATGCCCGTGCCTGGCTGGACAGGATCATGGCAGGCCGCATCCCTGCCCCGGGCCGCTTGGCACTGAGCCCGATGCTGGCACCTTCTGGGCGCATCATCGGCGATTTCACGGTGTCCTGCCTGTCGGAAACCGAATTTCAGCTGACCGCCAGCTACGGCGCGCAGGCCTATCACATGCGCTGGTTCCTGCAGCAGCTTGACGAGGGCGTCCAGATCGAAAACGTCTCGGATCGGCTCAATGGGTTTCAAATCGCCGGACCGCGCGCAGCAGCCGTTCTGGAAGCCTGCGGGCAGCAGGATTTGGCCCGGATGCGGTTCATGGACGTGCGCCGCGCCGTCATCGGCA
This sequence comes from Paracoccaceae bacterium, assembly GCA_020630695.1. GTDB lineage: Bacteria > Pseudomonadota > Alphaproteobacteria > Rhodobacterales > Rhodobacteraceae > Thalassococcus_A > Thalassococcus_A lentus. Next base: position 27,114 of record JAHDIS010000024.1, on the reverse strand, counting down.
TGACCGACTGCATTGTTCAACGGGTCAGCTATACCGGCGATCTGGGGTATGAGATCTACTGTGATCCAATGGCGCAGCGCCAGTTGTGGGATACGCTCTGGCAAGCCGGCCAAGCCTACGGAATGCGGCCCTTTGGCATGCGCGCCATGATGAGCCTGCGCCTCGACAAGTTCTTCGGCTCCTGGGGCCGGGAATTCTCACCAGATTACACCTGCGCCGAAACCGGTCTCGACCGATTTATCGCCTGGGCGAAAGAGGCCGATTTCATTGGCCGCGCGGCAGCACAGGCGGAGCGGGACACACCGCCCGCGCGCACCCTTGTCGCCTTTGACGTTGACGCAGCAGATGCGGATGTTCAGGCTTACGAGCCCGTCTGGATCAATGGATCCGTTCAGGGGTTTTGCACATCCGGCGGCTATTCACACCATTTGGGTAAATCCATCGCGCTCGCGCTGATCCCCCGGGACGCCGCTACAGCCGGACTGAACGCCGAAATCGAAATCCTGGGCGAGATGCGCCGCGCCACATTGCTCGACACACCGCTATTTGATGCGGACGGCGCACGCATGCGCGGCTAATCCGGCTTCTTTGTGCTCAAAATATCCTGCGGGGGTCCGGGGGTGCAAAACCCCCGGGGTGCGTCGTGGTTTCGTCGTTGCGGGTCCGCAATCAGATCACGCCGACAAACCGATCCGGCAGCACATATTGCCCTTCATATTCGGGACGGTCGAATTGCCAAAATCCGGTTTCGCCCCGCGGCTTCCAGGTCCTGTGCATGCGCTTGCGAACCCAGCCCAGGTCAAACTCTTCCTTTAGCTCCAGACCTGCAAACGCCTCGAAAACGGCCCGATCCTCACCGCGCGCCTCGGCAAACCAATGCCGCCCGATTGAAGCCTCCTGCACCGAGGCCCCGACCTCTTCGGTGACCGCGTTGCGCTGGTTCATGACCGAAACATATTCGCCGAAGTCACAAAACTTCAGATGGAACAGATAGAGCGGGTCCGGCGCGATCAGTTTGTCAGCCTGTGTGAAATGCCCGCCGCGGGCAATCTTGACCCCGGAACTGACAATGCAGGGCTTTGAATAATGTGGCGCCAGCCGGACATGACGGCGCGGGCCAATGATCTCGGTTTCAATCGCATCGGGCTCTAGATCGATCCGGTGAATGACTTCCAGCCCCACGGGCGTAAGAACCCGCCGCGGCTTGACCGTTTCGAGATACTCCAAGAGCGAGCCGCCATGCTCCGGATCCACCACGACCAATTCATCCACATCGCCGACGATCACATGGTTGTAGTAACACCGCAGCCCCTGAACAAAGTTGTTGAGCATGCGCCAGCGTTTCATATCGAAGTTGGGGTGCGGATCGCCGGGAATGCCGATCACATTGCAGCCTTCGGCAAGCTCTGCCACCACCTCTCCACGCCCGTGATTGACGATATAGCAATTTTCCCGCCCCAGCATTTCACCGTAGTGGCGCAACCATGCCTTCAAAAAGAAAGCATCGTCACGCACCATTGTCAGGGCCGCGGCTGTGGTTTGCATGTACTTGCCTGCTCGTTATCTACGTCGCGTTTTGCGGCAACAGTACTGCAGCACAAACACAAAGAGAATCGCAAATCGAGCAGAGGCTCGCTATCGTGGCGCAAACACCACCGGGCAGGCACATGGATCTCAGGAAAACAGGCTGGCACATCGCCCCGACAGGCACGACCCCAACGCGATATCAGGTCTTTGGTGAACGGTCTTCGGGTACGAATTTCGTCAAACGGTTGCTTGGGCGAAACAGCCCTCTTCGCCCGATGGAAGAGCTTGGCTGGAAACACGGCTTTCCACATATGACCGCGATCCCCGCCCATGTGGCAATCATTTGCGTTGTGCGGGATGCGCGCTCTTGGGCGCTGTCGATGCACGCCAAACCCTGGCACTGCCCGCCCGCAATGCAGGCTATGACGTTTTCGGACTTCATTCGCGCGCAATGGGCCACCGTTGCCGATCGCAAGCGCTATTTTCCGCAGGTCGCCGAATTGGGTGGCGAGGGCGCGCCGCTTCAGCACGACCGTCACCCGGTGACAGGCCACCCCTTTGACAATCTGTTTGCCCTTCGGCAGGCCAAGTTAAATGGACTTTTATCATTTCAGGCAAGGGGTTGCAGCCTCGTCTTCACCCAACTTGAAGCGGTTCAGTCAGAACCTCAAACTTTCCTGCAGGCGGTACACGAAGGCTTTGGCATCACGGTCCCGCAGACCGACTACCGCCCTGTCATGAAACGCCTCGGGTCTAAGTTTCTGCCTGCCGTCGAAACCCGCCCCGAGACGCCCAACTCCATGCCTGAATCAGATATCAGCTTCATGAAGCAATCCATTGATTTGGATTTGGAAACCGGGCTTGGATACAGCTACGACTAAGCCGAATGCGCCGCCGCCAACCGCTCCACAGCCTCGGCCACATGGGGCAAAGGCGGGCAGGATTTGCGGGTTTCCAGCGAAACATGAAGCAGAAACTGGTCGCAGGTCGCCAAGATTTCATCATCGCTCGCACGCTTCATTTCGTGCCAAAGCCGCAGCTTTTTGCCCTCTCCCAACAGCACCCGTGTTTCCACATAAAATGATTCTGCAGCAAGGGTTTCCGCAAGATACTTTATGTTCGTCTCTGCCGTGAAATAGCTGTTTCCGGCCGCAATGTAATCCCGATCGGCGCCAACATGTGTCATCAGTTCTTCTGAGGCATCACTGAAGACCTGCCCGTAGCGGCCTTCGTTCATGTGTCCGTTCACATCCGTCCAATCAACCGGAACCGTTCTGCGGATCGTCACCAGCGGAACATCATCCTGGAGCGGACCGCGCAAATCGGTTTCATGGTCGAGAATGAGTTTGCCCGCAGCCGCACCCTGCCCCTTGAGCGCACGCATCATGGCAACAAGATTGTTGTCCCGCAGACGTTCAAGCTCACGGATCGACATATGACCCGATTGATCGTCAGATTGGCCTGCAATCAGATCGACAAGGGAGTCGTTGTATTCCGGCACATCCATCAATTTGGTCCATGGCCACGTCAGGCACGGGCCGAATTGCTCCAGAAAATGCTTCATGCCCGCTTCACCGCCGGCGATCCGGTAAGTCTCAAACAGGCCCATTTGCGCCCAACGCAACCCAAAACCATAGCGAATGGCATCGTCGATTTCTTCGGTTGTCGCGATGCCGTCCTTGACCAGCCATAACGCTTCACGCCAGACCGCCTCGAGAAAGCGATCCGCGATGTGCGCATCGATTTCGGCGCGTACATGCAAGGGATACATGCCGATCTCGCGCAGGATCTGCCTTGCCCGTTCGGTGGTTGCTGGATCTCCGCCCTCACCCGGAACCAGTTCAGCCAGCGGCAATAGATAGACCGGGTTGAATGGATGGGCGACGACGATCTGGCCCGGGCGCAATGCGCCATCTTGCAATTCGGACGGCTTAAAGCCCGATGTTGACGAGGCCAGAACAGCATCTTCGGGACACGCGTCCTGAATTTGAGCAAAAACCTTGTGCTTTAGATCAAGTCGCTCGGGCACACTTTCCTGAATATAGGCAACACCGTTCACTGCCTCGGCCAGATCGCTGTGAAACGTTATCTGGCCTCGCGTGGGCATGGGCGCATCGTAAAGCATCGGCAGGGCCCGTTCTGCGCCGGCCAGCACTTCGGAGATCTTTCGCTCTGCTTCGGGATCCGGGTCAAAAATCCGCACATCCCAGCCCATCAGGGCAAATCTGGCGGCCCAGCCGCCGCCAATCACGCCACCGCCCACAATGGCGGCTGTTCTGTTGTCTGATTGTGCCATGATGCTCTCCCAAAAGACTTGTGCGCACCCTGCCCCCAAGAGCCGCGCAGCGTCCATCACAAAACCGGACCCACTGGCCTCTGATTGCGACATCAATAGTTGTAATGGTGCCTGCGTTAACCGTTTTCGGCCAGACGGCGCAGATCGTATCCGTACCAGTCGAGGATTTCGCGCGCCGCTTTCAGCCGTTCGCCGGGCTTGCCCGTGCGATCCATGATCCAGACACGACCACCATTTGGCTCGCCCAAGGCGGCGGTACGGTTGTCCGCATCAATCCAATGCACCCAGATTTCTTCGTTACCCATGACAATGCGGCCTCTGCCCTTGTCCTGCAAGGCAAGCTGCGCGCCATTGACCGACACGCTCTGACCATCAAAGCGCAGGTTCGAGCCCGCGTTCAGGCCCGCACCCTGCACAACGACCCAAGTGCCCGCCAGACGCGCCAGGGACGCATCCAATTGCGACGCAACAGGAGCCGTTGGATTGCGCAGAGGGATGGTCGCGGGGCCAAGCGGCTGGGGTTCATTCGCCATGCAGCCGCATAGCAGCAAACCCAGCGCAGCGACGAATATCCTCATGTCAGAAGCTTTTCGACATGGCCCGCCATGACGGATCCAAAATCCCTGTGGGCATCCGCTTCCCAGTGCACGCCATCCGTAGGCGACACCGCAACATGATCTCCGGCCGCGATAAACCCGAAACCTTCGGCTTGCGCCAATTGGCTGATATGGACATCCAGCCCTCGCTGCCGTTGCTCAGCGCCTTCAAATACATCGCTGAGGCAGCCAGCGGGACGGACCGGCACGGGGGCTACCACGAGAATGTCTTTAACCACCTGTTCGGCGCGGGCCAGAACGGCAAGACGGATGGCCGAACGCGCGATTTCATGGGCAGTGACCGAAAAACGCGGTTTCAGATCATTGGTTCCCAGCATCAGGATCAGCAAATCTAGCGGCTTGTGGCTATGCAGCACGGCAGGCAACACCGCTAGCCCATCGCGTGCGCCGCCCTCAACCAGATCTTCATGCACCGTCGTGCGGCCCGGCAAACCTTCGGGGATGACATGCGTGCCAGCCCCGAGATGATCACCCATGACTTCGGGCCAGCGATCCTGCGGCTCATAGCGTTCCGACAGCCCCGCCACCGTCATGGGACGCGTGCCGTGCGTATTGCTGTCTCCGTAACATAATATGACGCTCATCAGGTTTCCTCTTGCTGCACGCTATTTACCATTCCGGCCCGGAAAATGATCAAGACCCTGCCCACAGATCACCCTAGGCACGTGCTATTTTCGCCGTATTCAACTCATAGCTTTCACGCTGCGAAATGTCTGCTAAGGAAAGCGCATGTCTGCTGACAAGATCGATGAAACCCAGAACGCTCGGCAAGAGCGGCTATCGCGCCTGTTTGACCTGCATCGGCAGGTACTGGACGGGGCGCGGGAAGATTCGCTGTCGGCCCGGCCTACACCCGCCACGCCCGAACATGTGCCGAATGCCGATTTCGCTCGCGGATTTCTGGACCGCGCCACCAACTCGTTGAAAGCCAAACATCCAAGACGCTGAGCCCGCCGGACTCACTGCATCACGCGCGCCGCGCGTCCGCCACGTCGCTTGGCCGGACCGGCGGCCTTTTGTCCCTCGATCAGAACAGCGGTCATCGGATGATCCGGCTCTGGATGGCGCGTCAGCAGCTTGGCAATCAGCGGATTGGTATCGGCCCCAACAGGAAGCGACAGCGCCCAGTCGAGAAATATCGACCGACATTCGCCCGACGTGATGCCTTCGATCCTGTAGGCATCAGCAATCAGTCCCTTGGGGTCTGTGGCGTCACCCTTCTTCATGACTGTCTCCTGTCGTCTGATAGCGTGCCAGATGGCGGTCTATCACTGTTCCGGCTTCTGATGCGTGTTGCATCAATCTTTCCGCCAGCGTGCTGCCTTCGGTGCAGCCCGTCAAGCGCCGTAAGAACGCGCGCCCGCCCGGCCCCATGGAATCTGGATCAATTCCTGCGTCGCTGACCAGCTTGCCGCCAATCTGCAAAGCCCAGAAAAACCCATACGCCTTGGTCAAGGCGTCCGCGTCTGCCTGATCCAGCCAATCCGCCATCCGCAATGCGCGACCGGTCTGGCGGACCGCCTTGCCTTCGATCAGGGATGCAGCCTGCGCAAAAAGCTCAATGTCCTGCATGCGCCCTGTGCCGATTTTCGCCTCCCATGGGGTATCCGCCTCTTTGGCAGCGGCAATACGTGCCCGCATTTGGGCGACTTCCGACAAGACATGCGCCGCGTCTGAATGCTGAGCCAGAAGCGTAGTGCGGAACTGTTCCACGTCCTGCGCCAATTCAGACGGCCCGGCAACCACACGCGCCCGCGTCAGGGCCAGATGCTCCCAGACCCATGCCTGAGTTTTCTGATAGTCCTGAAACGCGGTCAGGGAGGTCGCGACCGGTCCTTGATTGCCCGAGGGACGCAGGCGCATGTCCATTTCATAAAGCCGCCCCTCGGCCATCGGCGCCGTCATCGCGGTGATCAGGGCCTGCGTCAGACGGGCATAGTAGGTCCGTGACGGCAAAGGCCTGCGCCCATCCGATGCCTCTACATCCAAAGGATCGTAGATCACGATCACATCCAGATCCGAACGCGCGTGCAAACGGGCCGCGCCGAGCGATCCCATACCCACCACAACAGCGCCGCGCCCCGGTGGCGTGCCGTGTTTACGCGCAAATTCTGTCTGAACCACCGGCCAGAGTGCGGCCAGCGTCGCCTCGGCCAGATCGGCATAGGCGCGTCCGGCCTCTTCGGCCTCCATCAATCCGCGCAGCAAATGCACGCCAACCCGGAAATGCCACTCCTTGCCCCAGCGGCGCGTCAGATCGAGCCTGCGCTCATAGTCTTTCTCGGCCTCGAGCTGTGCAGCCAGTTCGGCGCGCAAAGCTGCCATGCCGGGCCATGGACTAAAGAAGTCACCGCCGATGACGGCATCAAACACCGAAGCATTGCGGGCAAGATAACGCCCGAGATCCGGCGAGACATCGGTTATGTCCACCAGCAAATCGATCAACTGCGGGTTCGCTTCGAACAAGGAAAACAGCTGCACGCCCGCAGGCAAACCTGACAGGAAGCCATCAAAGGCAACCAGCGCCTCTTCGGGGCGGGCCGCCTGCCCCAGACGGCGCAGGATCTCAGGGCGCAACCTTTGAAAGATTTCCCCGGCCCGTTCCGACCGCAGCGCCGGATAAGTCGGCCAGCGAGAGGGAATATCCGATCCTGTGAGCGCTTCGGGCAGACTGTCCAGCGCGCCTGTTGCCTCGGGTGCAAAGAACCCTTCGGTCAGTTCGTGCACCTCGGTCAGCCGCTGGCCAAGCTCGGCCTCAAGAGCGTTGCGCTCCATGCCCATCAGGCAAGACAGCCGTTCGAAACCCTCATCGCTCTTGGGCAAATCATGGGTCTGCGCATCGCCGACCATCTGAACACGGTGTTCGACGGTGCGATGAAAGTCATAATGCGCGCTAAGCGCCGCCGCCGCGTCGTCAGGCACCCAGCCTTTTTCCGCAAGAACCGACAACCCGTCGACCGTGCCACGCACACGCAATTCGGCGTCCCGGCCGCCCGCGATCAGTTGCCGGGTCTGAGTGAAAAACTCGATCTCGCGGATGCCGCCGCGCCCCAGTTTCATATTGTGCCCCGGCAAGGTGATCGGTCCATGCAGCCCCTTGGCTTCGCGTATCCGCAGCCGCATATTGTGCGCGTCTTCGATCGCGGCAAAGTCCAGATGCTTACGCCAGATGAACGGTCGCAGCGTTTCCAGAAAACGGGCACCTGCTCCGGTGTCACCAGCCGAGGGCCTTGCCTTGATATACGCCGCCCGTTCCCAGGTACGCCCAAGGCTTTCATAGTAGCGCTCCGCTGCCTCCATGGCGATGCAGACCGGTGTCACCGAGGGATCCGGACGCAGCCGCAGATCCGTGCGAAAGACATAGCCGTCACCCGTTAGATCGTTGAGCATGGCGGCCATCTTGCGCGTGGCCCGAACAAAGCTCGATCGCGCCTCGTGGTAGTCATCCGGATCAAAGCGGGTTTCATCGAACAGACAGATCAAGTCGATGTCGGACGAGTAGTTCAATTCGAACGCGCCCATTTTACCCATGGCCAGCGTGACCATCCCACCCGCGGTGGGAATGTCATCCTCAGTCGCGCCCGGCAGCTTGCCACGCCGGATTTCGGCTGCAATGGCATCTTCCAGTGCGGCCTGACTGGCGGCATCGGCGAACCGTGTCAAAGCGCCTGTGACTTCGTGCAGCGACCATGCGCCGCCCAGATCGCATAGCGCGATCAGCAAGGCCGCCCGCCGTTTCGCGACCCGGAGCGCGGTTGGCAATTCGGCAGATCCGGTTGATGCCAGACCGGATTGCAAATCAAACATGGCCGTTTCGGGATGGCCCACGGCGATTTCCAGCCAGTCCGCTTCCTTCTCGATCAGTCCCTTCAGATAGGGGCTAGAGCCGCCTGTGCCCTCAAGCAACTCAGCCAGCGCACCGCTGGCCCAAGGAACACTGTTTCTGGTTTCAGCGCCGCGGTCCTTTTCAAAGGCGCGCGGCAGTCGCGTGATACGATCAGCGAGAGGGCGGTCTTGGTCTTTCATATCTGCAGATGGCCATGCCGTTGCAGGCTTGGCAAGGGGCACGCGGGCTGCAACATAGACGCATGAAGGTTCTATTGGTCACCGCGCATCCTCTGTCGGCGTCGCTCTGTATGCGGCTGGCTGATCATCTGTGCGAAACGCTCGAACAGGCGGGTCACAGCGTCACACGTCGCGATTTATACGCCGAAAACTATGATCCATGCCTCAGTGCCGATGAGCGGACTGCCTACTTTGACAAGGCATTCGACGATTCTGCCGCCCTGTCCGATGTACAGGGTCTGGTGCTGGTATTCCCCACGTGGTGGTTCGGATTGCCTGCCATTCTGAAAGGTTGGATTGATCGGTCTTTCATGCCCGGCGTAGCCTATGATCACGCGCCGAACGGCGGACCGATGATACCCCGACTGAGCGGCCTGAGATCCGTGCTGGCGGTCACGACGCTTGGCGCGCCTTGGTGGTACGACCGGCTCATTGCGCGGCGCCCGGTCAGGCGCAGTCTCAAATGGGGCGTTGTCAAACCCTGCGCACCCAAGGCCCGGTTTCGCATGCTCAGCCTGTATCAAAGTGAATCGGTGGCCCCTGAAAAACTAAACCGTTTCGAATCCCGGATTGAAGCGGCCGCTCAATCCCTTTTTCCAAATAACCTGTGATGAATCCCCCATGAGCAAAAGTCTGAAACGTGTACGCACCGCCCTTGAGCAAGCCGGTTTGATAGCCGACATCCAAGAAGTGGGTCAGGCCCGCACGGCGCAAGAAGCCGCGGACAGTGTCGGCTGTCATCTCGACCAGATCGCTAAGTCGATTATCTTTCGGGCTGAAACAACGCAGGAAGCCGTCCTGTTCCTGACCGCTGGCGGCAACCGGGTCGATGCGGCCAAGGCAACCGTTCTGGCTCAGGAACCGCTGGGAAAAGCGGATGCGGCGCTGATCCGCGCCCAAACCGGGTTTGCCATCGGCGGCGTGGCCCCGTTGGGCCACCTGAACCCGATCCGCGCATGGATTGACCCGCGCCTGCTGGAATTTGACCGTGTTTGGGGTGCGGCAGGCACACCGCGGCATGTTTTCCCGATTGATCCCGCTGTTTTGCCCCAACTAACAGGCGCAATCGTCGCTAATTTCACCGAAGTTTCGTAAAAAATCTTATTATAACCAACTGATTTTAATGAATTTAAAAAGTTAATGTAAAAAACATTCACATAATGCCTTGAAAGCTGCCTTCCCGGTTCCGATCTGTTGTAATGTGAAAGGCATTCACATCGAAAACAAACACATTACGAAACGGAGAGACGACAATGACAACCGCAACCTATGACGCCCCCCTGCCCGCCAACGCTGGCTGGTTGACCCGGGCCGAGGCCTGGTTGGACCAACGGGGGAAAGGAGCCTGGATTGCCGCAATGGTTATCGGCTTCATCTTCTTCTGGCCCGTCGGTCTGGCCCTTCTCGCATATATGATCTGGAGCAAACGCATGTTCAACAATTCCTGCCGCCGTGGCGGCCACTCCTCGCGCCGCCATGCCATGGCAGCCCTGAAACCAAGCGGCAACCACGCCTTTGACACCTACAAGGCCGATACACTGCGCCGCCTGGAAGAAGAGCAAGACGCATTCGAAGCCTTCCTGCAGCGTCTGCGCGAAGCCAAGGACAAGGCAGAATTCGACGATTTCATGGATGATCGTGCAAAACGGGCAAAAGACCTCCAAGAGCAGCCCGAAGACGCGTAAGCTAAACGCGTCGACCGCAGCCCCGTCCTCCCCGGGGCTGCGTATCCGACTTAGAACGACTCATTATTCCGAGGCACGCATGTATCGCGACCCTATTTCCCATCTGCCCGACCCGATCAGGCAGGCTGAATTTTACGAAGGCGTCACCCTGAAACGCGGTGTCGCATGGATTTTCGACTTTATCATTACGGCATTGCTTGTTGTTCCGGTGCTCGTCTTCACTGCCTTTTTGGGCGTATTCTTTTTGCCTCTGCTGTTTTTTATTGTTGGCTTCTTCTACCGGGTATTCACCATCACTCACGGCTCAGCCACGTTGGGAATGCGCATGATGGCCATCGAGTTCCGCGACATGCATGGCCAAAGGCTGGACCGCCAACAGGCGTTTATGCACACGCTGGGCTATACCTTCACCATCATGACCTTTCTTTTGCAGCTGGTATCCATCGGCTTCATGTTCACATCAGAACGCGGACAGGGTCTGACCGACATGGCGCTTGGCACAGTCGCCTTGAACAAACGGGCCTGAGCGCCGCAAACAACCGATCCCACAATCGCAAAAGCGAGGTCTCGCCTGCTGGCGTGGCCTCGCCATTTTGGGGGGGTTGGCTGTCCTGACAATCATTGTTACCGTTTGATTAACGCTCAAAAAGGTCTTTCATGCGCCACTCATTGCCCCTTGCGCCGCAATTTTATGTGACGGCTCCCCAGCCTTGCCCTTATCTGCCGGGCCGGATGGAGCGTAAATTGTTCACGGCTCTTCAGGGTGACAGCGCATCCAAATTGAACGACAGCCTGTCGAAACAGGGCTTTCGTCGGTCGCAGAACGTTCTGTACCGGCCCTCTTGTTCGGATTGCGCGGCCTGTTTGTCCGCGCGTATTCGCATCGAAGACTTCAAACCAAGCCGCAGCCAATCCCGCACGAAAAAGCGGAACTCTGGCCTGACGCGCCGCGTGGCCAGCCCTTGGGCCAGCGAAGAGCAATATGACCTGTTCCGCCGCTATCTCGATGCCCGCCATGCCGATGGCGGTATGGCGGATATGGACGTCTTCGAGTTCGCGGCGATGATCGAAGAAACGCCGATCCGAAGCCGGGTCATCGAATACGTTGATCAAAGCACGGACCAACTGGTGGCAGTGTGTCTGACCGACATGCTCGATGACGGTCTGTCGATGGTCTATTCGTTTTACGATCCGGACTATGCCAGCAAGAGCCTGGGAACCTGGATGATCCTCGATCACATCGACATCGCCCGCGAAACCGGCCTACCCTATGTCTATCTTGGCTATTGGGTGCCCGGCAGCGACAAGATGGGCTACAAGGCGCAGTTTTCCGCCGTTGAAGTGTATCGCAAAGGCCAGTGGGAAGATCTGGGAGACGCGTCACGCTACGAGTCCGACATGCATCCTCTTTCAACAGATCCAATTGCGGAACAGGTCGCAAATATCTCGCTGCCTGACACGCGCGGTACGTGACCGACTAGACCACTGATTAGCCCAGCAGATACGGCAGCGCGGGTGTCATTGTCAGACAGCCAGTGATCAGGATTGCGGCACGCAAAATATAGCCGGCATCAATGGCTAACGAATGACGGTCCTGTTCATGAAATGGGCCAAGCCAGTCGTCAAAGCCGCTGTCCCAGCCTTCACCGTCCTGATGCTTGCGAACCAAAGTCACGTCATTCACACGCTTGGTGCGCGCATAACGCGCCAGCGCTTCCGCTCGGGTTGATGCCATGTGTGCTTGCCTGATCTGCTCTTTTTTTCAACGCTATCCCGCAGTCGGCGCAAAGCAACCTAAAAGATTCTATACTCGCCTTTTAGGTGTGTATTTCTTAGGGATACTGGCACTTGTGCCACAGTTGAAAAGGGCTGCCCTAGCGGACAGCCCCTGATTGTATCATCCAGTCAACCCCGGCTCAGGGCATCAGATCGGGAACGATCGTCACAATCCCGGGGAAGAACCACAGGATCAGCAGACCAACCACCTGGATCAGCACGAAGGGAATAACCCCGCGATAAATGTGCCCGGTGGTCACCTCTTTGGGCGCCACACCGCGAAGGTAGAACAGCGCGAAGCCAAAGGGCGGCGTCAGGAACGAGGTCTGCAGGTTCACCGCAATCATGATCGTGACCCACTTTGGATCAAAATGCGCACCGTAGATAACCGGACCGACGATTGGCACAACGATGTAGATGATCTCCAGGAAGTCGAGCACGAAGCCCAGAATAAACAGGATGATCATCACGATGATGAAGGCCGTGGCCGGGTTCTCAAAGCTCCGCAGGAACTGCTGGATGTAGTGTTCGCCACCAAAGGAGATCACCACGAGATTCAACAACTGCGAGGCAATGAGAATGGTGAAGACCATACTCGTCACCTTGGCCGTTTCCCGTACCGCCGGCGTTAGAACCCCGGACCGGTACAGAACCCAGCACGAGAACAACAGCCCGAAGAGCGCATAGAGATACAGCGCGTTGGCAAAGAAGAACGCCACCCAGCTTTCGGCGCTGACCTCTTCAGTGTTGATCCGAAGGTCAAAGTTGATCCCGACGAGGATCAGCAGAACAACCGCCAGAGTGGACCAGATGATCACCTTGGGCGATTTATCTTCGTCCTTCAGCTTGCGATAAGCCGCCAGCATAATGGCGCCCGCCGCACCCAGTGCCGCTGCAGGCGTCGGGTTCGTGATCCCGCCAAGGATCGAGCCAAGAACGGCAATGATCAGGATCAACGGCGGGAAGACCACGCGCAGCAGTTCGTTTTGCGCCAGTCGCATCATCGCGTGATAGCACCCAAAGACCGTCATGGCCCATGGAATGAGCATCATCGCAACAGTACCAGAGGCAGATGTAAGCGGCCCTATCAGCATGATATCCACAAGACAGCCAAGCACGATACCAGCCGCACCGATCAACAATGGACGCGGATCCGACGATGGGGACACGCCCCGAGCGAACGACAAGATCAGGCCAAAGATGACCGACAGAACCGCGATACCGATCCCGATTGGGGCGGCGTTGCTGACCATGTCGGCACGGATCTGTTCGATTTCTTCAGGCGAACGGCGCACGCTTTCCTGCTGGCCACCAGAAGCTTCGATTGCCGCCTGCTCTTCCATTGCCGTGTCCCAAGCGGACTGGCCGTGCAGCTCGATCATCGAGGCCTGACACTGCTCTGACACGTTGGTACGCAGGCTCGCGCCTTCACCCAGGTCAGAGAAGCTCGAAACCGTGGTGTTCTGAGTGCCAACGATGTTGACCTGACCAAACAACAACGCACCGGCGATCAGAGCCACCGGCACACCAAGATACCAGGTGAAGGCTTCGGACCGGGTCACAGGTTCGTTGTTTGCGGATCCCAGCTCAACCGCGGGGGCCTTGGACGGGTTCAGCATCGCAAAGCCAAAGGCATAGGCCGCATAAAGACCGGCCAGCAGGATACCCGGCAATAGCGCCGCCTGGAACAAGGTACCGACCGACAGAACAGCCGGTTCACCCAGATAGGTCAGCGCGTCTGTGCAACCTTCCAACTGGGCGCGCTCTTCCTGCGCGGCAGAGTACAAATCCCCGGCAAGCGTGCCCAGCAGAACAATCACGATTGAAGGTGGGATGATCTGCCCGAGCGTACCCGAAGCCGCGATAACGCCCGTCGCCAGTTCCGGCGAGTAGTTGTTTCGAAGCATGGTCGGAAGCGCCAGCAAACCCATGGTTACAACCGTCGCACCCACGATCCCGGTCGAGGCCGCCAGGAATGCACCCACAACAACGATCGAAACAGCCAGACCGCCCGGCAGTGGGCCAAAGACCCGCGCCATCGTGGTCAGAAGGTCGTTCGCGATCTTGGAGCGTTCAAGCACGATGCCCATCAGAACAAACATCAAAACAGCCAAAAGTGTTTCGATAGACTGACCTGCGATAACGCGTTCGTTGATCCGGTTTGTGATGCCCGCGATCACGCGCTTCATCGCGTTAGCGGCATCCCCATCTGGGAAGATCGAGTCCGTTGCAATCCTGGGTAAGTCCGGATGCGTAAAGACGGATATGCCCTTGGCCGCGACCCCATCGGCCAGCAAGGCCTGATAGGCGTCCGAGCCAGTGTCGATGGCCTGGTGTATCAGCAATCCTGCGCTGTCCAGAGCCGTGATGATGCCGAACGACAGAACCCCTGCTCCGCCGATGGCAAAGGCCACCGGAAAGCCTGACAGGATTGCCGAAAACAGCATGAGAAAGACGATGATCAGGCCGATTTCGACCCCATCCAATCCGAAAATCATATTCCTGCCCCTCAGAATTCCGCGTGATCGTAGGGTTCTTCACCCTGCTCGAGCACGTCTTTGTCCAGATATTTGCCCTCGGATTCGGGGCCCTCTTTCCACTCCAGGTACGAGCGATAGAAGAACGCCCATGCGTGGATAAAGATCATTCCGACCATGATGATCATCAGGATCTTGAACAGGAAATACCCTGTGAACCCGTTCGGGCTGAACCCGATGGTTTCGACGTTCCAGCGCACCGCGCGGGCTTTGAGTTCAAGCCGCTGCAGCGGGTCTGTTGGTGCCACCGGAGGCACGATCAGCGAACGCCACATGAAGAACCATGTGTACATCCACACCAGAACCGCCATGGGAAGCATGAAGATCATTGAACCGACCATGTCGATCACGCGCTTGGCACGGTGAGACACGGCCGAGTAAACCAGATCGACGCGCACGTGTCCGCCTTGGACGAAGGTGTATGTCAGGCACAGGCACACGACCATGGCATTGAAAAGCTTTAGTTCTTCGGCGAACCAGGAGATATCGAACTGCAGTGGAATACCGAAACCGATCGAGATGTCGGGTCGTGTAAAAATCCGCTGCATGAAAACGATGATGACCTGCTGCAAGACCATGAACAGGCCTGCCCAGGCAGCAAAGCGACCAACCGTGTTGGCCAATCCTTCAAGCGCGCGAACCACGCCCCACAGGAAATTGTTGCGCCAGACACCCACGATGAAAATCAACAGGAAAACGGTAAAGGCGGCAAAGAAGAACTCGACCGAAGCGCCGTAGTACACGACCCGCATGATCGATGCTTTGTCTTCGGTGGTGTTGTTCCAGGTGATCCAGTCCAGCCAGGCCGACGGATGTGTCAGCGCATATCCGATGTTGTAGATGGACAGCGCGAGGTTCTCAGCGATCCAAAGGATCCAGGAACCAAGCCCGTTTGCGGCGTCTTCTTCCATTATGTCCCCCAAAGTTGTCCGCACACCCACAGGTCTCGGCCTACAGTGCCGGACGGACATTCATCTTGATAAAGTGAAAGGCCCCCACAGGGGAGCCTTTCGCAGTGTTTTCGCGGGAAGCTTAGCCGCCCAGCACGCGTACGCGCTGCTCGACGTAGTAGCCGTCCGACTTCTGAATCCACGCCGCGGAGTTCGCGAGGCTTTCTTCGAAGGACTTGCGGATCTTGGCGAAGATTTCGTCGCCCATGTTCTCGTCCATGACTTCTGCAGAGGCACGGCCGAAGGCGTCCCATACATCGTCGGAGAACTGAAGCGTCTTGACGCCCTGCGCCTGCAGACGGGCCAGAGCGGCACCGTTGTTGGCCAGTGTCTGAGCCAGCTGGAAGTGTGTAACAGCCTGCGATGCAACGTTCAGGATGTTCTTGTGCTTGTCGCTCAGGTCATTCCAGACGTCGAGGTTGACCGAAGATGCCAGAGCCGAACCTGGCTCGTGGAAGCCCGCAGTGTAGTAGATCTTGGCAACTTCCTGGAAGCCGGCGCGTTCGTCAGCCATTGGGCCAACCCACTCCAGACCGTCCAGAGCACCAGACGACAGCGCCTGATACAGTTCACCGCCCGGAATGTTCTGAACGGATGCGCCCAGCTTGCCCAGAACCTTGCCGCCGAGGCCAGGCATACGGAACTTGAGGCCGTTGAAGTCGTCAGCCGAATTGATTTCCTTGCGGAACCAGCCACCGGACTGCGAACCGGAGTTACCAGCCAGCAGGCCCTTCAGGTTGAAGATCTGGCCCAGCTCGTCGTGCAGTTCCTGACCGCCACCGTGGTGGTACCAGTTGGTGACTTCCTGTGCGGTGCCACCGAATGGAACAGCTGTGAAGTAGGCATAGCCCGGGTGCTGACCGATGAAGTAGTAATCAGCCGAGTGGTACATGTCAGCCTGACCCGACGAAACGGCGTCAAACACTTCCAGTGCGCCAACCAGTTCGCCCGGCGCTTTCTTGTCGATGGTCAGTTCACCATCGGAAATACCGGCAACATATTCTTCCAGCAGCGTAGCCGCGTCATCCAGAACGGCAAAGCCGCGCGGCCACGATGTGACCATGGTCAGCGAACGCTTGCCCTGCGCATAGGCCGGTGCTGCCAGCGACGAAGCCGCTGCGGCGCCTGCGCCAACCGTGGATGCTTTTAGAAAAGAACGACGATCCATGTGTATCCTCCCAGATATGGTCGTGCGACGGGGCATACCCCCGCGCGGATCGGTTAAAGTGCGCAAAGCGTAGTCGCGCCCCCTACGTAATGAAATACCCACTGCTACGGAGTTAAGCGCGAAAAACAGACAAATGCGTATAGTTTGATCGTACTGTTAACGCTCACATTTCATGCATTTAGGCTAAATCATTGCACGGTAGACCACAGATTCGCCGGTTCCGAATCGATGATTCGTCGCCCCATCATGCCCGGTCTTCAGGCGATCGAAAGGACCTCGATTTGACGCTCGAAAATCGCTGAGCAAACCCCAAACACAACCCAGCAACACAGTTTTTTGGCAGGCCGCCAAGATCCAAGCGGCCGGACCGCACTTCAAATCCAATTGTCGAAAGCCCGCAAAAACGCTCTGGATTTGCCTCTGGCCCGATCTTCGGGCTAGCTAAGGCGCATGAGCGCGTTGTTTGACCGACTAAGGCTGACTTATGGGCAGAAGCTGTTTCTTCTGGCCTCGGTGCCGCTGATTCTGGCGGCATCGGCCATTGCGCTGCTTGTGGCCGCTCAGTCCCGCGCGCTGGCCGAACGGGAAATCCGCAGTCTCGAAACCCAGCTCATTGAAGCCAAGAAGCGCGAGCTTCGCAACTACCTCACTCAGGCGCGGAACGGGTTCTATTTCATCTACGGTTCAGCATCGCCCGAGGACGAGGCTTCAAAGGAAACGGTTCAGCAAATCCTCGCAGCCATGATCTATGGCGACGAAGGCTTTTTCTTTGTCTACGACTACGACGGAAACAACATCGTGTCTCCGCGCCAAACCGAGATGATCAACAGGAACTGGTGGAACCTGCAGGACAGCGAAGGCACTGCCGTTGTTCAGGAATTCATCTTTACCGCGCGCTCTGGTGCAGGCTACGTCGAACACCTTTGGCCCAAACCTTCGACCGGCGAAGAAGGCCGGATGATCACCTACATCACGTCCTTCCCATCATGGCGTTGGGCGGTTGGAACCGGCGTTTTCATCGACGACGTACTGGCTTCTGTCGCGGCGACCCGCGCCGAGGTGGAAACGCGGGTGCAGCAGACGTTTTTCTATATCAGTATCATTACGCTTGCGGCGCTATTGGTTGTGTTCCTTTCCGGCCTGTTCCTGAACATCCGCGAACGCCGACTGGCCGACGCAAAGCTGAAAGAGCTGACCCAGCGTGTCTTTGATACGCAAGAACAGGAACGCGGGCGCGTTGCACGCGAGCTGCACGACGGGATCAGCCAAATCCTCGTGGGCATCAAATATGCTCTGGACATAACCCGGCGCCGCGTCGAGGCCGGAGACGTGCGCGCGGGCGAAACACTGGACAAAGGCATCGGCAACTTGTCGATGGCCATCAACGAAGTGCGCCGCATCAGCCGCGATCTGCGCCCCGGGGTTCTGGACGATTTGGGTCTCGGCCCTGCCCTGAAGGCTCTGACTGACGATTTCCGCCAACGCACTGGTATCGATACAGGCTTCAACACGGTTGTTTTTCGCAACCGTCTGGATCAGGACGCAAAGATCGCGCTGTACCGGATCGCTCAGGAAGCGCTGACAAACGTGGAACGGCATTCCGGCGCATCAAGTGTCCAGATTGATCTGCGTGGGCACCGAACCGGTGCAACCCTGCGCATTTCCGATGACGGACAAGGGATTGAAACCAACAGACGTCATCCCTCACCCGGGATTGGTCTACGCAATATGCAAGAGCGGATGGAACAGCTGGGCGGTACGTTGCGCGTGCTGTCTTCCAGATCCGGAACGGTTATCGAAGCGCAGGTTCCCCTGTCGCATTTGCTGCCACCCGAAAAAGGTGACAAAGCCGCGCCCCAGAACAGCCCTGCCAAGAAGGTGCAAGCATGACAAAGACAATCCGAGTCGTTGTGGTCGACGATCACCCGATGGTCGCCGAGGGCATCGAAGCCATTCTGGAAAGTTATGATGACATCGAAGTTCTGGCGACATTGTCGGACGGTCAGCAGATGATAGACCAGTTGAACACGCTGGCTCCGGACGTGATCCTGATGGACATCAACATGCCCGGTCTGGGCGGTTTATCGGCAACCGAGATGATCCTCGAACAGGCGCCCGAGACACGCATTCTGGTTTTGTCGATGCACGACACCCCGGAATACATCTCAACCGCGATGAGCCACGGTGCCCGCGGATACGTGTTAAAAGACGTGCCCACAGAAGAAATCAAACAGGCCATTGATGCGGTGATGCGCGGAGAAAGGTATCTGTGTACCGGTGCCGAGGGGGCCCTGATCCCGTCTGAATCCGTGCGCGATCAACTGACGACACGGGAACAGACCATCCTGCTGCAACTGGCGCAGGGGCATTCCAACAAGGAAGTGGCGTTGACGCTGGATATTTCGGTCCGCACGGTCGAAACGCACCGCAAGAACATCAAGCGCAAGCTGGGGATCAGCACGACCGCTGGCCTGACGCGCTACGCGTTGGAGCATGGCGTCCTGCAAGGAACGGGCGCAAACGTCTGAAGATCAGACCTTGCGCCAGTCAGAATTTCAAATGTCGGTGCCCAGACAGCTTTTGCAGCCAGACTTTTCGTCAGCGCCCAGAACCGCGGGCAGAACCTTGGCTTTGTCCTGCTCAGCCTGATCCTGAATAGCGCTTGCCGCAAACCGATCTGTGTCTGAGCCGCTGAAGACAGCCAGCCCCATCAAAGCAGCCAGCAAACCGGCCTTGCACAACGTGAAGTCACGAAAAAAAATGTGGCGTGTCATGGCGTACTCCTTCGCCTCTGAACCAATGCTTGGGATTTTGACGCAAGGTCCGATCATATACAAATCACGAAGCCGCGCGCAGTTGTTGCAATCGGGCGAACAATCGCCAAAGCGGCAAAGTTTCGCCAAACCGGCACAGAGCCCGAAAATCCCGATTGCGCAATTTTCGAAAAGAAATTCGCCCTGACCGACAACTTTTTTCATTGGCGCTGTTGACGCTCCGAAAAGCCCGCAATAATGTCCTCGCGCGTAGATAGGAGCCTTTGGGACATGATTTTCCCGCTAGTCGTCATTGTAGGAACCAGGCGTATGGACCGGTAGCGGTAACCTGACCGGACCCCATGCGCCCCCGCCCAAGTGACCGGGGGCTTTTTTTTGCGCAAAACGAACAAGACCAAAATGTAGTGTCGTAAACGGAGAACAGCGATGACACGTCAGATGACCGGAGCGAAAATGGTAGTTCAAGCCCTGAAGGATCAGGGTGTGGACACGGTATTCGGATATCCCGGCGGTGCCGTCCTACCGATTTATGACGAGCTGTTTCAGCAAAACGAAATCAAACACTTCTTGGTGCGCCATGAGCAAGGCGCAGTTCACGCCGCCGAGGGTTATGCGCGCGCAACCGGAAAACCCGGTGTCGTGCTGGTGACATCCGGCCCGGGCGCGACGAACGCCGTGACCGGATTGACCGATGCGCTGATGGACAGCATTCCGATTGTTGTTCTGACGGGACAGGTTCCGACATTCATGATCGGCTCGGACGCCTTTCAGGAAGCGGACACCGTTGGCATCACCCGGCCCTGCACCAAACACAACTGGTTGGTAAAAGAGACCGAAAAGCTGTCGGCGACGATCCACGAGGCATTCCATGTTTCAACCTCGGGCCGCCCCGGCCCGGTTCTGGTCGACATTCCAAAGGACGTGCAATTTGCGTCAGCGGACTATCAGCCGATGCAAAAGGCAGCCACGCGCCACTACCAGCCGCAGGTCAAAGGCGACATGGCTGTAATCGAGCAACTGGTTGAAGCCATGGAGACGGCCGAACGCCCGGTTTTCTATACCGGTGGCGGCGTAATCAACTCCGGGCCCGGTGCCAGCCAATTGCTGCGCGAACTGGTCGAAGCCACAGGCATTCCGATCACCTCGACCCTGATGGGGCTCGGCTCCTATCCAGCGTCTGGCAAGAACTGGCTGGGCATGTTGGGCATGCACGGGCTCTACGAAGCGAACCTTGCGATGCATGGCTGCGATCTGATGATCAACATTGGTGCGCGCTTTGATGACCGGATCACCGGACGTCTGGATGCTTTCAGCCCCAATTCGCGCAAGGCCCATGTGGATATCGACCCCAGTTCGATCAACAAGGTGATCAAGACCGATTTCCCGATCGTTGGTGATGTCGGCCATGTGCTTGAGGACATCCTCAAGGTCTGGAAGTCGCGGGGCCGCAAAGTGAACCGCGAAGGTCTGGATCGTTGGTGGAAACAGATCGAAGACTGGCGCAGGGTTGATTGCCTGAAGTTCAAGCCTTCGGAAAAATCCATCAAGCCACAGCACGCCCTGAGCCGTCTCGAAGCACTGACCAAGGGGACAGACCGCTACATCTGTACCGAAGTGGGCCAACACCAGATGTGGGCTGCGCAGTATCTGGGCTTTGAAGACCCGAACCGCTGGATGACTTCCGGGGGTCTTGGCACCATGGGCTACGGCTTCCCCGCGTCGATCGGCGTTCAGGTTGCGCATCCCGAAGCGCTGGTCATCAACGTGGCGGGTGAAGCCTCCTGGCTGATGAACATGCAGGAAATGGGTACAGCTGTTCAGTACAATTTGCCGGTCAAACAATTCATTCTGAACAATGAACGACTGGGCATGGTGCGCCAATGGCAGGATCTTCTGCACGGCGGCCGCTACTCGCACAGCTGGTCCGATGCCCTGCCTGATTTCGTCAAACTGGCCGAGGCCTTTGGCGCCAAGGGCATCTTGTGCGACAACCCCGATGATCTCGACGAAGCGATCAAGGAAATGCTGGCCTACGATGGGCCGGTCATCTTTGATTGTCTGGTCGAAAAGCACGAAAACTGCTTCCCGATGATCCCATCGGGCGAGCCGCACAACAAGATGCTTTTGGGCGACGACACAACAGAAGACGCCATCGCCAGCAAAGGCGCCGTTCTGGTTTAACCTACGACAAGGCCGGGCACAGCGCCCGGCCTATTTCTTTACGGCAAGAGCGATGTTTTTTGCGTCCGACCAATGGCGGGCCACGCAAGCGATCAGATCATCGCGCCGCACCGGCTTGGACAGAAAGTCATCCATGCCGGCCTCTTTGGCCAAATTCCGATCCCGTTCGAACGCATTGCCGGACAAACAGATAACCGGCAGATGGCGAAGCCGCTGTTGTGTTTGCTGCGTCCGGATTTCGCGCGTGGTTGTCAGCCCATCCATCACGGGCATGGACATATCCATCAAGGCCACGTCAAAGCCAGCCCTTCGCAAAATCTCTAGAGCGTCCCTTCCATTTCCGGCGGTTGAAACCTGCGCGCCGGCCTTTTCCAGCAACCGGCGAACCACCAACTGGTTGGTTTGATTGTCTTCAACGACCAAAACACGGCAGCCCGTCAATGCATCAACTGCTGGTGCTTGCTGCGCTTTGGGATCAGAAGCGCCCTGCCCGATCTCCATCGGGATATCCAGAACGAACCGGCTGCCCTGCCCGCGTGCGGATGTGGCGGTCAGAGTGCCGCCCATCGCCTCGGCCAATCTGCGCGAAATCGCAAGGCCCAGACCCGTTCCTTCGTATTGCCTGTGAAACCCGGATTCGATTTGTTCAAACGGTTGAAATGCCCGCTGCAATTCTTCGGCATCCATTCCAATTCCTGTGTCTGAAACCTCGAATTGAAACGCCCCGACGTTGCTGGGCCTAACGGACAAGGATACACCGCCAGTTTCTGTGAATTTCACCGCGTTTCCGATCAGGTTCAGCAATATTTGCCTTAACCGCAAGGCATCCCCAACCAGCTTTGGTGCGACACCGGGACTGGTATGCAAGGACAGGTCAATTCCCTTTTGGCGAGCCAGTGGTTGCAGAATGCCAACGGTCTTGTCCAACATATCAGCCAGCAAGAATGGCTCAGGATGGATCGCCAGATGCCCGGCTTCGATCTTGGAAAAATCCAGAATGTCCGTGATCAATGACGTCAGCGCCAGTGCAGAGCTGCGAATTGTTCTGAGGTATTCGCGTTGTTCCTTGCAAAGCTGCGTGCCTTCCAACAGGTCGACCATCCCGACAATGCCGTTCATGGGCGTTCGAAATTCGTGGCTCATGGTTGCCAGAAAGTTGGATTTGGTCCGATTGGCGACCTCGGCGGCGTCGCGGGCAACCCGCAATGCCGTGTTTTGCGCCTCGAGATCGGTGACATCAGTGTGCACAAGCACGTAACCGCCCGTGGGTCGGTGGGTTGCCTTCACATAGAGGCTTCTGTTGGTGCGATGGAGCCGCATCAGCACGCTTTCGCCACGCGCCAAGGCATCGTTCACATCACCCACGGCATCAAGGTTTTCAAACGCGATCCCATTTTCGGCAACGCTTTGCGTAAAATCCTTCAGTTTCGTTCCCGGACGCGCTTGGTTGGCTTTTAGGTCAAACATGCTGCGATAGGCCGGATTGGTCAGAACAATGCTGTTCTCCGGGTCTTCAACATCCGTTCCCGACGTTACCATTAGCCCTTCACCCATGGCGTCGACGATTTCCTGCAACAAGGCCTGTGCATCCTGCGCGGCCACCGCGTTCTTTTCGAGAATTTCCAGCGCTGCATCGGTACAGAGCGACACCTGCGTGGCGCCACTTGGCGTCTGCCCAAGGATCTGTTCGATCTTGCGCAACCAGAGCGTCAGACCGATATAGCCCAGAAACGCCCCCTGCTCGTCAAAATAAGGCGTTGCGGCAAGGGCCATCACCGTCGGCTGGCCATGCAGTACGGTGACAAACGGTGTCAGCTCAACCTCGGCATGATCCGCCAGCCGATCCAAGACAGCGACATTGGCCGATCTGTCCATCATGCGCATCGCGCGCCCAACCGCCAAGAGCGGCTTGCCAATTCGCCGTTCCGGCGCAATCCCGGTCCAGCGTTCCAATCGATCACTTTCCACAGTCACAATCAAATTGGAGTCTGTCGCCCATCCCCAAACCGGAAGATGCGCAAAAGCCGCCCCAAGCCGTGTTGCCTCGGCGCGGGCGAAGTCCAGAAACTGACTTTGATGCATTTCGAAATGTGCCATCCAGCGGATCCTCAGCCCCTTGGTTACGTCCAAGTTCCTAATGTTTGCTGAAACCGGAAAAGACACAGATGCTTTGGTCTTTTCCTTTCGCAGCAGTTCCGCTACCTAGGAACGTGCAAAACAAGGGAAAAACCGATGTCCGCGCTTCAGATCAAAAAAGGGTCCTCCAAGCATTCTGCCTATAACCTGCGTCCCAATTTCTCGGACATGCAGGAACGGCATACACTGGCTGTGCTGGTCGAAAATGAACCTGGCGTTCTTGCCCGTGTGATCGGCCTGTTTTCAGGTCGCGGATACAATATCGAAAGCCTCACTGTCGCCGAAGTGGATCACGAAGGGCATCTGAGCCGCATCACGATCGTCACCACTGGCACACCTCAGGTCATCGAACAGATCAAAGCGCAGCTTGGCCGGATCGTTCCTGTCCATGACGTGCATGACCTGACGGTCGAAGGTCAGTCGGTCGAACGCGAACTGGCGCTGGTCAAAGTGTCAGGAAGCGGTGACAAACGGGTCGAAGCGCTGCGTCTGGCCGATATCTTCCGCGCCAACGTCGTAGACAGCACATTGGAAAGCTTTGTCTTTCAAATCACAGGCACGCCGGACAAGGTGGATGCGTTTGCGGACATCATGCGCCCATTGGGACTGATTGAAATCGCCCGCACTGGTGTTGCCGCGGTCTCTCGCGGCTCCTGAAGCCGTTCCAATTTGACGAAAAGAAAAAGGCGCCAGATTACTGGCGCCTTTTCTCGTCTTTGCTGCCCGGGCGCGGGGAACCACCCAAGCAACTGGGGAGACTAGCCGGGAAACGCGATCACGTTGCCCTCCGTGAGTGGCTGGCCAGCCGGCTTTAGTTTGGACACAAGATCCGGGGCGTAGTTGGCGTTGACCCGCTCTGGGTTACGGGCGCGCCGGATTTCACTCTCTTCGCGAAGGTCGAACTGGATCAGATCCCCGGCATCAAGCGGTGTGCCACGATGTGCGCTCTGCTCTGCGCTGGAGTAAAAAGCGAGGTTTCCATGATCCTCGCACCAGATCACCGCATTGTCTTGCCGTTTGTCCGTCCAAAGGACAACACCGTACATTCTTTCTTCCATGATGCGCTCTTTGGTTGCTGTTTTAACCAAAGTGAAATTTTTCCTGCACGGAAAACATCCTTATTGCCGCGTCTATCCCTTGATTTTTGTGCCGTAAATTTGCACCTTTGGCGCGGAACTGCATCAGTACTGACGCTAAAAAGCGTCAGTCAACATCTAAAAAGCGAACAGTCTTGGAAAAAGGCTGAAAACAAAGTACACATACTCAACCAGTGAGGGTTTTATGCGGCCAAAAAACGACCAGAAAGCGCAACGGCACCCGAGTCCAGCCGAATTGCGCAATATGCTCGGTGCCAATTTGCGTCAGCTGTCACAACAGGCCGTCTCGATTTCCGCACTTTGCCGCGAGTTGGGAATCAATCGGACTCAGTATAACCGCTATCTGGCCGGTGAAAGTTTCCCCAGACCGGACGTTCTACATCGCATTTGCAGCTATTTTCGCGTGGACGCGCGAATTTTGCTCGAACCTGTACAAGAAATAAGCAACTCGGCAGGCGGTCTTCTGAACCATCCCGCTGTTGCGGATTTTGTTGGCACAAAAGCGCGTTCTCTGGCCGAAGACGATTTCCCAAACGGGTTCTACCGCTTTGCCCGTCGTAGCTTTGCTGACGAAAGCCGCTTTGTGCAGGGTGTGGTCTATGTGTTCCGCAAAGACGAACAGGTCTTTCTGCGCGGCTTCGAAGCGAAGGAAGCCGTCCGCAGTCAGGGCTTGCCGACCGATCCCGCGACCCGAGAGTTCCGCGGCGCTGTCATGCCCCAAGAAGACGGGATTGCTGTCCTGGTCAGCCGCAGGGGCGCCGTGACCGCATCCTTCAACTATCTGGCCCGCGTACCATCCTTCGAGAACAACTTTTGGGTGGGTTATGTCGCCCGCACGGTTCGCGAAGATGTGGCCGGACGCCGGATCGAACGCTTGGTCTATGAATATCTGGGCCGCGACGCTCAAAAGGTTCTGCCCGCAGCCCGAAGCGCGGGTATGTGCTCAGAAGACGCCCTTGGTCCCTTCCATCGCAATCTTCTGCGTATTGGCACTGCGTTCAAGTAACAGCTGACCTCAGGCTCTATCGATCACTGCAATGCCGGTTTCCGGCAACCTATGTCGCGTTCCAGCGCGGCTTTTGCTTTTGCGACTCGCTAAGGTGATAGCCAGTTCACGCAGGAGCGCCGTCATGAGCAAGCACATCACCGATCTGTCACAGGTTCGCCAACCGGTTGAACGCGCGCAGGGATTGCCCAACGCCCACTACATCGATCCAGCCGTCTTTGACGAAGAACGCAACGCGCTCTTGTTCAGTCAGTGGGCCGGTCTGGCCGTCGCTGCCGATGTGCCCGAAATTGGGGACGCAAAACCAATAACGTTTCTGGGCATGCCGCTTTTACTGGTGCGGGGGCGTGACGATACGGTGCGGGTCTTTCAGAACATTTGCCGCCATCGCGGCATGATCCTCGTGGATGAGCCGCGCAAGATCGAAGGGGCCATTCGCTGTCCCTATCATTCGTGGTGCTATGGTACCGACGGCCGCCTTGTGTCGACGCCCCATGTGGGTGGGCCGGGCCAGAACACGCACGACGCAATCGACCGCGCGACATTGGGCCTGATCGAAGTTCGCAGCCACATCTGGCGCGACGTTGTCTGGATCAACGTAAGCGGTGACGCCCTGCCCTTCGAAGAAGCCATGGCCGACCTGATCCAACGATGGGCCGAATTCGATCAACCCGTTTACCATGGTGGCGAAAACAGCCGGTTTGTTCTGGACGTGAAAACCAACTGGAAACTGGCCGTCGAAAACTATTGCGAAAGCTATCACCTGCCTTGGGTCCATCCGGGTTTGAACAGCTATTCGCGGCTCGAAGATCACTACAATATCGAAGCGCCCGAGCTTTATGCGGGACAAGGCACATGGGTCTATCGCCAACTCAAAGGTGAGGATGGAACAACCTTTCCGGACTTCGCCGAACTGGACGAGAAATGGGACACCGCGGCCGAATACATCGCAGCCTTTCCCAATGTTCTGCTGGGCGTTCACCGCGATCATGCCTTTGTTCTCATTCTTGTGCCCGAAGGCCCGGACCACACCTCTGAGCATGTGCACCTGTACTATCCAACCCCCGATACCGACGCCGAGCTGCGCGCCAGCAATGCCGCGTTGTGGAAGCTTGTCTTCGAAGAAGACATCTTTGTCGTCGAAGGCATGCAGCGCGGTCGCCACGCTTCGGGCTTTGATGGCGGACGCTTCAGCCCTGCCATGGATGGGCCGACACATTGCTTTCATGACTGGGTGGCAAGCCGCGTAAACAGATGGCGCGCGCAGAATCAGGCCGCGGAATGAACGATCTTCAGGCG
>JAHDIS010000091.1 GCA_020630695.1 Paracoccaceae bacterium | reverse complement strand
GCCGATTTTTTGCAAAGTGTGATGCTGGGTGCGTTTTCCCGATTTCCGGAACAATATGACCGCGCGTGCCAGCTGGATTATCCCGGAATGAAGCCCGCTTTTGGCACCGTGGCGGCGGAAGCGTTCTGGATGGGGCTGCGTGGCTCCTTTCCTTCGGCGCAATTCGTTTTGCACCACAAGATCGGAATGGAGGAAGCCTTGCTGCCGCCGCGTGCGGCGCTGCGCTGGTCCTTGACCGGCAAGCACGACGGCTGGGGGCTGTTTGGCACGCCCACAGGGGCGAACATCCACATCATGGGCATCAGCCATGCCGAATTCGGTCCGCACGGCCTGAGACGTGAATGGACCCTGATCGATGAGCTGTCGGTTTGGCAGCAAATCGCGCGCCAGTCTGGCTGATCGCGCGGCTTTGATCTGCCTGTCAGCGGCAAAGGCTTGCAGTTGTGAAGAAGCCGAGGCAGCCTTGATCCATTGGTACGATAAGGATTTGAGACATGCTGCGGGTAGCGCTGTTGGCTTTTCTGAGTGGATTGTTTGCAACAACTCTTTCGGCACAGACGTGGCAAGCGATCACTGAAGATGATGGTGCTTTTGCCTATTCCTATGCCGGGGTCCCCAATTTCATGGGGCTCTATTGCCTTGGCCCGTCACCAAAGGGCGGCGCTGACGCGACCGGTTCGGCCTATGCCCAGACCCAGCCCAATGGTGATGGTCAATTTATTCTGGAACTGGGATTGCCTGTTGAAAGCCAGTTGGACGTTGTCGGGATCTCGCTGCGCGTCGGAGGGGATGACTATGATCTGCCTTTGGCTCGGTTCCATGAAACCTCGGGTATGGTACTGCATCCGGTGAACGTGGACGATCCGATGATTGAGGCGCTTCAGGCGTCCAACACGGTGCGGATCCGAAGTGAAGGCCGTCTGCTTCTGAGCCTTCCATTGCACGCCTCCCGGCGTAGCATCGATGCCATGATCGCGTTCTGCAGAACGCTCAATCCACCGCCCGAAGCCCCTGAAACGGTGTCCGAGCCTGGCGTGCCGGAGGATCAGCCCTAGCCGGGACGCGCAAATAAATCCGGTGTCTGAATGCATTGATCCGGGAGACGATCCGCCAACCGGTGCGGCACCGATTCTATCTGTTTGAGCCGCCAAGCGGCGCGAATAGCCCATCCCTAGTTCCTCCAATACATCGCGAATGCTGTGCAAAGCCCCTAAAATATTGGCAGATATCCGCCTAACCCCAATAAGTGGTATCGTCATTGACCTGAGGCACAAAATCAGTACAGCTTTGAAGGGTAGTAGGGGGACATCGAGTATGACTATACGTGCAAGCGCGGCGGCGGCCGCGATGCTTGCGGCCAGTACATTTGCAGCCGAAGCACAGCAAACCTGCGGCGGAAACTACACAGTACAGCGCGGAGACTCACTGTCTCTTATTGCGGACAAGCTGTACAAAGACGCCGGGCAGTGGACCACAATTTACCGATCAAACATCGACAAGATTCCGAGCCCGAACCAGATCCGGGTTGGTCAGAGCTACCGCCTTCCGTGTATCAACGGATTGCCGGTCGGGCTCGAAGGAGGAACGGTTTTGCAGGCCAATGCCGCCGTTCCCAAGGCGGTAACCGCGACCGTGAAACCGCAAGACCGCCGTGCTCCGGCACGGGTGGCTGCGGCAGGAAATGCTGGTGGCACCATCCGTCTTCTGGCCGGGGACGATTTCAAACCTTTCACCAACCGTTTGTTGCTGTCGTCGGGTTTGATCACCGAGCTAGTCAACCGTTCGATGGTCGCCGCCTCCGGTCTGCCTGAGCACAAGTTTGTATGGGTGAATGACCGCTCGGCACACCTTGATCCGATGTTGTCCGAGGGCATGGTCGATCTCGCCTTCCCATGGAAGAAACCGGACTGCACCGCGGCGCCAAACAGCCGTGCCTGCACGGACTATCTCTATTCCGAACCCCTGTTCGAAATGCTGGTGGTCCTGTTCACCTCGAAGGATCGCCCAATCGCATACAACGAGATTTCTGATCTGGCAGGCGTGCGCGTCTGCAGCCCTCTCGGGCACGGGACACTGGCCCAGCGTGGATCCGGTGCGGATTACCTGTCGCAGGTGGGCGCGCGTCTTCAGCAGCCGGTCACAGGCCGCGAATGCTTTGAGCGCCTCGAAAATGGTGGTGTCGATGCTGTGGCTCTGAACGAATTTACAGGGCGTATGTTGCTGCGGGACATGGGACTGGCCGACAAGGTAACGCTTGAGCTGCGCCGCCCATTGTCGATCGAAGGGCTGCACGTTGTTGCGCACAAGTCGAACCCGAGAGCGCAGGAAATTCTATCGTCCTTTGACAGCGGCCTGTCCGCAATTCGCGACAGTGGCGAATACGTCAGCGTATTGGACAAGCATCTCTCCAGCATCTGGTCGGGCTTGTAAGTTCATGCGCAGCCCGTTGGCTTTTTTGAAAATCGCGCTGGCGGTCATGACCGCCAGCTATCTTGTGTCACCCTCGGCAGTTCTGGCCCAAAGTGGCAATGACGGCTGCGCGCCGACGCGCTATGCGGTTGCCGAAGGTGAAAGCGTCTTTACCATCGCTGAAAAGCATTATGGCGATCCCGAGCAGTGGACACTGATCTACTACGCTAACGAAGACAAACTGAAGGCCTCGGTCTTTCAGGTCTCGGCGGGTGATGTGTTGATGATTCCGTGCGCTCCTGGCAGCGCACAGGCCAATGCGACGCCGCTTTTGCGCGATGAGGCGGAAATCAACTTGCTCACCGGGTCTGGCTTTAGCCCGTTCACCGATCAGGATTGGCCCGGCAGCGGAATGGTGACGGAACTGGTGCACGCGGTCATGGAAAGCACGCCGGATCCACTGACATATTCCCTGACGTGGAATGACACTTGGGCGGATCATTTGGCGGATCTGGATGCCAAACGGTTCGATATGGGCTTTCCTTGGTACCAACCCAATTGTGCGCAAACGCCGAATGAAGAACGCTGCAAAAACTTCCATTTCTCGGACCCACTGGTCGAGGTGCTGATCTTGCTTTTCGTGAACGAAGGCTCGCAATTCACCTTCGAAAGCGACGCAGATATTGTGGGCAAGCGGCTCTGTCGCCCGGCTGGATATTTCACACATGATCTGGAACGTCCGGACCGGCAATGGTTGTCACGCGGATTGGTGTCGTTGATCCAGCCGGATACACCGCAGGATTGCTTTGCGGCCCTGCAGGCCGGAGACGTGGACGCGGTGACGGTGAATGTCTTTTTGGGTGCCACAACCATCGAAGGGATGGGATTACGGGGCAGGGTGGTGCCATTGGACCGCCCGCTGTCTTCCGAGTCGCTTCATGTGATCATTTCGAAAAAGCACTGGCGCGGCACTACACATCTTTATCGGTTCAACGCCGGCTTGGCCGTTTTGAAAGACTCCGACCGCTATGCGCAGATTGTGTCCAAGCACCTCGGGATCTTCTGGGACAAGATCAAGATAAACTGAGCAACGGGGCAGCGATCCGGCTGTCCCTACAGCCAGAGAGCGAAAAAATTCGCATTCCACCGCCGTTGCTCCGGTAGGCTCTTGCAATCAGGCCTGTTTTCCAGTCTGACCAAGGAACACAAAGTATTTGAACAGGTTGGGGTATGATGCGCGAAACCGTGGTTTTCCTGCCGGGGTTCCTGAGCGATGCACGGGCGTTTGGGCCCCAGATCGCGGATCTGTCGCGAGATCATGCCGTGATGTGCGCTGCACCTGTAAACGGTGAGCGGATCGAGGAAATCGCTTCGGGATTGTTGGATGTTTTGCCCAAGCGATGCGCTTTGGTCGGACATGGTATGGGCGGCGTTGTCGCGCTGGAACTGATCCGAAGGGCCCCTGACCGGGTCGCCCGGATGGCGATCATGAGCGCGCATCCTTTGGCCGAGACACCGCAACAGGCGGCTGAACGCGACCCGCGCCTGATCCGCACCAAGGCGGGACGCTTTGCCGAAGTGCTGGACGAAGAGTTTCGCCCTGATCACTTGGCCACAAGTCACCACCGGAACGAGGTTCTGGAGTTGCTGCGGGATATGGCTTTTGGTCTGGGTCCCGAGATTTACGCACGCCAGTCCCGGGCCCTCCAACGGCGCCGGGATCAACAAGGCGTTCTGCGCCGGATCGCGGTTCCTGTTCTGGTGATGTGCGGAGAAGAAGACCCTGTCGTGCCGGTCAAACGCCACAGTTTCATGGCGGAGCTGATTCCGGGCGCGCGCCTCGAGGTGCTGCAAGGTGCAGGACACTACCCGGCGCTTGAACAGCCCGAGGCGGTGGCGCTTGCGTTGCGCAGCTGGCTGCACGAACCACTGGTTTTGCGCTGACGCCGCCTGTCTGCAATCCGGTCCAGCGCCCGTTGACCCGGGGCCGCGTGGGCTCTATCAGCGCTTTGCGTGGAGGGCTGGACGGCCGCTTGGGTGGGTTCGCCCACCCGAGAGGAAAGTCCGGACTCGCTGAAGCATTGGTGCCGGGTAACGCCCGGGCAGGGCAACCTGACGGAAAGCGCCACAGAAATGAAACCGCCCCACTTTGGTGGGGTAAGGGTGAAACGGTGGGGTAAGAGCCCACCGGGGCACTGGAAACAGCGCTCGCATGGCAAGCCCCACCAGGAGCAATGCCTAATAGGGACCGCGCGCCGGGCTGATCCTTCGGGATATCGCGGCAGGGGCGCTTCACCCCGAGCGGTCCGGGTTGGCAGCTTGAGCCTGCGGGCAATCGCAGGCCCAGAGGAATGGTCGTCTAACCTTGGGGTAACCCAAGGGGGACAGAATCCGGCTTATAGGCCCTCCACGCGTGATTTATCCCTCAGGCCCCGTTGACTCGGGGTCTGTGATGCGTAAAAGGCAGGTTCAAAGGATTTCACGGGCGCTTCGGGCACCCGCTGCAGGAGACACCCCATGGCGAAGCCAGCAACAATCAAGATCCGCCTGAACTCGACCGCGGGCACCGGCCACTTCTACGTGACCAAGAAAAACGGTAAGACCATGACCGAGAAGATGACCGTGCGCAAGTACGACCCGGTTGTGCGCAAGCATGTCGAATACAAGGAAGGCAAGATCAAGTAATCGATCTTCCCACACCGAATTGATCAAAGCCGTGCAGGACGTCCTGCACGGCTTTTTCTTTGTCTTCTGGTTTGGGGCCAGCTTTGCCCTAGCTTGCAGTGGAGCGGTCTGAACAAGGGGTGCCGGGCGGATGCAACAGCGAAACGGTTCAGTTTGTATCAAGGCGAGATTCGCATGAACGACGACGTATCGCACATCCGGCAGGCCCAGATGTCTGACATCACGTCGCTCGACCGGTTGTTTCAACGCAGCTATGCCCAGTTGCTGGCGATGGACTATCCGCCCTCAGTTCTGGTCACAGCCATCCCGATCATTGGCCGCGCGCAACCGGATTTGATCCGGTCGGGATTGTTCTTTGTGGCCGAGCGGGGGGACGCGATCATCGGGGCCGGTGGATGGTCCATGCAAGCCCCTGGCGGGCGTCCCGGTGTGCGTGGGATCGGCCATATTCGCCATGTAGCGACGGACCCGGATCACGTGCGTCAGGGCGTGGCACAATTGTTGATGGCCGCGATCCTGATGGGGGCCAAGGCCTGCGGAATGGTTCAGATGCAGTGTCAGAGCACGCTGAGCGCGGTCGGCTTCTATGAGGCGATGGGCTTTGTTGCCTGTGGTGATATCGACGTACCTCTGCCGGGTGGCTTGGCCTTTCCCGCAGTCCATATGGAACGCATGCTCTAGCGGCGATCCGGGCACGACCGCGGTACTAGTCGTCGTAGAGCGGCTCTGCCGGACCGCCATCAAAGCGGGTCCATCGGCGTTCGTTGGAACTGCGGGTGACGTGCAGCACCCGGTCCTTGCCCGGATAGGTCACACGGTCGTGCGGCGCGCGCGTGCCGATCACAAGGTAACGCAGCGGCGCATCGCTGCGGTTCTCCAGACAGTGACCCGCTTCGACGCCAGCCCGAAAGGTCGCGGCCATGCCGGGGCTGAGCACATGGGTTGCTTCGCCTTCGGTCAGCGTGGCCTCACCTTCAAGAATATAAACCATCTCGTCCTCTTCGCGGTGCCAGTGCGCGATAGATGAGGCCGAGCCCGGCGGCAGGATTTCCTCGAAGGCGCCAAACTGGGTCAGTCCACCGCTGTCAGAAAAGAGCAAGGCCTCGAAGGGGCCGCAGGCACCAGAGCCTGTATCGCGTGTCACGGTCTTTGGGTCAAAGACGGGCATGGCAGTCTCCGGGCATAAAAAAAGGGCCGGTTCATTAGACCGGCCCTTGGGTATTCATGCAAGCTCTGCGTGTTATTCGCGGTTGCCCATAAGTTGCAGCAGGAACATGAACATGTTGATGAAGTCCAGGTAGAGGTTCAAAGCACCCATGATGGCCGCTTTGGCCAGCCATTCCTGATCACCGTGTACCGCGTGCTGCAGGTACGTGTTCTTGATGTTCTGCGTGTCGTAGGCTGTGAGGCCTGCAAAGATCAGCACACCCAGGATCGATACGGCAAAGGCAATCGCCGGCGAGCCGAGGAAGATGTTGATGATCGACGCGACCAGAATACCGATCACACCCATGATCAGGAACGAACCCCAACCCGAGATGTCTTTCTTTGTGGTGTAGCCCCAGATCGACAGGCCTGCAAAGGCAATCGCGGTGACAAGGAACACCTGAATGATCGAGTAGCCGGTGAACACCAGGAAGATCGAGCTGATCGAAAGACCCATCAGAGCGGCAAAGCCATAGAACAGGACCTGTACGCCAGCAGCGGACATGCGGTTCATCGCAGCGCCGAAGCCGAAGAAGATGAAAGCAAGCGGAGCAAACATGACCACCCACTTCAGTGGCGAGTTGTAAAGCGCCTCACCCAAGCCGGTCAGGAACTGTCCTTCGCGCAGCATGGTCGACGCACCCGACGGATCGGATGTGACCGCGAGACCGGAAATGGCCCAAGCCGCTGCAAAGGTGATCAGCATGCCTACGGACATTGTGCCGTAGACTTTGTTCATGTGGGCGCGAAGCCCTTCGTCAATCTGGGCAGCGCGTGCGCCGGAGACGCCAGCAGCCCGGATCGTATCATATTCAGCCATTTAAGCCTCCGTAGGAAAAACTCGCCCCGCGCGCGCGGGGGTATGGCATGAATATTGGTCATCATGCCCCCAGTTTCAAGGAGAACCGGGGGCAAATCACTGAAAATGGTAGGTTTCAGATGCGCCAATTGCTCGGAGCGTCCCAAAACGGACGTGCAGCTTCGCTGGCAGCTTCGCGCGGGTTGATACCCACGTCGCGCAGCGCTGTTTCGTCCAGCTGCGCCAAAGCGCGGCGCTGACGGGCGACAGAGGCCCACTGGGATACGATACGGCCAATGGATGGACGGGAGGACAGGGCGAGGCGGGTTTCAACACGGATCATGATGAGTTCCTTTCCAATTCGTGATGATTTGGCGGTTTTGCATTTCGATGCTTGATGTATTAGCCTGATCGTGGTTCATTTTGGAAACGAATGTTTTTGAAGGCAATCATCACGGAGATTGATGGATGAGAAACTTGGACATAACGACGTTGCGATCTTTCGTTGCGGTTGCCCAATCCGGAGGGGTCACCCGTGCGGCAGGCTTTCTCAACCTGACCCAGTCCGCCGTTTCAATGCAGATCAAAAGGCTCGAGGAAATGCTCGATATGGCCTTGTTGGAACGATCAGGTCGCGGCGTGGCACTGACACCGGCCGGTGCACAGCTTTTGACCTACGCGCAAAAGATGGTGGACCTGAACGATGAAATCTACGCCCGCCTAACCGATCAACGCTGGGAAGGCGAGTTGGTGCTCGGAGTGCCGCACGACATTGTTTACCCGGTGATTCCGCAGGTGTTGCAGCGCATGGGCCGCACCCATCCCCGTGTCAAAGTGCAACTGGTCAGTTCGTACACCAAGGTGCTCAAGGAGCAGTTTTCGCGCGGTGAGGTTGATGTGATCCTGACCACTGAGCCCGAAATGAGCGAAGGCGGCGAAACCTTGGTCGAAGTGCCGCTGCGCTGGATTGGCGCCCCGGACGGTCAGGCCCACAAAGGCCGCCCGGTCCGCCTGGCCTATTGCAGGTTCTGCGGGTTCCGGCCGCGTGCGTTGTCGGAACTGGACGATGCAGGAATCGAATGGGAAATGGCGGTGGATTCGGACAATGACCGAACCATCGAAGCGACGGTCAGTGCGGATCTGGCGATCACCTCTTGTCTTGAGGGACATGCAGCGCCGCAGTTGGCCTATATCGATCAGAATGCGGGATTGCCCGATCTCGGTAGCCAGAAAATCAATATGTACATTGGCAAGGGCGGGCCGGGCATCATTCAGGATCTTGCCGAAGCGCTGCGCACCGGGTTTGCGGGTGTGAGCCTGTCAGACACCAACGTCCGGGCCATAGCATAGCATCGGGTCATCGTTCTGCTGGGCTTCGTACAGGACTGTGCTGGACGGGTCGTTTTCAAAAACGGCGCGCAGCCCAGAACCTTCGCGGAAGAATGACCAGCATTGCGGCTCGGGGTTGTCCTCGTAGACAAAACAGATCTGTTGATCGGCTTCGTACCAGTAGCCTTCCTTGCATTTGCCATCCAAAAAGGACCAGCGCACTTCGCGGTTTGGCAGGTATTCCTCAACGCCGTAAGCTTGGCCTTCCAGCCCGAAATAGAGCGTTTTTCCAGTGACATAGCGTTCGAAGTCAGCGCCGTTCATAGGCTCGGCTGCTAGGACGGGCAGGGCGGTCGCGGTCAAAAGCGCAAAGGCGAATAGCTGTTTCATGCCAACAGATATGGGCCTTTGCGGCCCGCAAGGGAAGGTCAGGTAATCCCCGCCGTATCCATTGCGCGGTGAGCCGCCCATTTGACTGCGCGTTTGTCCATCACCCTGCGCCACACCGGCGGCACCAGCGCAAGAACAGCCATGACCGGCAGCGAATGCGGTAGCATCGGCATGGCCGAGCGATCGAGTTCGAGGCCGGGGTAGGCTTTGGCGGGTTTGGCATGGTGGTCGGAATGCCGTGGCGCATTGAGCATCAAGGCTGAGGAAAAGCCCTGAGGCGCATTCCAGCTGTGTTGAGGACCAACTGGTTCCGCCTTGCCTTCAGACGTCACGGCCCGCCGCAGCCCATAGTGTTGCACGTAGTCTGACAGCAGCAGTTGCAACTGCGCGTAGATGGCCAAACCCAGCAAAACGAAAACACCCACCACACCTGCGATGGCAAAGGCAATGGCCAAGGACGCGGCAGACCCGGCGGCGTAGATGACATAGGGATGCGTGCCAGTGTTCCCGCGCAGCCTCGATTCGGCCAGAAGTCCTGCGCGAAACGATCCGATCCATGCCCGCACAGCGTAGCTGTAGAACGGCTCGCCCAGTTTGGCAGAGTTCGGATCGGCATCGGTTGCCGCATGAATATGATGCACGCGCACATGGGCCGACGCGTGATGGCCAAACAGGACCGAGCTGTAAACCGCGACACCAAGGCGGCGCATGAAGCGTGGTGCGCGGTGTATCAATTCATGCGCGTTGGAGTTGCTGACCTGTCCCAGAAACAGGGAAAGCGCAAAGAATAGCAGCACCTTATCAAGAAGCGCCAAGGCCGGTGATGAACAAAGCGCCCAAACCCCACCGTACAAAAGCGGAAAATGGATTATCCCCAAGGATATACTGAGGTTATCCCCAGCCGGAAACTCTTGGCCCGGGGTGTCTGGCGCCGCAATCGCCGTGATCTTGTCCATGAAGAAGGTGAAGACCGTCATATAGGCGAGCGCCAAACCGGCAAACGGGCCACCCAGCACAATCGCCAGCGCCAAGAGCGCGACCATTGCCCAAGTTATCACTGTGAAACGCAGCATATTGGCCCCTGATTTGCGCCTGTTCTTTTGACCTTAAATACCTCTATCGGAACTTTCCGTCACCCATCGGGCAAAAGCGCGGGTATTTCTGGGCGCAAGGCTGCAAATTTGCGTCGCTTTTCACCTGCGCGCCGGGTCAGACAGTCGCTATTGTTCGTCCAAAGCAGGAGGAAGCCATGGCACTCGACGAACGCAAGGGCGTGTGGAAATCCGCACCGGGGAAGGGTCGCAGGACGC